>JAQXIM010000102.1 GCA_029007785.1 Clostridiales bacterium | reverse complement strand
TCTTTCAATGGTATCGGCAAAACGCTCACCGGACACACCCTGATCGCGGAACAGGAGAATCGCTTTCTCCACCACGTTCAGTACCTCAGCCTTATCTGTAAATGTCTTACTCAGCATCTGACCGTGAGCTGCACGTTTGCCCCAACGGCCGCCCACATATACTTTCCATCCATACATGCCCTCATCGTTGCAATGGAAGGGACACTTGCCCACACAACGGCCACAGTTGTTGCAAAGCTTAGGATCAATCACCAGACGTCCATCTTCCAGCTTCGCTGCATGAATGGGACAGGCAGTCACAATCTGACACTTCTTACATCCCTTGCACTGGGAAGGATCATAGCCGGGAACCCGGGCACCCACGATTCCCAGATCATTCAGATCCGGCTTCACACAGTTATTTGGACAGCCTCCCACTGCAATTTTGAATTTGTGGGGCAGGGAAACATCGGAATAGCCCTTGTAAAAAAGCTCGTGAATTTCATTGCTCAAAGCGTATGTATCACAGAGACCATACTGGCAGGTAGTACCTTTACAGGAAACCACAGGGCGTACCTTACTGCCGGTACCTCCGGTTTCCAAACCGGCCTTCCCTACGAATGCACGGAAAGCATCAATATCTTTATAATCAATACCGGAAACTTCTACTGTCAGTCGGGTGGTAAACATCATGTGTCCGTCACCGTACAGTTTGGCAGCCTCGGCAATGACCTGACACTCTTCATTGGTAATGCGGCCGTTACGGGTGATAATACGGCCATTAAATTTGTTGGTTCCCTTATGATGCAAAAAGCCCAGACCTTTGACCCGTTTTATATCCTCCGGCCTTAAGGTACAACCTTCATTCAGGGAAACAACAGTACGGCCTTCCAGTTTATCAATATACTCTTCCAAAGCTTCTGCTGTCAGTTCTACGGCAGTCCGACAGCGGCTCGCTTCCGTCTTATAACGAGCAGCCAGAACGTCACAACCGATGGATCCACAAGCCAGTTTCTGTTCAAACGCCTCGACAAATCCGGCACACAGCTCTTTCAGGTCATCCCGCTGATTGTATTTTTTGCTCAAAACACCAATGGCACCGGTCAGGCTTCCACAGGTACTGCCGCAGCCCATACCGGTACGAAAACCGGCAAAAAGCCCCATTTCTGAATCCGTCAGACCAAGGCTGTATACCTCGTTGGCTGCCATGAGAATCGCCTCGGCACATCCTTTATCCAATGTATAGTAGTAATAGCCCGCTCTTTCTTTCAATAACATAGAAACAACCTCCTTGGTTTATTTACCTGAAAAATTTGAACATATTGTATATACTGATTCCCATGATCAATATCATAGCGCTCTCCAGGCAAAACACAGCCTGACGCTCACTGATCTTTCGGTTGATCTTCCTTCCCACTTCACTGGCAGCCAGGGCCACTGCAATCATTCCGGCCATCAGAACAGGATCAAGCTGCGGTGCACCGGTGGTAAAGACAGTCTGAAGTGTACTTGCCAGCTGACTGAAAAGCACAATAAGCAAGCTGTTCTGGGTTGCCTTTTTCGCAGCCATGGAAAAAAAGTAACAAAGAACAGCCACGTTGAAGGGACCTCCTCCGATCCCCAGAAATGCCCCCAGTAATCCAAGAAGAAGACCAATCACAATGGAAACTGCCGGCGACTGAATGCTCTTTGAGTGGAAACTGTCTTTTTTTATAGTATACATCAACGTAACAAAAGTCGCAAAAAACAAAAGGCAAGCCTGCACGCCTCCTGCCATATTTCTGTCAGCAAACCACGAAGCAACAAAATTGAAAAGTTGTTTTCCTGCCATACCACCCAACGCTGCACTGACAGCCAAAAAAGGCGTGGTATGGATATCCAACACCGATTCTTTTTTGATGGCAGCTTTACCAACACTCCAACAGGACATGGCAATAACCGTGCATCCGGAAAGGAAAGTAACCGCAGCAACTGACATGACACCAGTGGCATCCAGAACCGGTTTGATAATAATACCGCCTCCCATGCCGCAGATCGTCCCGAGAATGCAGGCAGCAAAGGTTACCAGACAACAAATCAGATACATCATATATGCTACCTCCCTCCATGCTTCTCATCTCAAATAGTATAGATTTCTTTTTGGTATATGTCAATTATAATCGACATATGCCAAAAAGAAATTATTGCCAGTCTCTCCACCGGCTTCCATTTCTCAAATAATTGTATCAATTCGATCATTCTCTCTATAAATAATAAGTTTTATATGCCCTCCACTATTCCCGACATGGCTAAGAGATTTGGATTTAGAATAGCTATTGAGAATTCCAACTCACCATGTTATAATGGAGAATGTTTCTGTATGTCCAGTTTTCATTTTTTCAAAGACAGGTTTATTTCCTGCCTTATTCTTATTACATATATAATAAAATCGAAAGAGATTGTATATCTTAGAAGGAGAGTATATACATGAAATTAGGAATCGTAGGACTTCCCAATGTGGGAAAAAGTACCTTGTTTAATTCTTTGACAAAAGCAGGCGCAGAATCCGCCAACTACCCGTTCTGTACCATCGATCCCAACGTAGGCGTGGTTGCTGTTCCTGATTTTCGTCTTGGTCTTCTTGCCAATATGTATAATTCCCGCAAGGTGACTCCCGCTGTTATTGAATTCGTTGATATTGCCGGCCTGGTAAAGGGTGCCAGCAAGGGTGAGGGTCTGGGAAACCAGTTCTTATCTCATATCCGTGAAGTGGATGCCATTGTTCACGTAGTACGCTGCTTTGAAGACACCAATGTGGTCCACGTAGACGGAAGCGTAAATCCTCTGCGCGATATTGAGACCATCAATCTGGAACTGATTTTTTCCGATCTGGAAATTCTGGAAAGAAGAATTGCAAAGACAACCAGAAGTGCCATGAACGACAAATCTCTGGCTGCAGAGCTGGTAACTCTCAAGAAACTGAAAGCCTGGCTGGAAGACGGCAAGATGGCAAAGAGTATGGAAGCTGCCGATGAAGACGAAGCTGCTTTTATTGCCTCTTTGGATCTGCTGACCTACAAACCGGTTATTTACGCTGCCAATGTGGCAGAAGAAGATCTGGCTGATGATGCTGCATCCAATGATCTGGTGGAAGAAGTACGAAAATTCGCAAAAGAGGAAGGCAGCGAAGTATTTGTTGTCTGTGCTCAGATTGAACAGGAGATTTCCGAGCTGGAAGAAGATGAGAAGAAAATGTTCCTGGAAGATCTTGGCCTTTCCGAATCCGGTCTGGACAAACTCATTACGGCCAGCTACCATCTGCTGGGTCTCATCAGCTACCTTACCGCCGGTGAGCAGGAAACAAGAGCATGGACCATCAAGAAAGGAACGAAGGCTCCGGGCGCAGCCGGAAAGATCCATTCCGATTTCGAGCGCGGCTTTATCCGTGCAGAGGTTGTTAATTACCAGGATCTTCTGGATGCAGGCACTTATGCAGCAGCCAAAGAAAAAGGACTGGTTGGCCTGGAAGGAAAAGATTACGTTGTAAAAGACGGGGATGTGATCCTCTTCCGTTTCAATGTTTAATCCACCCATATCTATGCTATTTTTCAGAAGCCCGGAAACTCAGATTCTGGAACAGAATTCCCAGGTACTGTCATCTCCGTTTCCTTCTGAAATCAAAAATAAAAACGGCAAAATGTTGAGATATCAGCCCGCCGGCATCTCTCATTCCCTGCCTCCCATTTATGAAAGGAAAAGACTATGAGCAAAATCGAAGAAAGTTACACCGAAAACGAAGAGGTTATCATCACTCTGGAATTGGAAGATGGTACTGAGATGGAGTGTGTGGTTCTTGCCCGCTTTCCCCTTCTGAATCGCCAGTACGTTGCTCTGCTGCCTGCTTCTCAGCTGGATGATGAAGAAGGCGAAGTTTTCCTCTATCGTTTCAGCGAGGACGAAAACGGCGAAGTAACTCTGGACAATATTGTGGATGACGAAGAATTTGAAGCTGTTGCCGATCGTTACGATGAACTTTTAGATGAACTGGATTACGATGAGCTGGTTGATGCAGACGAAGAGTAATTCTTCTGTCCGACTAATAACACAAATCAAACATCTGACAAACATGATTGGTTACCAAAAAACACGCTGCATTCAGCTTAAGGGCTGGGTGCAGCGTGTTTTTCTGTTTGACCTTACTCTATGCAGCTATTCTATTCTTCGCTGTTTGGCTTTCTTCCCTGCTGTTCCCTCTTCATGTTTGTCTGTCTCCGGAGGAATTCCCAGTTCCTGAACAAACCGGGACATGGGCATCTCCCGATTAAAACGTTCTCTGGAATAACAAATATGGAGATATTTTTTTGCCCGGGTCATGGCCACATAAAACAGCCTCCTTTCTTCTTCCATATCCGACTGCAAAACAGCTTTTTTATGAGGGGTAATTCCTTCATTGGCATCCATAATAAAGACAACCTGATACTCCAATCCCTTGGAACTGTGCATAGTCATGATGGATACGCCTTTTCTATCCTGCTTTTCCTCCTTTTTCTTTTCCTGCAGATTTCTGCTGTATTCCCGGATATACTCCAGCCACTCATCCAAAGAGGAAAAGGGCTTCGCGCTCTCATGGAGTTCATCCAGAACCTCCATCCACTCGTCCTCCTGCATTTTTTTCTGCTGAGCATATTCCCTGATAAAATCATCATACCCCACTGCCTTACGAATATAGTTAACAGCAGCCCAGGGACGCATACGGGAAATCATGTTCAGATCGTATTCCAGACGCTCCACCCGTTCAAGAACCCAATCCTTATCTTTCACCGTTTCCTTGAGCTTTTCCAGGGACACCTGGGGATCCGGAAAGGCATTCCGGGAGATATACCGTTTTGGTCTGTTAATAATGTGAAGGAAATCTCCGCGACTTCGGCTTCCTGCGGCAATCAGCATATATGTTAATATGTCCCTGGAAATCCAATGTTCATAAAGATTGGGAGCTACCTCTCCCATCTGAAAAGGAATATGGCATCGCATGAGCTGTTCGGCCATTACCCGTGGATGAATGTTGGTCCGATACAGCAGAGCCATTTCCTCATAAGGAATTCCCTGACGCTGATAGTTCTGGAGTTTTCTGATGACCTGATCATTTTCTTCCAGAAGATTCGAATAAGAAAAAACTGTCACCAACTCCTGCCCTGTCCGACATGCCCGGATCTTTTTCGGGAAACGTGAAGAATTCTGAGCGATGAGACGGGAAGAGGCTTCCACCACAGCAGGAACGGATCGATAATTAATATCCAGCAGAATCTGATGACAGGAAGGATAATCCCTGGGAAATCCCAACATAATTTCCGGCTTGGCACCACGAAATCGATAAATGGACTGATCATCATCCCCTACAATGAACAAATGATTCCCGGGACGGGCCAGCATCCGGACAATCTCATATTGAATCCGATTAATATCCTGGAATTCATCAATCAGAATATAGGCATATTTTTTCTGCCAGGCAGAGAGGATATCCGGCCGTTCAGAAAACAGCTCGTAACAGAGCTTCATCATATCATCGAAATCAATAAGCCCTGCTCTATGAAGCCGCAATTCGTAATCCCGATAAATTTCCCGAAAGATTTCCTCCGGACAGGATTGAGAATAATAACATTCCAAAGACAGCCGATCTCCCTTAACTGCACTGATTTCACTTTCCAGCTTCTGAATCATATCCTTTTCATCTTCCATATCCAGGTTGCTGTCTTCCAGAATTTCCTTTAAAAAATTATATTTCTGTTCCGGTCGTATGATATTCGCCGCCGAAAAGGAATAGGCATGTTTTAGTATTTTGAAGAAAACCGCATGAAACGTTCCAAAGGTTACGGGCAAATATTTCCCTTCCATCAATCGCTGAAATCGACTTTTCATTTCGTCTGCTGCTGCTTTCGTAAAAGTAATCACCAGAATGGAGGACGGATCGATTCCATATTCTTCCACCAGATATTTTACCCGATGAGTAATTACCATGGTTTTCCCGGATCCGGGTCCCGCCAGAACCATGGCCGGTCCCTTTCCGTGATGGATGGCTTCTTCCTGTGCCAAACTGAATCCCATACATCTGCTCCTTTCCTCTGCTGTTTTTATATCTTTTGTTAGTCCATAATACCTTGTTTTGCCTTAAGAATGACTTGTTGTTTTATCATCAGAAAATGGGCATGACACCATGCCCATTTTCCTGTCTTTATCCATATGAATATCGGTTATTACTGTTCTGATACAGCAGCTTCCAATTTTTCAATACCAATACGAATTCTCCGCAAAGACTCTTCCTTACCCAGGATTTCCATGATTTCATAGGCTCCGCCGGGAGTCATCTGCTTTCCGGATACTGCCGTACGAACCGGCCAAAGAACTCTGCCGTTTTTCAGTTCCTTCTCTTCCACATATCCCATAAGAAGGTTCTTGATTCCCTCCATACTGTAGTCTTCCTGCTCTTCCAGACGAGGAAGCAGATCCTTCAGAACTTCCAGGGAATTCTCACTGTTCGTCTTCATTTTCTTATGAGTATACATGGCCACATCATATTCCGGCAATTCCTGGAAGAAATCAATGGGTTCTGCAATATCAGGAAATACTTCAATTCTCGTCTTCATCAGGTCTGCAATTTTCTCCAGATCCATCTCTTTTTTGATGACAGAACGAATCACCGGCATTGCCTTTTCATAATAACGCTGGGTATCCATGGCTTTGATATATTCACTGTTCATCCAACGAAGCTTTGTCATGTCAAAGACAGCCGGAGATTTGCTCATATGACGGTAGTCAAAGGCCTTTATCAACTCATCCAGAGTGAAAATTTCCCGATTATCTTCGGGACTCCAGCCAAGAAGAGCTACAAAATTAATTACCGCTTCCTCCAGAAATCCCTGTTCCAGCAGGTCTTCATAGGAAGCATGGCCGCTTCTCTTACTCAGCTTCTGGTGATTCTCATCAGTGATCAGAGGGCAATGAACGTATACCGGTTCTTCCCATCCAAATGCTTCATAGAGACGGGTGTATTTGGGTGAAGAAGAAAGATACTCATTACCGCGAACAACGTGGGTGATTCCCATGAGATGATCGTCCACTACATTGGCGAAATTGTAGGTGGGATATCCATCCGATTTGATCAGAATCATATCATCCAATTCTGCATTGGGCACGGTAATGTCTCCGTAAATCTCATCATGAAAAGTCGTCGTTCCTTCTCTGGGAATATTCTGACGGATTACGTAAGGCTTTCCGGCATCCAGATTGGCCTGAATTTCTTCCTGACTCAAACTCAGGCAATGCTTATCGTACATGGAAATCTCTTTTCCATCGATGGTCTGATGAAGAGATTCCAGTCTTTCCTTATCGCAAAAACAATAGTAAGCTTCACCTTTCTCAATCAGTTCTTTGGCATACTGGAGATAGATACCGGCAGCCTGACGCTGGCTCTGAACATAAGGTCCGCAAGTTCCTTCACGGTCCGGACCTTCATCATAAGTGAGCCCTGCAGACTGGAGAGTACGATAAATAATATCCACAGCACCTTCCACATAACGTTCCTGATCCGTATCCTCAATCCGCAGAATAAAATCTCCGCCTTCATGACGTGTGATCAGATACGCATACAATGCTGTCCGCAGATTTCCTACATGCATACGACCGGTGGGGCTCGGTGCAAATCTTGTTCTTACTTTTTTATTCATGTTTTTCTCCTTATCACCTCTCTCGTTTTCCAAAGAGGTTCTTATTTTCCTTTTATCATTTCGATTTTCTCCTCCTGTATTCCGGAAGAACGCATTCATGAAGCTTAGTATATCACACAGCAGCCATAAGAGACAAGAACTCTGTCTATTTCTTTTTTTATCTTTCCTTATGATTTTTTAATAAAGGCTTTCGATAGGCATTATTGCATTCTCTTTCAAAGCCTGTTAAAATTATTTTACATGTGGTCAAGAACCATTCCTGACACGGAAAAGTACTACAGACATTGTCCTGTGCTGATTTCGCACCCATGAAGCCCGTTTGCGGCAGAAGGATACCGGTCGGAATCATGCAGCTTTTCAGGACGATTGGAGGAACAAATAATGAGTCAATTACCTGAAAGACATCGTCCGGGACTCGCCAGCCTGAACGATGTAAACTATGAACAAATTGATACTATAGCAGAAAATAATTCTTATTTTGTCAATGAACTGATCGATTTCCAGGAACTGATGATGATGTATAGCTGTGCCATCCGTGAAGTTCGTACCAAACTGGAAGTTTTAAACGCAGATCTTTCTCTTCGTTATAAAAGAAACCCTATTGAATTTATCAGTTACCGGATCAAAAAACCTGCCAGCATTATTAAAAAGCTGCGCAAAAAAGATCTTCCGATTACTGTAGATGCTATCGAGAATAATATCAAGGACGTGGCAGGAATCCGCGTTATCTGCTCTTTTATTGATGACATCTATGCCGTTGCCGCCATGCTGACAAGCCAGGATGACATTCGTCTGCTGGAAACAAAGGATTATATTAAAAATCCCAAGCCAAATGGTTACCGCAGTCTCCATCTGATCGTGGAAATTCCTGTTTTCTTCTCAGATCAGACAAAAATCATGAAAGTGGAAATTCAGATTCGTACCATTGCCATGGATTTCTGGGCCAGTCTGGAACACCAGTTGAAATATAAAAAATCAGTGGATGATGAGGATTCTATTGTCAATGAGCTTACAGAATGTGCAGAAACCATCGCGGCCACAGATAAACGTATGATGGAGATTCGAAACAGAATCAGCCAGAATTCAGAGAATCCCACAGAGGATCTGAAGGAGAAACTGGAACGTTTTCATATTCCTATCGTCTGATACCAGGAAATCGGATGCAAGAAAGAGAGAATACTATGACTACAAACTTTACGATGCCCAGTGATGATGAACTGTATTACCTAGCCGAACTTTTCAAAATATTTGGGGATCCAACCCGGGTTAAAATTCTTTACACCCTTCTGGAAAATGAAAAATGTGTACAGGATATTGCTGACACCATCGGAATGTCCCAAAGCTCTGTTTCCCATCAGCTTCGTATTCTGAAGCAAAGTCAACTGGTTCGTTTCCGCCGGGATGGCCGTACCATCTACTACTCCCTGGCTGACCACCATGTACTGACAATCATGAATCAGGGTCTGGAACATATTCAGGAATAAGCGTTCCGGAATTCACGTTTTTCGCTGGTTCTGTCACCGAAGCTGTTTACCGCGGTTTTATCTTTGCAGTTTTTTCTTTGCAGTTTTTTCTTATCGGCTTTATCTTTGCGTTTTTTCCTTTGCGGTTTTGTCTTTTCGGCTTTATTTATGTTTCATGGGCTTTTGTCCTGATTTCTACCTCCCATTTTCATTCCAATGATAATAGGGGAAATCCGAAGGTATCTTCGGGATAATAACAGCATTCGCGTCAGCCGATCCCTTCGTGATATTGCCTATAAGGCGATCTCCGCCCGGGAGGCATTGACCAGAAAAAATCAAAAAGAACCGACTCTTCAGGAAATTGCTGCCGTTCTGGAAATCTCACCGGAAGATATTGTCATGGCCATGGATGCGGTACAAAATCCCGTAAGCCTCTATGAGCCGGTTTACACGGAAGGCGGGGATGCCCTCTATGTTATGGATCAGATCAGCGACAAGAAAAACAAGGAGGATCACTGGGTTGAGACGATTTCTTTGAATGAAGCCATCAGCCGTCTCCCGGATCGGGAAAAAAATATCGTAAAGCTTCGTTTTTTTGAAGGAAAGACTCAGATGGAAGTTGCGGATGAAATTCATATTTCCCAGGCGCAGGTAAGCAGATTGGAAAAAAATGCCTTGAAATCCATGAAAAACTATCTGGCAGACTAATCAATCCATTCTCCTTCCTATCTGGATATGTCTGTTTGAATAATACAACAATGCTCCCATTCCACTAATGGATAAGACGATGAAACAAAAACCCTTTTCTTTTTGAGATTCTGTTCTATATCGGTCTTTCCCACTTTCACGGAAGGGGAGCATTTCTAGTTTTGTTCTTATGTTCGGTTATGTCGGGTTTATTCCCTGAATTTTCTTTTATCGTTCCGGATATTCTTCCAGCAGTGCCTCCAACTGATCAATAAGCTTCTTCAGTTCTTCTTCCGACAGGTTGTCGGCTACCATCATTTCATAGTTTTCGAAATAAAGGTCGAAGCATACATAGAATTCATCACGGTGACGGTTGATCTCAACTTCCAGCACCGGCTCAACAAATTCTGCTTTATAATAGTATTCTTCTCCTTCATAGATTCGTCGCATAGCATCAATGAGTTCTTTCAGTTCATAAGTCAACAGAAAACTTTCCCGAAAGACTGCCGGACCATATCCTTCTCTTTGATGACTTACCTGAATCTTCAGCCAGTTGGCCGCATAACTATATCCTGTCTTGTCGGAACTCAAGTCGGCATCGGGATACTGGTACTGAAGAATCTTCCATTCCATGCTTTCTTTATCATTCTTAAAAATCATAACTCAACTTACTTCCTTTTCATTTTTTCCTTTTTCTATGCCGTTATCGGAAGAAAAAATATAATCATGAAAAACGCGGCATCCCTCGGATTTATTCGTCCGGTTTCTTCCTTCGTTTACGCATATTCGACATTATACTATAAAACCATAATAAAGTCCAATGAACGGAAAGGGAAATATATCAGACTGTGCAGTTTTATCCCTGTTTTTTATCGCAAATCCGCGAAAACTCATTTGTATGAATATATCCGAAAAAATCTATTGATTTGGATGAGACAAATACATAAAATATCATGATATAAGGATTTTGAGAGAATGATACATGGAGAAATCTGTGTTTATCATGGAATCCAATCCGTTTGCCCCCAGCTCATAGCGTTACTATCATTCATCTTGATATATGTCCGGAGCGATAAACAGTTGCTTCGAAAGTTACACATAAGAAGGAGATTTTTTATGAATCTGCAGCAGCTCTATTATTTTAAAACCACGGCAGAGTACGAACACTATACAAAGGCTGCCCAAAGTCTGAATATTTCCCAATCCTGCCTCAGCCATTCCATCACTGACCTGGAAAGAGAACTGAATGTACCTCTTTTTATTCGCCATGGCCGCAATGTAAAGCTTACCAATTCCGGTGCTTTTTTTCTGGAATACGTTTCCCAGGCTCTGAACACACTGGATGAAGGGAAAGAACGACTCCAGGATTATATCAGTTCAGAAACGGGAATCATCCGAATTGCCCACTTCAGTTCCCTCAGCGATTTCGTTCCCTATATGATTTCCCGTTTTTTTGCTGATACAGGAAAAATCCAGAATCGCTTCCAGTTCAGCCAGGGTTCCACCACAGATCTGGAGAGACAACTGTTATTCGGAGAAACGGATGTTGCCATTACTACGCCCCTGAATCATCCGGACATCACTTCTTCTCCCATCGGAGAACATGAGACCGTTCTTATTGTTTCCAAAAATCACCCTCTGGCCCTTCAGGACAGTGTGGATCTGACAAAACTTGGCGGAGAAACTTTTATCACTTATCATCCCCAGTGTCAGATTCGAACTCATATTGACAATATTTTTCAGCAGGTCGGTATCCATCCACTGATTGCTTTTGAAGCCATTAATGATCCGATTATCCAGGGTGCCGTTGCCGCCGGTCTGGGTGTTGCTCTTGTCTCAGAAGCTGCAGGAACAAACAATCCCGATTTGAAAGCCCTTACCATTGAGAATCATATTCCCCATCGTGAGATTCATATTGCCTGGTGCAAAGATCGCTATATGACTCCGGCTGTCCGCCATTTTCGTGATTTTGTTTTGGACAGCGGACTTCTCTTGAACGAGTTTAAAAACAGAAACCAGTCGGATTAATGACAGGCCTTTTTTGTAAAAATACCGTTTTGTTGAAAAAGTATTTTTGCTGCCATACCATTTATTTCTTTTCCAATCCCCTTGACAGGGATAATAAAAAGAGTTAAATTATATGTAGTTTTAAATACTACATGAAGTATTTATGTGTAACTCTTTATAAGTTGTTTTATATTATATTGTGAGGTATTGCATATGGTAGCAGAAAATACAAAACCTGTTTTTCAACTGAAGGATCCCGGAAGTGCGATTACCCATTTTATTGGTCTCATTGCTTCTGTTTTTGGAAGTGCACCGCTGCTGATGAAAGCATCCGGAAATCCGCTGCATTTGATCAGTATGATTGTTTTTATATACGGTCTTATGTTCCTTTACGGAGCAAGTACGATATATCACGCACTGAATCTGCCGGGCCAGGGAAATCTGATCCTGAAACGCATTGACCATTTTATGATTTTTATCCTGATTGCCTGTTCTTATACCCCGATTTGCCTGATCGTTCTTCCTCCTGCTGCAGGACTTCCATTGCTGTTTCTGGTATGGGGAATTGCGATTACCGGTATTCTACTGAAAGCATTCTGGATTAATTGCCCGAAATGGTTCTCTTCTATTCTTTACATCTCCATGGGCTGGGTTTGCATCCTTGCTTTCCCTTCCCTCCTGTCTTCTCTTTCTTCCGGTGCCTTCGGTTGGCTGCTGGCCGGAGGATTGATTTATACGGCTGGCGGTGTTATTTATGCAAAGAAGAATCCGGAATTTGATGCGAAGCATCCGAATTTTGGAATGCATGAGATTTTCCATTTGTTTGTTATGGGGGGAAGTTTTTGCCACTACATTGTCATGTACTTCTTCATAGCATAACACCCCTGAAAATCAGGAAGTCGGGTTCCCTGACTTTATCATCATGGCGCAAAAATCCTGCGGCAAACACGTCACCTTCCTTCGCTTTGCTTCAGTTTCATACGCGCGGACATCGTTCGCCATAAGGACGTTTGCTCCTCGTCCGCGCGTGAAATTCGCAAAGCTCAGTACGGTTTCCTATCGTTTGCCGCAGGATTTTTTGCTTCATGATGAAAGCCCGGTGCTTTCTGTTCCTGATTTTCTACGCCACACCCGAGCCTTGTTTCACAGATATTTGTGTTTCTGCCTTGTTGGATCCCTGTTATTCCCGATGTTCTATTCCCGCTTTTCAGATATTTGTGTTTCTGCCTTGCTGGTTCTCAGTTATTCCTGATGTTCTATTCCCGCTTTTCAGATATTTGTGTTTCTGTCTTGTTGGATCTCAGTTATTCCTGATGTTCTATTCCCGCTTTTCAGATATTTGTGTTTCTGTCTTGCTGGTTCTCAGTTATTCTCGATATTCTATTCCCGCCTTTCAGATATTTGTGTTTCTGTCTTGTTGGATCTCAGTTATTCTATTCCTGCTTTTCAGATATTCGTGTTTCTGCCTTGTTTTCTTTCGATTTTTTCCAGGTTTGGAATGAATTCAGAAAAATAGCAATACTGTTTAGTCCGAGTGCCATGGGTAAATACCAGTTGGCATGACCATCCGGATAAACGTGAAGAATAGACTGAACCAGAAAAAAAATGGCTCCCATTTCAAATATAATGGTCAGAATATTCATAATGGATATTTTTTTCATAAATGCAAGCAAAAACAACATCACTGCTGCGTCTGCATATAGTCCGTAAAGAATACTTGTTATTTGCGTACTCCATGGAAATGACAGTTCCGGATGCCCCATGGCATATATAATAAAAACAATGCCGGTAATGCTTAACACGCAGGCTGGTATAAAAAACCTTTTTTTCATGCTCTCTGCCTTTCTTCTCTTGATTTTTATGAATTGTTTGAGTTTTTCTGTATTTCTATCCGTCCTTTTGAGTGGCGTGCTTCCACAACAATCGTATAAACACCGCTTTCGGGAACATCTAAGGTAAAATCAATGATATCTTTCCCATTACCGCTGTAAAACGAGGTTTCGTTCGGTGCTTTGATTTCCATATACATGGATCCTTTTTGGGTTTCAAAATGAACGTACAAGGATTGACCTTTCTGAAGCTCCAAAGTATGCAGATCGGTTCCGTTCATTTTTTTTATATCCAGCATATAGGAGTCTGGATTTTTGATACGGCTTCCATTGAAGCATTCCTGATTGTAATGAACCAGAAATGCGATAACCCCCGCGAAGAGGATAAAGGATATCCCTATTATTGTTATTCGCTTTTTCATAGTTTTCACCGTTTATTCAGCTAAATATGCCATTTTTCATGAAGAACTTTCCCGGGCTGATCCGGATGTTCTCCTATCATTTTTTCCATCCATATCATGTCGTACCATTTTCCAAATTTGTATCCGGATCGGTGAAATCGTCCTGCCAGTTCAAATCCCATATTTTTATGAAAATAGTAACTATCATTGGTTAAATACTCATCCTCAACCATTGGACAGGCGATACATGCGTTCATGTTCAGGATTCCCATATCGATTAAGGATTTTTCCAGCTGCTGATACAGGAATCTGCCGATTCCCTGTCTCTTTTTGTTCTGATCTACGTAAACGGTTGTTTCCACAGACCAATCATAGGCTTCTCGGTCTTTAAAGGTATTGGCATAGGCATATCCCAGAACCTCGCCTTTTTCAACCGCTTTGATATATGGATATCGGGCTGAAATCTGTCGGATTCTGTTTTTGAATTGATCCACCGATGGGATGGTATATTCAAAGGTTATGGCCGTGTTTTCCACATAAGGAGCATATATCTTCAGCAATTCAGCAGCATCTTCTTCCTTCACTCTATTTACCAGCATATCTGTTCTTCCCTTTTTCTCTGATCAGCCAATGTCTTTTTTATTTTATTGTACAGCATTTGTTCTGTAGATAATAGGTTAAAAATACAGGGATATGTGTTGTTTTTATATTAATTGACACATATCCCTGTATTTTTATATATCCGTATGATTCATAACAAAGTGATAAACGTCTCCGTAAGAAAGTCCGTGTATTCTGCATATTTCTGCCAGGCTTTCATATTCCGGATAAATCTTTTCAATATTTCCTTTGCGGCAGATTTTCATTTTCACCTCTCCCCAGGGCGTCTGTTTTGATACCATCTCTCTTGTCATTACGGTGCGTTCCATTTCCATGCGGCGGATGCCGATGGTTGTTGTCTCCCGGAAAATGATGTCTTCCAGTTCTTCAATCTTTTCCCGACTGCAGATCACATTGAGTTGATAAGCGGGACGATTTTTTTTCATATAAACGGGAGTGTAGTGGACATCTCTTGCACCGGCTGCAAAGAGGAGTTCCATGACATATCCAAGGGATTCTCCGGTACAGTCATCAATATTGGACTCCAATTTGAATATGGTGTCCGATATGTTTTTCTCTGATGACAGCTTATCCTCATACTGAAGAATCATAGCCCGAAGAAGGCCGGGACAATCGTACTGCCGTTTTCCGGCACCAAGCCCTACTTTGCGAATCTGATATTCCGAAGGCAGCTTTTCATCGGTTTTTATGGCTGCTGCAATGGCGGCACCGGTGGGTGTGACCAGTTCTCCCTCCACATCTGTCTGACGCATCGTCAGTTTTTCCTCCTGAACAATGTTTACAACTGCCGGCACCGGTACGGGAATGACTCCGTGCTGACATCGAATCCATCCGTGACCATCACAAAGACAGGGAATCACAACCCGATCAAAACCAAGATCATCAAAGCACACCGCTGCCGCCGTAATGTCCACAATGGAATCCACGGCTCCCACTTCATGAAAATGGACTTGATCCATGGTTGTTCCATGGGCCTTTGCTTCTGCTTTGGCGAGAATTGAAAAAATTCTTTTTGCCAGATTTCTTGCTTTATCTGTCATATCGGTCCCATCGAGAATCCGGAAAATATCATTCAAGGTCCGATGTTCATGGAAACCTTCGTGGTGATGCAAGGGTTTCCAATTCTCGTTCCGGGAAACCTGTTCTCCCTGTCCTGCTTTTTCTGTGATTTTATGTTTGTGCCCGTGATGACCGGAAGGACCATGGAGGTATTCCATATCATGATCATGATTCTCATATTTCTGATCCAGAATGACCTGAAAATCGAAGGCTTCTACGCCTGATTTAAACACCCGGGAAATTTTTGTCTGAAATCCATGAATCGGAATACTTTCCAGTACACGTTCCAAGGTTCTGGGATTCGCTCCCAGATGAAGCAATGCTGCTACAGTCATATCACCGCTGATACCGGAGGAACAGTCCAGATAAAGAAGCTCTTTTCTGCCATTTTCTTTTGATTTTTTTTGATGAACTTGTCCCGGCACGTTTATAGATACCGCACCTTGGCTGTTCCCTATACTCTGCATATTTTTTCCTCCAATTATATCTATGGTTTCTGCAAAACGTCTTTTAGGGATTATTGATAACACAGTAATCCCTATGAGATAAATGCAGATTTCTCCAGGCGTTTTACGAATTCCTTATAAACCAGCCAGGTTTCCGACCAGCATTACCAGCCATGCCACAACCCAGGCGATGGCACACTGTAAAAATACAAGGCCTACCGCCCATCGGCTTCCCAATTCACGTCGAACCGTGGCGATTGCCGCAACACAGGGAGTGTATAGCAGGGAAAATACAAGAAATTCCATGGCCTGCAAAGGCTGAAACATGGTATGAAGCAATTCCGTACTCCCACCGAGAAGCACAGTCAGTGTACTTACTACACTCTCTTTTGCAGTAAATCCCGTAATCAAAGCAGTGGAAATTCTCCAATCGTCCAAATGAAGAGGACGGAAAACAGGTGCAATGAGACTTCCCAACATAGCCAGCAGACTTTCTGACTGATTGACAGCCACATTCAGCCGGGCATCAAATGTCTGAAGGAACCAGATCAAAATGGAAGCAATAAAAATTACGGTAAACGCTCTTGTAACAAAGTCTTTTGCCTTATCCCATATCAGCTGGAAGATGCTCTTGGCACTGGGGAAACGATAATTGGGCAGTTCCATAACAAAGGGTACCGGTTCCCCATGGAACATGGTTCCTTTGAGGAGATTTGCGAAAGCAATGGCAACCAGAATTCCCACGAAATAAAGAGAAATCATCACAATAGTTTCTCTTCCCGGGAAGAAGGCTGCTGCAAACAAGGCATAAATCGGCAGTTTGGCAGAACAACTCATAAATGGCGTCAGCAGGATGGTCATTTTTCGATCCCGATCGGAAGGAAGTGTTCTTGTTGCCATAATTGCCGGAACGGAACAACCAAAACCAATCAGCATGGGCACAAAGCTTCTTCCGGAAAGTCCGATTTTTCGAAGCAGCTTATCCATAACAAAAGCGATTCTTGCCATGTATCCCGTATCTTCCAATATGGAAAGGAAGAAAAACAGCACTACGATGATCGGCAGAAAGCTTAATACACTACCCACGCCGGCAAAAATACCGTCGATGATAAGGGAATGAACTACTTCATTGATTCCATAAAGAGTAAGGGCCTTGTCACAAAGATCAGTAACCCATTGAATTCCTATTTCCAGCAAATCGGATAAGAAGCTGCCGACAACACCGAAGGTCATCCAGAAAATAAAGGCCATGATCAGCACAAAACTGGGAATAGCAGTATATTTTCCGGTTAAAACCCGGTCAATGGCTTCACTTCTCTTTCTTTCTTTGCTTTCTCTTGGACGGACTACCGTATCTCTGCAAAGCCTGTCGATAAAACGGAACCTCATATCCGCAATGGCCGCCTGACAGTCTCGTCCGCTCTCCTGCTCCATCTGAAGGATCATATGATCCAGCATTTCCTGTTCATTCTCATCCAAATGAAGGGATTTCAGAATCTGCTGGTCTCGTTCCACCAATTTTGTGGCAGCAAAACGAACGGGAATATGATATTTCTCTGCATGATCGGCAATCAGATGAATCACAGCATGGATACAACGATGTACCGCATCTAATCCGTCTTCTCCATCTGCATCGCAAAAGTCAAGACGTCGCGGTTTCTCCCGATTCCTTGCTACATGGATGCAATGCTCTGCCAGTTCCTCAATGCCTTCGTTTTTGGCTGCTGAAATGGGAACAACAGGAATCCCCAGCCGTCTTTCCAGTTCATTAATGCGAATGGTTCCTCCGTTCTCTCTGACTTCATCCATCATATTCAAAGCAAGAACCATGGGAATATCCAACTCAATCAGCTGGAGCGTTAAGTAAAGATTTCTCTCAATATTTGTTGCATCCAGAATATTGATAATTCCTTCCGGATGTCCCTGGAGAAGAAATTCTCTGGTAACAATCTCCTCGCTGCTGTAGGGTGACAAGGAATAAATGCCCGGCAAATCCACCACCGATGCATCCGAATGGCTGCGGATGACACCCTGTTTTTGATCTACCGTTACTCCCGGGAAATTTCCCACATGCTGGTTGGAACCGGTCAACTGATTAAAAAGTGTTGTTTTTCCGCAGTTCTGGTTTCCGGCAAGGGCAAAAGTTATTCTATGCCCCTCGGGAATTTCCAGACCTCCTTTGCGTGGCTGATAAACCCGTTCTTCTCCTACGCCCGGGTGATTCTGGGGCTTCAGCTTCACAGCCTCTCTTCGATGGTCGTGTGATTTATGTACCTGCTCTATTTGAATCTTGGCAGCATCCTCTTTACGAATGGTGAGAGAATATCCGCGAATCAGAAATTCCATCGGGTCTCCCATGGGAGCCAGCTTAATCAGCGACACTTCTACACCGGGAATCAGCCCCATATCCAGTAAATGATGGCGTAACTCTTCTTCGCCGCCCACCTGATGGATCACCGCGTCTTCCCCTACCTTTAGATCGGCTAATGTCATATATTTCATCCCTTTCCCATATGAAGAAGGACCGTCTTGCCGAACTCCTGAACGGCAATATAAGTCACCTCTAACTTCAGTAACATATTACCGTTTTTTTCATTGTTTGTCCAGCCTTATTGATACTCATTTAGCTTTATGCCGATCACAAAAGAAAAAGAACGCCGCCTTACATTTTTCTGTAAAGCAGCGCTCTCCCATAAACGTCCTATGACAATTATCTTTTATTCAGAGGATATTCCATCTGAGAATCCGGATATCATCATATCGGATCCTCAGATATTTTATTTGATGAAATTATTTGTTGAGCAGGAAAGGATCTTCACTGTCAAGGATCGTCTGATCATCTCTGTAATGGATTACACCATTTTCATCACGATAATAGTCTACCAGGAAATCATAGTAGAACATACGTGCTTCGGAAGGCATGGTGGTGTGAGGTTTGTTCTCGATTACAACGTAGCGAACCCACGGAATACCATCCTTGTCAGACCAAACCTGATTGTGGTATACACCGGCTTTGAATTTCTGAGGATTGTCGATATCCACACACTCGTCCTTCTGGATCCAGTACATCATGGTGGGGGTCATGGTTGTGCTGTGGTAAGCACCGCCATCCTTCGTTCCTACCATCTGCATTACAGGCATCTTCAGTCCGTTGGTATCGGATGCCATGGGATGAAGAGTAGCAACATCCTTGGTGATTACGCCATCAGCATTTCTGTAACGTCCTGCACTGATGGCAGCAGCCGTAACGATATCACCCATTTCACCAGCGATCATGGCGGAAGTATTTCCTCCGTTGGAATGACCGGTCGTATATACACGGGAAGCATCAATATTATGGCGGCTCTTGATATCAGAAATCATCTGACGCCAGAAGGACAGATCATTGGGACGATCGGTTCCCCAGCAGTCGTTGTGAATGGGTCTTGCCATACCATTATTCTCGGCATAAGGATAAGCCGTAGGGAATACTACGATGAAATTCGCTTCATCTGCCATCTTCCACCATTCAGAATAAGGAGCGTATGCTTCGCCGCACTGTCCTGCACCGTGGAATGCCATTACCAGCGGAACAGCCTGATCGGGATTTTCTTTTACTTTTCTCGGTACATACTCCAGCCAGTAACGATGGTATCCATCAATCACTCTCCACTCTTTGGTGATTCCCAGCGCATCAAAATCAACGGCAGGACGAAGATCTTTACCCTGAATAGAATTATATCTCATGGTCTTGCAAAGGAAATTTTCCCACATATTACGAGCGAAATTCTGATCCAGGTAATTTACATATCCAATCGTTACCTGAACTTTGCCCAGAGGATATGCATTAATCTGGAAATTCGGACTCAGCGTTTTCTGATTATACACTACCGTATTGAAAGCAGTGGTAACCATGAAGCATTCATCATCGGTCATATTGGCTTTCTGCCAGTATTTAATAACTTTCTTAACGTTTTTGGTTTTAGCTTTCTCAACGATCCAAACAGGAACATTAATCTGATTTACGGTTTTATCTACAGCAATAGCAGGTACGCTTTCCATGGATTCCAGATAATCTGCACTGATGTTGCTTCCGTCAATCACAGCCAGACCGGAGCAGTTATCCGGATCCGTCATAACATACTGATGCAGAAGACGGCCGCCTTCACCATAACCAACCATATAAAGGTTTCCGGTATAAGGGCTGTATTTTGCCGTTTTCTGTCCCAGAGCAAATGCTGCTTTCATGTATGCCTGCTCTTCCTCGTCTTTACCCCAGGTCTTGTTATCAACCGGTGCAAATGCATGGAGAAGGAATTTGTATTCATCTGCCAGTTTTACCCAACCGCTCTGCACCAGGAAAAGTTCCGGTTTCGTCTTGGGAGGAATGGCTACAAAAACGCTGCTTGCACAATGGGAGGTCTTGTCGGGAATATAGGTATACAGAATACGCTCTGCACCTTCTGCCTGACCATTCCATGTAACAGTCTCACGGAAGAGACCGGTATAAGGATGATAATAAATCTCTTCTCTCGTCTTAGCAGCTGCTTCCTGTTTTTTGAAAAGTTCTTTGAACTCGTCAGTCTTGGAACAAGGGAAATCCTGAATCTTCAGAGCTTTTCCTCTGCCGATCAATTCCTTGGGATTCGTGAACAGACTGGTTTTCGTTGCTGCTTCTGCTTCTGCTGCCGGAAGGATGGAAGCCAAACCAACAGCGGCTACTCCAGCTGCAGCACCTTTAATAAAAGTACGACGGGTAATGCCCTTATTCATCGTTTCTTCGCCATTTACTTTCTTTTCTTCTTGCATCTTTTCTTACTCCTAACAAACCTTATTATGATTATGAATCACGCAACCTTCACTGTTCTGCACTCTCAGCCAAAACAAAAACATTTACCCATCCCCTTGGGACATAGCCTGTGCAAAACAACTCCCCCTTGCCATTTGCTTATGGCAATCAGTGTGATTCAACATAACATTTCGTTACTGTTTTATGGTATTTGTTTTTATTTTCCTTGTCAATCTTCCATATTTCATATATCATCAGGTCAATCTACAGAATTTCTGACATTCTCTCTCACGGGTTAAAATATGGTGATAAAAAAAATGAAATCGAAGATTGATGTTTTTTTCATTCGTTTCATCGTCAGTATTCTTTGCATTTTTCCAAATATATTGTTTCATGTCTTAATATTCCCCTTCCTCTCTGTCTCTTCTTGTATCAATTTGCATCAATCCATTCCTTTTTGTTTTCCCATCCATCAATGATTCCCCATCAAATCATTGATTTCGCTTGCAGAAAGTATAAAATTGTGTTATTCTTGATAAAGTCAGTCGGCAGCAGCTGAACCACACATCGTTGAGAAGGCGTCGGCAGAAAGGAGAAATCAGATCTCATGGATTATACCTTGTATCTGTGTACTGACCGGGATTTAATGAGCACTGCTACTCTGGAGGAAGCGGTGGAAGCTGCTGTTCAGGGTGGAGTTACTCTTGTCCAGCTTCGTGAAAAAAACTGTTCTTCCCGGGAATTTCTCAGTACGGCAATTCGGATAAAGAAGATTACCGATGCCCATCAGATTCCTCTGATTATCAACGACCGTTTGGACATTGCACTGGCGGTTGATGCAGCTGGTGTTCATATCGGACAGTCCGATTTTCCTGCCGATACGGTTCGTAAACTGGTGGGACCGGATAAGGTCATCGGGGTTTCCACTGCAACCGTTGAAGAAGCCATTCAGGCTCAAAAAGACGGAGCCGATTATATTGGAGTCGGTGCCATGTTCCCCACCGGAACAAAGAAAAATACTCGTACCGTTACGATGGAACAGCTGGCCGAGATCCGCAAAGCGGTTGAGATCCCCATCGTTGTCATTGGCGGAATCAATGAGAAAAATGCGGGTATGTTCTGCAATACCGGAATTGACGGACTTGCCGTTGTATCTGCCATTATTGCAAAACCTGACATTGCGGAAGCGGCCCGGAATTTAAAGAATATCTTTACCGGAGCAGACGAGAAATAGCAACACAACAAAATATGGATTTGTGACTTATGTCACCGTTTTTTATGTGAATTCAGGCATAAAAAGGGGGGCACCACCGAGGGTGCCATTCCTTTTTATGCCTTTTTGTTTTGTCATCCTCTCCTCTTTTAACTAAGAAGAAAAAGCATTTTTTTTATTTAAAAAACTTCTGTGTTCTTTGCATAGGGAATGAATTGTATCTTCTTATTCTGAGGAAATGACAAAACATATTAACCTGTTTACAGGTGATTTCATTATTCTAATCAAAAAAGCAAAGGAGAAACAAAATGAAGAAACGAAACACTACAACACGCATCGTATTGATTGCCATGATGGCCTGCATCAGCTATGTTCTGAGCACCTTTGTGTATTTTCCCCGCATGGCTCCTTTTCAGCACATGATGAATGTACTTACCGCCTGCCTTCTCGGACCCCTGGATGCTTTCGCTACTGCAGCACTGACCGGTCTGATGAGAATGATTCTTGGCGGAAGAACCATTCAGGCTTTGATTGGCGCTGTTATTGGTGCTCCTCTGGCAGGTATTCTCTATAAGCGTTTCAAAAAACCCCTGTTTGCATTCGTTGGTGAAGTATTCGGAACAGGTATTCTCAGTGCCCTTCTAGTATACCCTTTTATGGTTCAGTTCTATGGACTTCCTGCTGAGACTCCTTTCTGGACTTTTATCCCTTCCTATGTTCCCTCTTCCATCTGCGGTGCTGCCATCGGTATCATTATCATGGGAATCCTCCAGAAAGCCGGTGTATGGCAGAAAATGAAGGAAGCGATCAACAACTGATCCTCGCCTTACCCTTTCAACACTTTTTATTGAAGGGTTGATTCCAATTATTTATACTTATTTCCATACTGAAAAGTGCAAAATATGTCTATTCCTCTCCAAATGGGGCATAGACATATTTTGTTTCCTGCGATAAAATATGTCTTGATTTTGCACAGATCATTTTCAAAATCTGTTCGTTTCTCACACTTGCAGGAATTACACCTTAACAGGAATACACAGAGAGGAATATTTGTGATGTTAAAAAACTACCATTATGCTATTTTTGATATGGATGGAACTCTGATCGATTCCATGCCTTACTGGAATAATCTTGGACGCGATTATCTCATTGATCAAGGTAAAACACCAGAACCCAACCTTCGTTCTGTGATCGCTCCCATGTCACTGGAGGAATCTGCCAGATATTTTCAAACCTATTACGGAGTAGAGGGAACCGTTTCGGAAATCATGGAAGGAATCAATGCCCGAATGGTGGAAAATTATCGGATCCGTGTTTCAGAAAAGCCCGGTGCCAGAGAATATTTAGAGTATCTTCAGTCAAAAGGTGTCACCATGTGTTTAACCACAGCCACATCTTCTCACCTGGCAGAAAGCGTACTTCAGCGTCTGAATCTTCGTCATTTCTTTACTGACCTGATCAGCTGTGATGAAGTTGGCCTGGGTAAAAATCACCCGGATGTTTTTCTGTTGTCCTTGAATCGCCTGCAGGCAGCCCCGGAAGATACTATGGTATACGAAGATGCCCCCTATGCCATAGAGACTGCCAATTCTCTGGGCTTGCATACCTTTGGAGTATTTGATGCCTCCTGCAAAAAAACGGCTGAAGAAATGACAGAACTCTGCGAAGTTTATGCAGCCGGTTTTCCCGAATTGATGAAAATGATAAAGGAATCTGATTCTGAATAAGCATAAATAAAAACACAAAAACAGAATCCCCGTCATATACAGATCACCTCTGCCTATCACCGGGATTCTGTTTTTGTCCATTTGACCCTTATATCATTACATATCTTTTACCGGTTACAGATACCTGCTTAACTTTTCTATATCCTCTTTCGTAGTTGCCCAGCTGGTTGCAAACCGAACGACCGTATGATTTTCATCATATTTTTCCCAGAAACAGAAGACTACCTTTTCTCTCAATTCTGCCATCTTTTCATTTTCCAATATCACGAACTGCTGATTCGTGGGGGATTCCAAATAGAAAGGATAGTTCTTCTCCCGCAGTACTTTTTTTAATATATCTGCCATTTCAATAGCATTCCGGCTGATTTCCAGATATAGGTCATCAGTAAAAAGAGCATCAAACTGAACACCAAGAAGACGTCCCTTGGCCAACATGGCACCATGCTGTTTCACCATGGTAATAAAATGTTTGGGAGTGTTCTTTTTTGTAAATACAACCGCTTCTCCGCAGAGAGCCCCCACCTTTGTTCCGCCAATATAGAAAACATCACAAATTTCCGCAATGTCCTTCAAAGAAACATCAGTCTGTTGACTGGTCAAGCCATAGCCTAACCGTGCTCCATCCAGATACAAAGGAATCCGATACTGGCGGCAAACCTGGGAAAGACTCTCCAGTTCTTCCCTGGAATACAAAGTACCGTATTCTGTGGGATGGGAAATATACACCATTCCAGGGAAAACCATATGTTCATGGCTGTCGTCCGAATAGAAATCCTTCAGGAAAGTTTTCAGTTCCCCGGCAGCTATTTTTCCCTGATGCTGGGGTACCTGAAGAACCTTATGACCGGTATATTCAATGGCTCCTGCCTCATGGAGACTCACATGACCGGTCACAGCGGCAACAACTCCTTCAAAATCCCGAAGCATGGTTGAAATTACGACAGCATTGGTCTGAGTTCCGCCTTCCAGAAAATATACTTCTGCATCAGGACATTCACATGCCTGTTTGATTTTCTCTGCAGCTCTGCTGCAATAAGAATCATTTCCATATCCCGGCAGAACCTCATTATTTGTTTCCACCAATCTCTGAAGCACCTTTGGATGTGCACCTACACTATAGTCGTTTTCAAAAGAAATCATTTCTCCTTCTCCCTTATCTTAAGCACTCTGCTCATATTCTTACTGCGTCCAACAATACTCTTCCCTATCGAGTCATTAGTCATTTTACCACAGGGCAATGGGGTTGTCATTCCGTTCTTCCTGAAAGACAGCAAAAAACCTCAAATAGTTTTGTATGATCTCCCTTCATTGGTCCCTGATTCCAATAAAGGGAGAATCACCTCACTCTTTGAGGTTTATGCATATTTGGAGAAGGAGTTTTCTTTTGTTATACTAACTGGAGAAAGTATAACGGGAAGTTGTATAAAGCTTTCACAGATAATGGATCATCTGCTTCTTTCTTATATTTCCAATGAAAAATCAATATAAGTGAACAGACTGCACGATTGAACAGACTGTACTATTGAATAAACTGTACTATTGAATGAACTTAACTTCCGGATAAATAGCCTGTTTTGCTTTTTCTTTCTTTTCGTTATAGACAATTTTCTGCTCTTCAAAGAGGTTGCGGCCCTTGGGATCGATGGAAACAATCAGAGGACCAAACTCTTTCACTTTATTGCACCACAAAGTCTCCGGCATACCCAGTTCATCCCAGTGATGTTCCTGAATCTTCAGAACTTCCGTAGCTGCAACGACAGCACAGCCTGCGGGGAATACACAGTGAATGGCACCAAACTCTTTACAAGCTCTCTCCGTGTTGGGTCCCATACCGCCCTTGCCCACGATCACGCGAACACCGGTCTGTTTTACAAAATCGTATTCGAATTTTTCCATACGCATGGAAGTGGTGGGACCAACGGATACCATTTCATAGTCATCTTCTGTTCCCTCAATCTTGCGAACAATAGGACCTGCATGAAAAATTGCTTTGTCTTTAATGTCGTAGGGCAGTTCTCTGCCGTACTCCGTCAGGCGGCGATGAGCCACGTCACGGCAGGTCATAAGATCGCCATCCAGCCATACGATATCGCCAATGTTGATGTCTGTCAAATCCTCTGCACTAACAGGGGTAACGAGAACCTTTTTACCATCTCTGATTTCAATCATGTCCTTCCCTCCGATTATCCGTTATACTTCCAGGTAGAATGGGTGTCACAGATTACATTCAAATCTTTGTCTACGATAATGTGTCCCCGGCGATGAGACCAGCATCCTACATTTACAGCAACGCCAATAGCGGAAGGATGACGAGCCGTATTCTCAATATTTACGCCCATAACAGAGAACTTACCTCCCATACCCTGGGGACCAAGGCCGATGGCATTGATACCATCTTCCAACAGTTTTTCCATTTTGGCAGCATTGGCATTCTCATTATGAGAACCAATGGGACGCATCAGAGCTTTCTTGGATAACAAAGCAGCTGTTTCCACAGAGGTAGCTACACCAACGCCAACCAGCAGCGGAGGACAGGCATTCAGACCGTAGGTTGTCATCTGATCAAGGACAAAGTCGGTAACACCTTCGTAACCGGCACCGGGCATCAGGACCATTGCTTTGCCGGGGAGAGTGCAGCCGCCACCGGCCATGTAGGCATAAATCTCACACTGATCCGAATTGGGAACGATATCCCACCAAACTGTAGGAGTTCCTTTTCCCACATTACGTTTGGTATTATATTCATCGAAAGTCTCTACTGAGTTGTGGCGCAGAGGAGTCGCGAAAGTAGCCTGTACAACAGCCTCTTTCAACAATTCTTCCAGTTCATTGATATAAGGGAAATTGGTACCGCATTTGAGCCAGAACTGAATAACACCGGTATCCTGACAGCTGGGACGGTCCAAAGCCACTGCCAGATTCTGATTGCGGGTCATGGTTTCATACAAAACCTTGGGAAGGGGATCCGTTTCCTTAGATGCCAGCTCATCGAGCTTGTTTACCACGTCATCCGGCAGTTTCTTACCGATAAAACCAACAAAGTCTGCTACTATGTCGGTAAGCTTCTTTACATTTTCTTCTTTCATCATATCATTGCCTCCAATAATGATGTCTTAGTGGGTTGCTTATTAGCCATAGAAAGGGAACAAAATGGGCAGCAGCACGATGCAGATAACAAAGGAAACTGCGATCATGGGCAAGCCAGCCTTAACATAATCTTTGAATTTATATCCGCCCAGCCCCACTACCATGGTATTGGCGGGCATACCAATAGGAGTTGCATAAGCACAGGAACAAGCGATGACAGTCGCAATGATCATGGATCGAGGGTCAGCGCCCAGACTCTGAGCCAGAGATGCAGCAATGGGAACCATCAAGGCCGTAGTCGCTGTGTTGGACATGAAGTTGGTCAACGAACAGCCAACGATAAAGATAACCAGCAGCAGAATCAACGGGTTAGGATTCTCACCAAGGGCACCTACAATGGCATCTGCAATCAGATTGCCGGCACCTGTGGTTTCCAAAGCCTTTGCCAGGGCCAGAGATCCTCCAAACAGCAGAACCACTTTCAGATCAATGGACTTCAGAGCTTCCTTCTCGGAGATTACACCGGTGAGCACCAGAATAATCGCACCAACGCAGGCAGAAATCTGAATCTTCACTCCAATCTCATCTTCGAAGATCATGGCGAGAATTACAACCACCAGAACTGCCAGAGAAACGATCTGTTTCCACTTAGGCACATTGCGGTAATCTTTCTGGCCATTTATTGCCTCTCTGCTATAAGCCCGGTCAGGCAGGAAACGGTAACCGATAAAGGCAAAATACACAATACCAAGCAACAGCATTGGTACACCTACAGGAGCATACATGAAAAAGCTGGTTTCCATTCCCAGTTCCTGCAGGGCATTTACACCCATCAGATTGCCTGGAGCACCGATGATAGATAAGTTGCCACCCAGTGCAGCCGCAAACACCAGAGGCATCAGCAGCCGGGAACGGGAATATCCGGACTCATCAGCAATGCCGCAGACCACGGGGATCAGAACAGCGGCAGTACCGGTGTTGGACAGGAAACCGGACATAGCACCGACAATTACCATGATGGCAATAATCAACATTTTTTCGGTTTTTGCAAATTTTGTTACGAGAGCTCCGATTCTATTCGCCATACCGGTTTCGAACAGTGCCTGGCCTACAACAAACATTCCGACACACAGGATAACATTGCTATTCACATAACCAGCGAAGGTATCAGCAATACTCAGGACACCCGTCAGGTTCAAACCTATAGCAACGATGGTTGCCGTTAATGCCAGGGGGATTTTTTCCAGAACAAAACTGATGATGGCAAAAACCAGGAAGATCAGTGTGATGGTACTGGGACTCATAAGATATCCTCCGTTTCTGTTTTGTATGTTTCTGTTTTCAGCAGTTTGAAACCGGCCGGTAACTCCTCTGCTTTCTGGTTATAATCTACCAGATGGAGAAGAAAATGTAAAATCAGTAAAAAAAATGACAATATCAATTTTCCTGATGTTGTCAAACGGTTTCAAGCCATGATAAAATACATTTAAAATCAAAGGAGAAAAAGGGTAAATCATATGAATTTAAATCAGTTGGAGTATTTTTGCACCGCAGTACGCTGTCAAAGCATCACCAAGGCAGCAAACAAACTGTATGTGTCACAGCCGGCTATTTCCGGCGCTATCCGGGAGTTGGAAAAGGAGTTCTCCATCAGTCTTTTTTCCCATACTCGTAATAAACTGGTGCTTACCGATGAAGGCCGCCGTTTCTATGAGCGCTCTGAATTACTGCTGAAAGATGTGGAAACCGCAAAGCTTCAGCTTTGTGATCTGGGAAGTTCCCGTACACCGGTTTGTGTCGGCATTCCTCCCATTTGGGGCACCACATTTTTCCCTGATCTTCTCCGCGATTTTAAAGAAAAATATCCGGATATCCGTCTGACCTTTTATGAATACGGCTCTGCCCGAGCAGCAGCCCTGGTAAAAGAAGGGGAACTGGATGTGGCACTGGTGAATCTGAGTCTTAATGACCCGGACAAATTCCATTCCGTCTTCATTGGAAGGGATCATTTCGTCGCCGCAGTAGCCCCGGATCACCACTTGGCTCATCGGGATTCCATTACTCTGGAGGAGCTTGCTGCAGAGCCTCTCGTTATGTATAATACCGACTCTGTTCAAAATAACAGTATCCGGAGCCGTTTTGACCGAATAGGAATTGTACCAAATATTCTGGCCTATACCAGTCAGATTTATACCATGAAAAGCATGATCCATAATAACACCTGTGTCAGCTTTTTCTATGCCTCTCTGCTTCCCAATCACCCGGATCTTGTAGGTATTCCCATTGAACCTCGAATCGAACAGAAAGCAGGATTGATCTGGCGAAAGGAAAAGTACGTCACCAGCAGTACGGAATCCTTTATTTCCTTCGTACGAGACTATCCATTATTCCCGGAGGAACCTTAAGAAAAGGCGATCCGCAATGCCAACAATTTTCGTTTTATCGGCATCTGAAGAATATACCAGTCGAATCCTTCGCTGAATGGAACTATCCTCTTCCACTTTGGTTGCCTTCATCTTAAAAGTATCACCCCAAAAAGAAAAGCAGCCCTTTTATGACTGCTTTTCTTTTTTGGTTTAACTCATGTTCGCAAAGCGCTCAACAGCTTTTGTAAAATTTTCAATAATTTGATCGGCATCACCGTGTTCAATACTATCACGCACACATTGCTTAATATGACCTTCCAACACAACCTTGCGCAGCATTCCTATTTGTCAATGTAACAGCTTTATACGAAAAAATCCATAATTGTGGCTCATATTTCCATGAACGAAATCAAATCAGCCCTATTTTAATTATCTCCGTAAATAATGGATTCGCATTTTCTGTAAACGTTTTCACAGGGAGTAATACCTTTCTCCTGCGCTTCCACCAGATTATCGTAAGTAGACTGAGGCATGGTCTCATCAATGGTTTTAATCAGATTTTCATAGGTCGCATTTTTACCATACAGATATTCCTGAGCTCCACAAATAACACCGGCAGTATTATGCCACCATTCAGTCTGGAAGAGAATATCCCGTTCTGCCAGCAGTTTGGAAAGACGAATTTCCTCTTCCTGACTGGACGCCCGAAGCTGATTGTTGGCAGATCCCCAGATATATTGACATCTTAGTTTCGGAATATTTTCATCATAGAAAATGCCGCCGATGGCGCAGGGACAAAGAATATCCACGTCTTCATAGTAAGCGTTTTCCAGAGGTACAATCTCGATATTTCTTCCCGGATGTTCCTCAATAAATCGCTTTGCAACATCCATATTAATATCCGTGATTTTCAATTTCACATCTTCCTGGAGAAGGTATTCACCCATGTACCAGCCTACAGCACCAAGACCGACCAGCATGATGGATTTTCCGTCCAGAGAATCCTGTTTTTCTTTAAAACGCACGGCCTGCTTCAAAGTGACGTAAATACCGTAAGCAGTAGGTTTTCCAGTTTCTCCAAGAGGGGAGTTCGGGCCATTGGTATAGTTCATAGAAAAGTTTTCATTTTCTACATCTGCCATCTCTGTAGGGAAATTCATATCAGGACCTGTCATGGTTCTGCAGCTGTCGATGCAGAAACCAAGAAATCCCATGATTTCCATATTGGTCAGATCCAGTGGTTCCATGGTAACAGTCTGCTTACAGCCGCCAAAAGCCAGGTGACCAGCCACATTCTTAAAGCTCATGCCGCGTCCCAGATTCAAACCGTCAATAATAACCTCTTTTTCTTCCTCTTCCGGACTATGTCTGCGAATACCACCAGCCAGAGTAGCATGAAGCTTATTGTTAATACCCAGTTTACGGCTATGCTGATGACTCATATAGGTAATATTCAATTTATCGTTATAGTACAGTTCAATGCCAAAATGGCGTCCCTGACGAATCAGATCAAGAATTTCATCCAAATAATCTTCCAAATCATAGGCACGGTATAACTCCCGAACCTGCCTGGTATTCAGATACTGTACATCATCCGTAAGAATACTTTCTACATAAAAATCTTTATTATAACGTGAAAAATCCAGATCCTGCTCCCACTGTTTCAATGCTTCCATACGGAAAACGTCTGTTTTGTAGTTATAGCGAATCTTCAAGGTCGTAAAACCTTTGTCTTTTAAGGGTGTAGTAAGACTTCTCATCTTTGTACCTCCATGTTTTTTTGTGTGCATCATGCATACTTTAATATTAACCTCTCTGTATTCCCACGTCAACATATTTCTTGACAAGAAACTGCGATCTGAATAAACTAAAATAGTATATAAGAGAGGTAACGTGTATGAAAGTAGTTAAAAGTTCCATAAGAGATCAGGTCTATGAAGAAATCAAAAGACGTATTCTGATGCGGAAATATCCTCCGGGATATGTGCTGAACATTGTACATCTTTCCCAAGAGCTGGGTGTAAGCAATTCTCCGATTCGGGAAGCCCTGTCCATGCTGGTAAATGAAAAACTGGTTACGGTCACTGCCAATACAAAATTTAGGGTAATTAAGTTGGACGAAGAACTGCTCCAACAGCTCAATTCTTCCATCGTCAGTCTTCTCATTGGAGCGGCCCGGCTTTGTTATAAAGAACATCGTCTGGATCAGTTAGAAGAAAGCATGGAAAAAGCATTTCTGAAACAGTGCAGTGCCGATAAAACGGTGGACCAAAAAGACCGTTACTGGCTGGCAGTGGAATTCGACCGTTCCATTATCACGGCCACCGGAAATACCATGCTGGAGCATATTTTTGAAAACTGGTCCAATCTGCTCTATCTGTCCACTTCTCTGGTTTCCGAAGCTTACAACAACAGTATTGCGGAACATGCCCAGATCCTGAAAGCAGTAAAGAGCGGCGATTTTCTAAAAATTGTGGAGAAACTGGAAATCCATTACGATAAACATTTTCTTCCCACAAATATGGAATGAGGAGGGTGATTCCCTCCTCATTTCTTTTATTCTCCACTGGAATCATTCTGAAAGCTGATCCAAATCTTCCGATATTCTATTCAAATCCGTTTGATTTCCGATGGATATCCGTTCATGTCTTTTGATAGTCTATTTGATTTTTTCCGGCTGGTGATTCGAATCCTTCCAGATGCTTATTCCCATCGATCAGCATATAAATTCGAATCCTTCCGGATGACTACTCCTATTGATTAGCGTATAAATCCGAATCCTCCGGATGACTACTCCCATTGATTAACGTATAAATCCGAATTCTTCTAAATGTACATTCGAACAATGGAATAGCAGACAAAGAGAAGAATAATCGGAAGAATTACCATAAAATAAGGTTTCATCCAATCGTAAATACGAATTTTTGTCTTCGCACCACGGTTCGCCTCTTCCTGAAATTTCTTGAATCCCCATTTGAACATAATATAAACAACCATAAGAATGGCACCTACCGTCAGGAAAACTCCCTCTGCAATAAAGTCTGCAAAATCAAAGAATCCCAATCCCAATGCCTGGAATTTTGCAACAGCTCCATCTCCAAAAGACAGAGTGAATACAATAGAGAACAGGAACTGAGCTACACAAATAACAGTAGCTGCAATCCGTCTGCCGCATCCAGAAACTTCCGTTATATTAGCCACGATAGCTTCCGATCCTCCCAACAGGGAAGTAAATCCTGCAAAGTAAACACAGATCATAAACAATCCGCCAAAGATCTGTCCCAGTCCGCCCATCTGATTGAACAGATTCGGCAGCGTTACAAAAATCAGGGACGGTCCCACCGTCGGCTCAATACCAAAAGAAAAAAGTGCCGGTACGATCAAAAGACCTGCCAAAATGGCAATGCAGGTATCAAGAACTGCCGTAGTCGCTAAGGAAGCCGGCAAATCCCCCTCCTGATCAAAATAACTTCCATATACATAAGCACAGCACATACCAATTCCCAGTGAAAAGAATACCTGAGTGGCTGCTGCAGAGATAACAGACATATCAATCTTGGAAAAATCCGGAGTCAGATACCATTTCAATCCTTCCACTGCGCCGGGAAGCGTATTCGAATAAATAGTCAGCCCAATCATGATGACGAACAATACAGGAAGCAAAATAGAACAAACCTTTTCAACCCCCTTTTTGATTCCGCCATTCAGGCAAAGCCATAAGAGAACAATTTCCACCATACTGATCAGAACACTCTGCATACTTCCGGAATAGGAACCGAATGTAGCCGCAACCTGGTCCGGACTCAATCCATTCATGGAACCGGTAAAGGTTTTGACAATATAGCCGCCGGCCCATCCGCCCACGATCATGATTGCAAAACTGTTGATTGTAAAAATTGCCAGAGAAGCCAGCCAACCGATACTGGAAAAAGGTGTTTTCTTTCCTTCCAGTTTTTCCATTCCTTTGATGGGTGCCAGCTGAGCACTTCTTCCCAAAGTTACCTCAATCAAAAATGCCGGAATTCCGATCAGCAGTACAAGTATAATGTAAACCAGTAAAAAAGCACCGCCTCCATTGTTTCCTACCATGTAAGGAAATTTCCACAGGTTTCCGATGCCAATACTGAATGCCGCCATACTCAGAATAAATCCGAGCCTTGATGCAAACCCTCTGCTTTGTGTTGCCATAATAATCCCCCTCACCTTTTCTTCTCATCTGTTTCACATGTGTTTTGTCCTTTAAAGTTTAACACTTTTATATGTTAAATAGATGATGTTAGACTCATTATAGTATGCACAATGCACAGTTGTCAAGCGTTCCCTTCCCCCAAAGTTACGTTTTCTGTTTCGGAATGGACGGTTGCTAATGGAACCAAGAGTTCCGCTTGCGGAACTCTCGCGCTGCCGCGCGGCTGCTACTGCAGCCAGACTTCCATTGGAGCGGCATGCGCATCTTCCCTGAGGGTTTTATGCAATAGGAACGGAGTTTCTTATTGCATAAAAAACCGCCGTACAGGTTTCCCATACGGCGGCAATACTTATATTCGTACTAAAACAGTACTGTTTAAAACTATTTAGACTCGAGAGCAGCCTGAGCAGCAGCCAGTCTTGCGATCGGTACACGGAAAGGAGAGCAGGATACATAATCCAGACCAATCTTATGGCAGAAAGCGATGGAGGAAGGATCTCCGCCATGCTCACCGCAGATACCGGTATGAAGGGCAGGATTTACAGGTTTGCCAAGCTTCATAGCCATTTCCATCAGTTTGCCGACACCGGTCTGATCCAGTTTAGCAAAAGGATCGCTTTCCAGGATCTTATTCTCGTAGTAAGAATTCAGGAATTTACCGGAATCATCACGGGAGAATCCGTAAGTCATCTGAGTCAGGTCGTTGGTACCGAAGCAGAAGAAGTCAGCTTCCGTAGCAATTTCATCTGCAGTCAGAGCAGCTCTGGGGATTTCGATCATGGTACCTACTTCGTACTTCAGATCTACACCTGCTGCAGCGATCTCAGCATCTGCAGTCTCTACAACAACCTTCTTAACAAATTTCAGTTCCTTCAGTTCACTTACCAGAGGAATCATGATTTCAGGTTTTACACTCCAATCCGGATGAGCCTTGGATACATTGATAGCGGCACGAATGACAGCCTTCGTCTGCATCTTGGCAATTTCAGGATAAGTTACAGCCAGACGGCAGCCTCTGTGACCCATCATCGGGTTGAACTCATGAAGACCGGCGATCAGAGCCTTGATATCTTCTACAGACTTGCCCTGAGCATCAGCCAGTTTCTTAATATCTTCTTCCTCGGTGGGAACGAACTCATGGAGAGGCGGATCCAGGAAACGAATCGTTACAGGGCAGCCTTCCAGAGCTTCATACAGTTTTTCAAAGTCGCCCTGCTGGTAAGGAAGAATCTTATCCAGAGCAGCTTCTCTCTCTTCAACGGTATCAGCACAGATCATTTCACGGAATGCAGCAATACGATCGCCTTCGAAGAACATATGCTCGGTACGGCACAGACCGATACCTTCTGCTCCCAGAGAACGTGCATTCTTAGCATCTGCCGGAGTATCTGCATTGGTGCGAACTTTCAGAGTACGATATTTGTCAGCCCATGCCATAACACGGCCAAAATTTCCACCTACAGATGCAGGAACGGTTTTAATATCGCCATCATAAATCTTACCGGTAGTACCATCCAGGGAAATGTAATCTCCCTCGTGATAGGTATGTCCGCCTAAAGTAAATACTTTTGCTTCTTCATCAATAACGATTTCACCGCAGCCGGATACACAGCAGGTACCCATACCACGAGCAACTACAGCAGCATGAGAGGTCATACCACCACGAACAGTCAGGATACCCTGAGCTGCATGCATACCCTCGATATCTTCCGGAGAGGTCTCCAGACGAACAAGAACAACACGGTTTCCGGCATCTGCCATAGCTTTGGCATCATCTGCCGTAAATACAACTTTACCGGCAGCAGCACCGGGAGATGCAGGCAGTGCGGAACCGATTACTTCGCCTTTCTTCAGAGCGTCGGCATCGAAGGTAGGATGAAGCAGCTGATCCAGAGATTTAGCATCGATACGGCATACTGCTTCTTCTTCGGTGATCATGCCTTCATCAACCAGATCGCAGGCGATATTGATAGCAGCCGGAGCAGTTCTCTTACCATTTCTGGTCTGCAGGAAGAACAGTTTTCCTTCCTGAATCGTGAATTCCATATCCTGCATATCACGATAATGCTTCTCCAGATTCATAGCCAGATCCATGAACTGGTTGTAGCACTCGGGCATATCCTCTTCCAGTTTGGAGATGGGCTGAGGAGTACGAACACCAGCAACAACGTCTTCGCCCTGGGCATTGATCAGATACTCACCATAAATACCCTTTTCACCGGTGGAAGGGTTACGGGTAAATGCAACACCGGTACCGGAAGTATTGCCCATATTACCAAATACCATGGTCTGTACGTTAACGGCAGTACCCCAATCACCGGGGATATCATTCATTCTTCTGTAAACAATTGCACGGGGATTATCCCAGGAACGGAATACAGCTTTTACTGCTTCCATCAGCTGAACCTTGGGATCCTGAGGGAACTCTTCTCCGTTCATGGCTTCTTTGTATACAGCCTTGAAACGATTGATCAGTTCCTTCATATCGTCAGCAGTCAGCTCGATATCATATTTTACACCCTTCTCTTCTTTTAATTCATCAATGATTTTTTCAAAGAAAGATTTGGGTACTTCCATAACTACATCAGAGAACATCTGGATAAATCTGCGGTAAGAATCATAAGCAAATCTGGGATTGCCCGTCTTCTTTGCAAAACCTTCTACTGCCACATCATTCAATCCAAGGTTCAGGATTGTATCCATCATACCAGGCATGGATGCACGAGCGCCGGAACGTACAGAAACCAGCAGCGGATCTTCCGTATCGCCGAATTTCTTTCCGTTTTCCCCTTCCAGCCATTTCAGTGCTTCAAAAATCTGAGACTGAATCTCTTCAGAAATCTGTCTTCCCTGAGTATAATAATCCGTACAAGCTTCCGTTGTAACAGTGAAGCCCTGAGGGATCGGCATTCCCAAGTTCGTCATCTCAGCCAGGTTTGCACCTTTTCCGCCAAGAAGATTACGCATGGATGCATTTCCTTCTTTAAACAGATAAACCCATTTAGCCATAACAAAACCTCCTAAATAAAATAGCTTCTTTTCCTTTTTCAATCAACAGTATTGACTAATCTTTTCAGCGCGTGTTTTTTATAAAATATCACGGCGCCTATCAGTTGGCATTATAACACATTTTCTGCCTCCATCCAATATTTTTTTATATATTATTTCTATTTCCTTATTATTTTTCATTTTAATTTATATTCTTACGACTTTTTTCATATATTTGCTATTTAATTAAAGTAACGACGTAAACAAAAGAAAACACAGTCGAAATCTTTCTATTCTTTTGGTTTTAGCTGCCAGATTTTTTGAAAAAAATCAGAAGAATAATTACTTTTTTTTCGGATAAATATGCAATACATATCCCTATGTTTTAAGGAAAACGGAGACCAGAAAATAAGCATTCCGCAGAAACTGAAAAGACCGGATACAAGGGAGCGCCAGTCAGTCACCTCCTCATATCCGGCCATTTCCACAGAATGATTACTCTGTCTTTTTTTGTTTTACAAGATAACTTATGGTATTGTTACGCCAAGTACAGTACAGGTCTCGACGCCTTCCAGATATTCCAGATCCACTGAGTCTCCTACTTCCAGACGAACTACCTGGATGAAATCTGCCAGAGTAACATCATAGATATTTTCATCGTTCTGAAGCATGATATAGTAATGGGAGTTACCATCCACAACACCTTCCGTGATCTTTGTGATGACACCGGTTGCCGTAAAGGTACTCAGGGATGCTCCGGAACTATTGATGCCATTTTCCTTTAAGAGGGAAATATATGCTTTCTCACACTCACTGACAGAGTCACCGGTAGCAACCACCTGATACTTCTGAACATTTACCATGGCATACATTTTAACGAGACCGGAATCATCCTTCAGGGCAATGAAATAGGTAGGTTCATTGGCAATATTCAAAAGAAGAGGGAAGGTTGCTTCATACTTCAGGTTCTGAACTTTACCTTCGGCAGAGGACATGGCAGAATCTTCAATGGCACCTTCAATCTGATAGTATTTGGTTTCCATGGTTCTCTCATTCATCAGAACAAATCCAACATTGGACTGGTCACTGGTAATGGAGGTAACGCCGGTATATACCCATACATCGTCATCAATGGCCAGATAATTGTATCCGTTGGTTGTCTTCAGGCAGTCCTTCTGACCCATGATGCTGTTAAGAAATCCGTGCTTCAGAGTTCCATAATAATCATACAGTTCTACCAGCATGTCAGCCGAGTATACACGGTCAATCCATGTAGGTGCCTCTTCTACGGAATAGTCATCACATTCACCGGTAATGGCATTGCAGACAACAACACGGCCAATGGTTCTTCCTCCGAAGAGACCAACATTGTACTTTGCCACACTGCAGATCCACATGGGTGTTCCCTCTTCGTCAATTTCAAAGCTGATATCATCAAAGATATAGGTAGGATATTTGAAACGAAGATGACGATACAGATTACGGTTGAAATGATCATAGGGAGTATATTTCATTCCTTCTTCCAGACGAACCAGTTCCGTATCCTGAGTTGCCATATCAATCTTAATATAGGCAGGAATACCTTCTCTCATATTGGTAAACCACTTGATCAGACTGGCATAATTCAGGGGAGTAACTCGTACCGGATCTCCCTGATAGTTAATCTGGCAGTAATAATCACTGACAACAAACTGAGATGCCAGATCTACCAGGCTTCCCATTTTTCTGTTACCCAGAATAGAAGCAGAGTTCCGATCCAGCATAGGAATCTGATCATAGGAAATCTGCTGAATGTCTTCCGAAAATACTCCTTCTTCCACAGTCAAAAGCTTCTGATATTTGGATGCATTGATAATGGGAGAAGATAAAACGGTTCCCACACAAAAAATAACAATCAGAACAAAAAGAAGGCCGGCTCCGCCGCGAACGATTTTATTTGTCTTCAGTCCGGAAAAATCCAGAGGTTTCTTTTTATTTCCGGTAGGAACAATGCGGCGAATACTGTAAATAAACAAAACGATGGCAATTCCTGCGATCAAAAACATCCAGGTCCCCGTCGAATGGAAATTGATGGCAGGCAATGTAACATAATAATAAACAGCAGCAAACAATACCAGAAGAATTCCTGTTATTAATTTCAGTTTTGACTTTCCTTTCATGATGCTCCTTTCCCCCGGTTCTTTCCCGGGGTCATAGATAAAAGGGGAAAGAGAACGGAACAGCACCGGGAGATTTCTTTGCCATGTCACCGCAGCCGCTTCGTCTCTTTCCCTATTATTCACTATTTGAAATATTTAACACCGGCTTCGAAGAGTTTCATATCCTGTTCGCCGTAAATGTTTTTCTGGAGAGAATTTCCAAAACGTTCGTTATGGAGCATCTTACCTAAAACACGTCCGTCCGGACTGGTGATACCCTCGATGGCCATGAAGGAACCGTTGGAGTTCCAATTTTCATCCATGGAAACCTTTCCATTGGGATCACAGTACTGAGTAGCGACCTGACCATTTTCAAAAAGCTTCTTCAGCCACTCTTCGCTTGCTACGAAGCGTCCTTCTCCATGGGAGGCAGGATTGCAGTAAACACCGCCAAGATCCGCCAGCTGCAGCCAAGGGGATTTGTTGGTAACCACTTTCACATAATTCATACGGGAAATGTGGCGTCCAATGGTATTGAAGGTCAGAGTCGGAGCAGTCTCTTCCTGAGGAACAATCTTTCCGTGGGGAACCAGACCCAGCTTGATCAATGCCTGGAAACCATTGCAGATACCAAGAGCCATACCATCTCTCTCATTCAGAAGCTTCTCAACCTCTTCTTTGATCTTGGCATTGCGGAAAGCGGTGGCAAAAAACTTGGCAGAACCATCGGGTTCGTCACCGGCAGAGAAACCGCCGGGGAACATGATAATCTGAGCCTGTGCAATTTCTTTTGCAAATTCATCTACGGATTCACGGATATCTTCTGCGGAAAGGTTTTTCATTACCTTCACAACAGCTTTTGCACCGGCAGCTTCCATGGCACGGGCGCTGTCAATTTCACAGTTGGTACCGGGGAATGCAGGGATGAATACCCGAGGCTGAGCCAGTTTATGGCTGCAGATCACGATATCCTTTGCATCATAGAGAGGACTTTCCACAGGAGTGGTCTGTTCTCCTACATGAGTAGGGAATACTTTCTCCAGAGGAGCGCTCCAAGTCTGGATCGCTTCTTCCAGATTGATCACTGCCTCACCGTAAGCAAGTACAGCATCTTCCGTTACCTGACCGATCACCTGACCGGCAGCAGTCAGTTTATCTGCCTGATCCGCAGGAACCTCGGCTACGATATTTCCCCAGCCGGCTGCAAACATTTCCGCTGCCGGGAAGGAAGCATCTACCTGAACACCCAGTTTATTGCCGAAGGACATCTTAGCCAGAGCTTCAGCCAGACCATTTCTTTCAATTTCATAAGCGGAAACGATTCTTCCAGCCACAATATCTTCATGAATGTCGCTGTAGAGTTTCTTAATCTGCTCGTAATTCGGAATATCCTTTTCGTTCTTTTCGATGGTGAAAAGAACGAGTTTATTGCCAGCCTTCTTCAGTTCCGGAGAAATAATGGTGCGATCGGAAGCCATATCTACAGCGAAGGAAATCAGTGTAGGCGGAACATCAATCTCATTGAAGCTTCCGGACATACTGTCTTTACCGCCGATGGATCCCAGTTCAAAGCCCAGCTGAGCATCATAAGCACCCAGCAGTGCGGAGAAGGGTTCGCCCCAACGCTCCGGATCCTGTCCCAGTTTGCGGAAGAATTCCTGGAAGGTAAAGTGGATCGTCTTATAGTCACCGCCGCCGGCAACAATCTTGGCAACGGAAGAAATTACAGCATAGATGGCTCCATGGTAAGGACTCCAGGAAGACAGATAAGGATCAAAGCCGTAACTCATCATGGTAACGGCATCGGTCTTTCCTTCCAGAACAGGAAGTTTCGCTACCATGGACTGGGTCTCTGTCAGCTGATACTTTCCGCCGTAAGGCATAAGTACAGAGCCGGCTCCTACGGTGGAGTCGAACATTTCGACCAGACCCTTCTGAGAGCAAACATTGAGATCGCTCAAAGTCTTCATCCATTTTTCTTTTACCTCAGAAGCAGCTACTTCTTCTTTCCGGAACAGACTTCCCTGGGAAGTCGGAACTTTTACTCTCAGATTGGTGGACTGATGAGCACCGTTGGTATCCAGGAATGCACGACTGATATTTACAATTACATTTCCTCTCCAGTACATGATCAGACGTTTTTCTTCCATAACCTCAGCAACTACAACAGCCTCCAGGTTTTCTTCCTTTACGTACTCCATCATGCTGTGCAGATCATCGGGATGGATAACAACAGCCATTCTCTCCTGGGATTCGGAAATCGCAATCTCCGTTCCATCCAGACCGGCATACTTCTTGGGTACCATGTCCAGATCAATACGCAGACCGTCTGCCAACTCACCAATGGCAACGGAAACACCGCCGGCACCAAAGTCATTACATTTGCGGATCAGACGGCTGACTTCCGGACGACGGAACAGTCTCTGAATTTTTCTTTCCGTAGGTGCATTACCCTTCTGTACTTCTGCACCGCAGGTAGTCAGAGAGCTGGAATCATGGGCTTTGGAAGAACCGGTAGCACCGCCGCAGCCGTCGCGTCCCGTTCTTCCGCCGATGAGCAGAATGATATCGCCGGGATCGGAGGTTTCACGAATTACGTTCTTACGAGGGGCAGCACCCATAACGGCTCCGACTTCCATTCTCTTGGCAACGTAATTGGGATGATAAATCTCTTTCACATATCCGGTAGCCAGTCCGATCTGGTTACCATAAGAGCTGTATCCATGAGCCGCATCTTTCACAATCTTCTTCTGAGGAAGCTTACCTGCCAGAGTACGTTCCACAGGAGTGGTGGGATCTCCGGCACCGGTAATTCTCATTGCCTGGTATACATAGGTACGTCCCGACAGCGGGTCACGGATCGCACCGCCCAGACAGGTTGCAGCACCACCAAAAGGCTCAATTTCCGTAGGATGGTTGTGGGTTTCATTCTTAAAGTTTACCAGCCATTCTTCCGTCTCGCCGTCAATTTCCACCGGTACAACAATACTGCAGGCATTGATCTCATCGGTCTCTTCCTGATCGGTCAGCTTTCCTTCTTTTTTCAGTTTCTTCATAGCCATAAGAGCCAGATCCATCAAACAAATATATTTGTCTGAACGACCGGCATAGATTTCCTTATGGTCTTCTACATAACGCTGATAGCTGCCTTCCATCTCCTGATTATAATCACCTTCGGTGAAAGAAATATCGGTAAGCTCTGTCTGGAAAGTGGTGTGACGGCAGTGATCGGACCAGTAAGTATCCAGCACTCTGATTTCTGTCATGGAAGGATCTCTCTTCTCTTCTTCGGCAAAATACTTCTGGATAAACTGGAAATCGGCAAAGGTCATTGCCAGATTCAAGGATTCATAGAGTTCACGAAGAGGAGCCTCTTCCATGCCGCAGAATCCATCAAAAATTCTTACATCTTCCGGTTCGTCAAACTCCTGAACCAACGTCTCCGGTACATCACCGTCAGACAGACGAGAATCTACAGGGTTAACGCACAGGGACTGAACGGCTTTCAGTTCCTCATCGGAAATCTCTCCTTCCAGAACATAGGTTGTTGCCGAACGAATGATCGGCTCCTCATCTTCTTTCAGAAGCTTTACACACTGCTCAGCAGAATCTGCCCGCTGGTCAAACTGACCCGGGAGATATTCTACGGAAAAGACGCGAGATCCCTCTTCTCTGGGGAAAGTTCCTTCATACAATACATCAACCGGCGGCTCTGAAAATACTAGCTTCTTCGCCGCTTCATAAGTTTCCTGAGAAATATTCTCCATATCATAACGAATCAGTACTCTGACTTTCGTAATGGTTTTGATTCCCAGGAATCCTTCGATTTCTTCTTTCAGTCCTCTTGCCTGAACGGCATAGGCGGGTTTCTTTTCCACATAGATACGCTTAACGCTCATGGTTTCCTCCTGTGACGTATGGTTACGCCGATATTTTTGCGAGGGCAAATGCCCTGCCGGTTATCAAACTGCATCCATTCCCAGCTGCAGTATGTCCAAACGAAAACTTGCATCCATCCAAAATATACTGCAAAATCTTCGTGATTTTCTTCCACACTTTCGGAATAAGGAAATTATAAGATGATTTTAGAAGCCTGTCAATGCTTCCCCTCCATCTTGGTTTCCTTCTCCTCTGTCCTCATTTCCTTCCTGATCAGCAGAGAATTCTGCTGCATTCAGGGAAATCTGAATCAGCTCTTTGACTTTATCTTCCGGAAGCTGTACCTTTTTTGCCAATTCCTCCAGGGTAGCTTCCCTTCCCAGTTCATCTTCCAGCTCCATGGTGGCAGCCAGAAGGCGGTTCGTCTCCCGTGCCATTTTCTCACCGGCCTTATGATATCCGCTCTGTTCAGCGATCAGTGCTTTCATCACCTCGTCGATCCGATTAAGAATATATTCGCGATGACCACCTGCCAGCAAAACTGCGCCGGCTGAAATATCGCTCAGAGCAATCATCAGCTCCATATTGCCTTCCTGAACCAGATCTCCGATGAGAACGCCATTTCCTGAATGCTTTCTGGCCAATTCCAGAACGGAATGAAGATAGCCTTCTGTCAGACGGGTGATTACTTCTTCCTCACCGGCACTCAGCCGTTCCATCAGCATCATTTCTTCCTCCGCTGTACAGGGAGTAATGGCTTTCAGATCTTCCAGATACATTTTAAAATAGGCTTTTTCTTCTCCGGAAAGCTTCTTTTCTCCCACGGAAACGCTGCGGGTATCATGAAGCTGATAATCTTCAATAACAATATGCTCTTCTTCCGCATACTGATAAATCAAACGGATCTGATCCTGATTCAGTTCCATTTCCGGAAAACAGCTCAGAATATCCCCAACGGTTACATGATTATGATTGGCTTCCGCCATTTTTCGCATACGCTGCAGTCCGTTCCGAAATACTTCTTTTTGATCCATTCTCTTATCTATCTCCCATCGTATTTCCCATCATCCAACAAATAATCAACTAATAAACGATTGCTGACATCAATTCCTTTTTCCGAAAAACGAAGCCATTCTCCGTCCTCCACCAGAAAGCCCTGCTGCACCTGTTTTTGAGCCACTTCTCCGTAGACCTCATCAAAAGAAAGGGCAAACCGCTTTTCAAATTCCCGTTTTGAGATTCCCTTCATCATGCGAAGGCCCAGAAACACGAATTCCTCCATGGTCTCTTTCCTGCTCTGGGGAGCCATGGTTCGGAATTTGGTATAAGCCTGTCTGGCATGATCCCAATAATCGGAGTGCTTCCGAGGATTTGTAAAACGGCGTCCTTCCAGATAGGAAGAAGCATTCAAACCAACACCCACATAATCGCCGCCGGTCCAGTAAGTAATATTATGGCGGCATTCTTTTCCTTTCTTGGCATAGTTGGAAATCTCATATCTCTCATAGCCTTTTTCCGCCAGAAACTCTCCCGTGTAATGATAAATTTCACGTTCTTCATTCTCACCGGGAAGCATGGCCCGGCCGGCCTGGGTATTGTACTTTTCATAAAAAGGCGTACCTTCTTCAATGATCAGGCTATAGGCAGAAATGTGATCCGGCTCCAGTTCCGTTACTTTTTCCAGAGTGTCCTTCCATGTGTCCAGAGTCTGACGAGGCAGAGCAGACATCAGATCCACATTAATATTATCAAATCCCATTTTTCTGGCAAGCTTATAATTATCAACAAAATCCTGCCAGCTGTGAATTCTTCCCAAAAGTTTCAATTCCTCGTCCTGGGCCGACTGCAGACCAATGCTTAGTCGATTCACTCCGATTTCCTTATAGGCGGCCAATTTTTCTTCCGTCAAAGTTCCCGGATTACATTCCACGGTAATCTCTGCATCTTCCAGAACAACAAACTGATCTCTCAGCTGGTGCATAATTCTTTTCAGATTCATGGGATCCAGAAGAGACGGTGTCCCGCCTCCAAAGAAAATCGTACGGACCTGATACAAATTGCCCAGAGCTTCATACCCCCGGATTTCCTTCATCAAAACCCGGATATAATAGGCAATCTCTTCCCGATTTGCCACACCGGAAACAAAATCACAATATTCGCATTTTTTTGCACAATAGGGAATATGAACATAAATTCCCAGATCTTTTTTCATTATCATACGTATCCTCCGGACTCACCGGCCGACAGCAGCCTGTCTCTATTCCTCATCCAGTTTCAGAACACTCATAAATGCTTTCTGGGGGATTTCTACATTTCCCACCTGACGCATTCTCTTCTTTCCTTCTTTCTGCTTCTCCAGAAGTTTTCTCTTTCTGGTGATATCACCGCCATAGCACTTGGCCAACACATCTTTTCTCATGGCACGGACAGTTTCTCTGGCAATGATCCGGCTTCCCACAGCTGCCTGAATCGGAATCTCAAAAAGCTGTCTGGGAATCTCTTCCTTCAGTTTTTCACACATTTTTCTGCCTCTTTCATAGGCAGTTCCTTCAAATACAATGAAAGACAACGCATCCACTTCTTCTTTATTTACAAGAATATCCAACTTCACCAGGTCGGATTTCTGATATCCCTTCATCTCGTAATCAAAGGAAGCATATCCTCTGGAACGTGATTTTAAGGCATCAAAGAAATCATAGATAATCTCATTTAAGGGAAGCTCATAGCGAAGCAATGCACGGGTATCTTCCATATATTCCATTCCCTTGTATACACCGCGGCGTTCCTGACAAAGATCCATAATAGCACCGATAAATTCTGTTGTTACCATGATCTCTGCCTGAACCACCGGTTCCTCCATATAGTCAATCTCTGTAGGATCCGGCATATTGGTGGGGTTTGTCAAGTCAATCACCGTTCCATCTGTCTTGTGAACCTTATAAATAACACTGGGAGCGGTGGTTACCAGATCCAGATTGTATTCTCTTTCCAGACGTTCCTGGATAATCTCCAGATGAAGAAGACCAAGGAAACCGCACCGGAATCCAAAGCCCAATGCCACCGAAGTCTCCGGTTCATAATAGAGAGAAGCATCGTTGAGCTGAAGTTTTTCCAAAGCATCACGAAGATCGGGATATTTCGCTCCGTCTGCCGGGTAAAGGCCGCAGTATACCATGGGCTGAACCTTCTTATATCCGGCCAACGGCTCTGCACAGGGTCGTTCTTTTTCCGTCACCGTATCGCCTACCCGGGTATCCCGTACATTTTTAATGCTGGCAGTAAGATAACCAACCATACCGGCAGACAATTCATCGCAGGGAATAAACTGTCCTGCGCCAAAATATCCCACTTCCACAACATCAAAATCGGCACCGGTAGCCATCATCTGAATATGCATTCCCTTCCGGACCGTACCTTCTTTAATCCGGCAGAAGACAATAACGCCCCGATAGGAATCATAAATGGAGTCAAAAATCAATGCCTGAAGGGGAGCCGACGGATCGCCGGTGGGAGCCGGAATTTTTTCCACAATGGCTTCCAGTACCGCTTCAATATTTACACCGTTCTTTGCCGAAATCTGGGGAGCATCCTGGGCTTCAATGCCAATGACATCCTCAATCTCATCAATAACACGCTGAGGTTCTGCACTGGGAAGATCAATCTTATTGATAACAGGAAATACATCCAGACTGTGATCCAAAGCCAGATATACATTGGCCAGGGTCTGCGCCTCAATTCCCTGGGCAGCATCCACCACCAGAATTGCACCGTCACAGGCTGCAAGGCTTCGGGAAACTTCGTAGTTAAAATCAACATGGCCGGGAGTATCGATAAGATTAAATACATATTCCTGACCATCCTGGCTTTTATAAATCGTCCGGACAGCCTGGGATTTGATGGTAATTCCTCTTTCTCTTTCCAAATCCATATTATCCAGAACCTGGGCCTGCATTTCCCTCTGGGTCAGAAGACCGGTTTTCTCAATAATGCGGTCAGCCAATGTGGATTTACCATGGTCTATATGGGCAATGATACAAAAATTTCTGATTTTACTCTGATCAAAGTCAGCCATCCTTTTCCTCCTGAATCCATTCCTCATCCGAAATTTTCCAACAACAGAATGGACTTTCACACTGTAATTCTCCAATCTTTCCGATTGGATCGGCAACCCGATCGTCTGCTTCTTCAGTAAAAAAGCTGTCACGGACAGTTTTTTCAAATATATCGCAGTTCAGATGCGTTTGCCTCTTTTATCTCACCATATACCTTAACATACTTTCTTTGTTTCGGCAAGAAAAAGGAATTTCTTCTCTCCTCTTCTATGAAAAAGGCAATTTTTCTCTCCTTATTATCCGGAAACCTTTCCCTGCAGCACCTGATCCAGAAGCTCGGCCATGGGAATCATGGCATTGGCTGCTTCCTGCCATGTATTGTTCTGGGCTCCCACCTCCAGCAAAAGGGAACGAGGCCGAAAATGGAGATTATAGCGATATCCTTTCAAATATATCCTTCGATAAAAATCTGGATATTTCGTATCACCAGCTACTTTCAGCTGAAAACTAAAGGCCAGGTTATCTGTAAGATAGGGATTTTCCAGACTCTCTATGCTGCCTCTGGTGTTCCGGGACAAGCCGTTGAACAGCATAACCTGAGCTGTTTTTCTCCCATCAATTTCCGTTACCAGATGATTGTCTTCTCCCACACTATCCCGGTGGAGATCTATGATCACCTGAATCCCCGGATTATTCTCCAGAAATTCGGAAAGCCAATTCTGGGCATAGGTATAGGCACGATTCCGATCCAGTTCTCCTCCCTGGACATCAAAGGTACTTGTATTATGAATCACCTGATATCCGTAATCTTCCCTGAGAATCCTGGCCAGTTCCTCTCCCACTCCCTGAACGGTTGTGGCAGATTCTCCTTCCACTGAGTCTGCATAGGCTTCCTGTGAATGGGTATGATATATCAATATCTGGGGTTCTGATGCTTTTTCCATGGTAAAATCTTTCTCCAGAAATTCATTGGAATCCCAATCGATCCCCTCTGAAGTAGTGGAAGAATCCACACAAAAAATATTATCCAAAAGATAACCGGGATCCGCTAACTGCTCAGAAGAATAACATAGAATTTCCTCTTCCTTTGTTTCTCCGATGCCCTCGGTGCTTATCCTCTCCTCACTGTTTTCTTCACCAAGGGTTTCCTTCTCATCACCCTTTATTCCGGCCATATTGTCTTTCTCATAAGGGATGATATCGCCCGCCACCTGTACTCCATCATTACCAGTTTGATCGTTTCCTCCCAACGTATCTACATAAGCGGAAATCTCACTCTGAGTCTCTTCCTTACTTCTTTCCCACATCGCTTCCGGTTCCATCAACACATAAACCGATTCCATGAGCAGCTGCTTCCACCACTCCAGCCCAGGTCCCAATAAGCTCTCTGGAAAAAGCAGGATCCAGGCTGTAATCCATATCCATTTACTGCAAATCTTCATAATTTATTATATGGAAATTCCGGGATCTTCATTACCCTAAGATTCCTCTTTTTCGTATCTGCAGAACCTGCCATTGCCGGTTTTTCAGAATACAAGATAAAAAAGACCGTTTTCCAGAACAAAGAGTTCTGCTTGCGGAATTCTCGTGCTGCCGCGCGGCTGCTGCTGCAGCCAAACTTCCATTGGAGCGGCATACGCATCCTCCCGGAGGGTTTTATGCAATAGGAACGGAGTTTCCTATTGCATAAAAAACATGCTCCCTTCCAGGTAAACAATTTTTATACTTGTCTGCCTAAAAGGGAGCATATGAAAAATGAGCATTTCTTGAATGTTTTCGTTGATTTTTAGAGTGCGAAGCACAAAAAATCGACGTTAAGCTCATTTGTCGGGTAAGTCATGATATGATGCCGGCTTACAGCTCACAGTTATTTACAGTTCTGGGGAAAGGAATGACATCACGAATATTGCCCATTCCCGTCAGATACATAACGCAGCGTTCAAAGCCAAGGCCAAAACCAGCGTGGCGGGCGGTTCCATAACGGCGAAGATCCAGATAAAACTGATAATCTTCTTCCTTCAGTCCCAGTTCCTGCATACGACCCAAAAGTATATCGTAGTTTTCTTCTCTCTGGCTTCCTCCAATGATCTCACCGATTCCGGGAACCAGGCAGTCCATGGCGGCTACCGTACGACCGTCCTCGTTAAGCTTCATATAAAAAGCCTTGATTTCCTTGGGATAATCTGTTACAAACACAGGACGTTTGAAAATCTTCTCTGTCAGATAACGCTCGTGCTCTGTCTGCAGATCACAACCCCAGGATACCTTATACTCAAATTCATCGTTATGTTTTTCCAGCATTTCAATTGCTTCAGTATAAGTGACACGGCCAAAGTCGGAATTCACCACATGGTTCAAACGTTCCAACAAACCTTTATCCATAAATTTATTGAAGAACGCCATTTCTTCCGGAGCATTTTCCAATACATAGCGAATGATGTATTTCAGCATGCTTTCAGCCAGCATCATGTCATCCTGGAGATCGGCAAAGGCAATCTCCGGCTCAATCATCCAGAATTCTGCCGCGTGGCGGGTTGTATTGGAATTTTCCGCACGGAAAGTCGGTCCAAAGGTGTAAATATTGCGGAAAGCCATGGCATAAGTTTCACCGTTCAGCTGTCCGCTGACTGTCAGGCTTGTGGGCTTATTGAAGAAATCTTTGCTGTAATCTACAGCGCCCTCTTCTGTTCTGGGCAGATTCTCCATATCCAGAGTGGTTACCTGGAACATTTCTCCTGCACCTTCACAGTCACTTCCCGTAATCAGAGGCGTATGAACGTACACAAAATCTCGCTCCTGGAAGAATTTATGAATGGCATAGGCCGCCAGAGAACGAACGCGGAATACAGCCTGGAACGTATTGGTTCTCGGACGAAGATGAGAAATGGTTCTCAAATATTCCATGGAATGACGTTTGGGCTGAAGCGGATAATCCGGTGTGGAAGCACCTTCCACTGTCACGGATTTTGCCTGCAGCTCAAAAGGCTGTTTTGCCTGAGGTGTAGCAATGAGTTTTCCCTGAACGATTAAAGCTGCCCCTACATTACAACGGGAAATATCATTAAAATTGTCCAGACTGTTATCGTATACAATCTGAAGCGGTTCAAAAAAAGTTCCGTCACTGATTACAATAAAACCAAAGGTTTTTGAATCTCTGATATTTCTAATCCAACCGCATACGGTAATTTCCTGTTCCAGATACTGTTCCGGATTCCGATACAGATCTCGGATCATAACACTTTGCATAAGCCCCTCCCCCGGCACCTGTGGTGCCTTTTATTCTTCTTCTTTTAATCCGGCAGCCTCTTCCAAAAGATCGTAAATCTCTTCCCTTCCCTGCTTCGTTTCCGCAGAAAAAGGAATCAGAATATCTTCTTTTTGCATCCCCAGAGTCTCCCGGATAAGTTTTGTCTGTTTGCCTACCTGGCTTCGTTTGATCTTATCCAGTTTGGTGGCAATGATTACCGGATGGTATCCATTATTTACAATCCAGTCATACATCATAATATCATTATTACCAGGTGCGTGACGAATGTCAACCAGCAAAAACACCTGTTTCAGCTGATCGGAGGTTTTCAGATAGCGTTCAATCATCTGTCCCCACTTGATTTTTTCCTTTTCAGATACCTTAGCATAGCCATAACCCGGCAGATCCACAAAATACAGCTGGTCATTGATATTATAATAATTGATAGTCTGAGTCTTTCCCGGCTGAGCTGAAGTCCTGGCATAGGATTTCCGATTCATCAGTGCATTAATCAGGGACGATTTCCCCACATTTGATTTTCCGGCAAAGGCAAATTCCGGTTTGTCATTTTCCGGAAGGACGCTGGTAACGCCGCAAACCGTCTCTAAATTCACCTGTTTTATGATCATTTTTACTCCTGACTGCCGCTTTTGCAGCTTTTCCCTTCTTTTATTCTTCCGTTTTTTCTTTTACGAAACTATAAGAAAGAACCTCATCCATAGAAGAAACGTATTTGATTTCCAGACCGTCTGTGATCTCTGCAGAAAGCTCTTCCACATCCACCTGATTTCTGGCAGGAACCAGAACAAGATGAATGCCAGCCATCTTGGCTGCAAGAAGTTTTTCCTTCAGACCGCCAATGGGCAAAACTCTTCCCCTCAATGTAATTTCACCGGTCATAGCCAGATCTGCCTTTACCTTAATATTCGTAATGGCAGATAGCATGGCAGTTGCCATAGTAATACCTGCGGAAGGTCCATCCTTGGGAACTGCACCTTCAGGAATATGGATATGAATATCATGTTTCTCAAAATATTCTGCATCCACCCGGTATTTATCTGCAACAGAACGGATATAACTGATTCCTGTCTGGGCGGACTCTTTCATAACATCCCCCATCTGTCCTGTCAGCTGAACCTTACCGGTTCCCGGCAGGGAATTTACCTCAATCTGAAGTGTATCGCCTCCCACACTGGTCCAGGCCAGACCACGAACAATACCTACATCGTCCTTTTCATTGGCCATATCAAAATGTACTTTCGGCTTGCCCAGGTACTTTTCTAAGGTGTTTTCTTCCACGGTGACTTTCTTCACTTCTTTTTCCAGAATCTCTCTGGCTGCTTTGCGGCAAAGATCACCGATTCTCCGCTCCAGATTTCGAACACCGGCTTCTCTGGTATATCGATGGATTACCATGCGAAGAGCATCATCGGTGATGTCAATCTGTTCCGGCTTCAAGCCATTCTTTTTTCTCTGTTTTTCCAGAAGATAGTCATGGGCAATATGGAATTTTTCATTTTCCGTATAGCTGCTGACCTCGATGACTTCCATTCGATCCAACAAAGGTCTGGGAATCGTAGACACAGAATTTGCCGTTGCTATGAACATTACTTTGGACAAATCCATGGGCAATTCCACATAGTGATCCACAAAACGGTTATTCTGCTCCGAATCGAGAACTTCCAGAAGAGCAGAAGACGTATCACCTTTATAGTCGCTGCTTACCTTATCAATTTCATCCAGCAGCATCAGGGGATTGGCAACTCCCGCCTGCTTCATTCCATTGGCAATTCTTCCCGGCATGGCTCCAATATATGTACGGCGATGACCACGAATCTCGGCTTCATCCTTCACACCGCCCAGGCATACTCTGACATATTTTTTATCGAGAGCATGAGCCACTGACTGAGCAATAGAGGTTTTTCCCGTTCCAGGCGGTCCCACCAGGCAGAGAATCGATCCGTTATTATTTCCGGCAAACATTCTGACTGCCAGATATTCCAGAATTCGTTCTTTTATTTTCTCCATGCCGTAATGTTCTTTATTCAGAATCTCTTCCGCTTTATGAATATCCCGGGATTCCCTGGATACTTTCTGCCAGGGCATTTCCAGTAAAGTCTCAATATAAGAACGACTGACCGTTCCTTCCTGACTGCCGGAAGGCATTATTTTCAAACGGCTGATCTCTTTTCGGATCTTTTCTTTAATTTCCGTACTGGCCTTCAGTTTTTCCATTTTTTCCAGATAGTGATCCACATCACTTTCCAGATCATCTTCACCCAGTTCTTCACGGATAACCTTCATCTGTTCCCGAAGCAGGTATTCCTTCTGATTTTTATCCACCCGAGCCTTTACTTTTGACTGAATCTCCGTTTTCATACGGCTGATCTCAATTTCACGCTCCAGCATATCGCAAAGAACCATGTACTGCATATAAGTAGAATCCAGATTCAGAAATTTCTGTCGTTCTGCCGCTTCCATGGGGAATCGAATCATGAGCTGACTCAGCAGTTCTTCCAAAGTCTGGATGGTTAAAAGCTGTCTTGCCGCTGTTTCTCCAAAATTAGGATCTGCTTTTCCAAACTGTTCGATTTCACTTTGCAGAGCACGTATCATCGCTTCCCGTTCTGTGGAAGTATATTCCGTCTGTTCCACAGGAATGTATTCTACCTCTGCTTCAAGAAAAGGTTCTCTTCCCGTCAAATCCAGCAGTTCTGCTCTCTCCTCACCTTCCACCAATACACGTACCACATGATTGGGGAGTTTGAGAAGCTGTTTGATGGTTCCCACAGTTCCCAGGGCATAGAGATCTTCCAGTTGGGGATCGGAACACTGTTCCTCCTTCTGGGTAACCATAAATATTTTTTGATCGAGAACCATGGCACGCTCCACAGCAGCCACAGATTTTTCCCGACTCACATCAAAATGCATCAGCATTTTGGGCAGCACGGTTAAACCGCGCAATGCTACTACAGGTATTCTCATACGCATTATCCTCTTTTGCACAATTCTTCCAAAGATCTGAATTACCAGTCCTGGCTGAACATATCATTTTCCCATAGTCAAAGATTCTTCACACTGCTTCGAATCACAACACTACGAATGCAGTATGAAGAATCTTAATGATTACAGCAGCCACTTATGGCGGAACAATCCGTAATAAGTTTTGACCCTCAAATCTCTAATATTTTCATCATGCTCTCAATGAAAGCATAATATCTGCCGCGAAGGATCAGCGTGCCGGTACATTGACCTCACGCATAATTAATTCAGGATCTCCATCTCCCTGGATCACACCTTCCGTTACCACACACTGTCCGATTCGATCATCGGACGGGATCGTAAACATAAGATCCATCATTGCCTTTTCCATGATCGAACGAAGGCCGCGGGCTCCTGTTTTTCTCTCGAAAGATTTGGCTGCAATGGCACGAATAGCTTCATCCGTGAACACTAAATCCACGTTATCCATCTCAAACAGCTTTTGATACTGTTTCGTAATGGCATTCTTCGGTTCTGTCAGAATACGAACAAGAGCCTCTTCATCCAGAAGGTCCAGAGATACCATCATGGGTACACGACCTACAAATTCGGGAATCAACCCAAATTTGATAAGATCCTGAGGCATCACCTGCTTCAGGAGATCTCCGATCCTTGCGTCGGTCTTCTCATGAACTTCTGCATTAAAACCAATGGTATTCGATCCCAGACGACGCTCAATGATTTTTTCCAAACCATCAAAGGCTCCTCCGCAGATGAACAGAATATTTGTTGTATCAATCTGAAACATTTCCTGGTGAGGATGTTTTCGGCCTCCCTGGGGAGGTACACTGGCAACCGTTCCTTCCAGAATCTTCAGCAGTGCCTGCTGAACCCCTTCACCGGATACATCTCTGGTAATGGATACATTCTCGGATTTTTTCGTAATCTTATCAATCTCATCCAGATAGATAATTCCGTATTCTGCTCTGGAAATATCATAATCTGCCGCCTGAATCAGCTTCAGCAGAATGTTTTCCACATCTTCACCAACATATCCCGCCTCAGTCAATGCGGTAGCATCTGCAATGGCGAAGGGAACATTCAACAATCTGGCAATGGTCTGGGCCAAAAATGTTTTACCGGAGCCGGTGGGACCCAGCATTAAGATATTACTCTTTTGAATCTCCACGTCTGAATTGGTTTCCGCCGTGATTCTTTTGTAATGATTGTATACCGCTACAGACAGAACTTTCTTTGCTTCATCCTGCCCAATCACATACTGATCCAGAAAAGCTTTGATTTCCTGGGGTTTCTTCAATTCAATAGGTCCTGCATTCTCATGATCAGGTCCTTCGAACTCTTCCTCAAGAAGTTCTGCGCAAAGCTCTACACACTCATCGCAGATATAAACATCTTTTTTGTTTCCTGCAATAAGCTTCTGAACCTGCACCTGCTTTTTCCCACAAAAAGAACAACACAGCTGATCCTCATATCCTTTTGCCATGCTCTACTCCTTATCGATTCTTAATTACAGCGTCCACCAGACCATAAGCCATGGCCTCTTCTGCTGTCATATAATTGTCTCTCTCTGTATCTCTTTCAATGACTTCCAAAGGCTGACCCGTATTGGCAGAAAGAATCTCATTCAGTTTTTTCTTTGTCTTAAGGATTTGCTCTGCAACGATGCGAATCTCTGTAGCTTGTCCCTGAGCACCACCGGAGGGCTGATGAATCATAACCTCTGCGTTGGGCAATGCATATCTTTTTCCTTTGGCTCCGCTGGAAAGCAAAAATGCTCCCATGCTGGCTGCCATACCAATACAAATCGTGGACACATCACATTTAATGTAATTCATTGTATCATAAATTGCCATACCGGCAGTAACAGATCCGCCGGGACTGTTAATGTACAACTGAATATCTTTGCTGGGATCCTCAGATTCCAAAAACAGCAGCTGAGCAACTACAAGACTGGCTGTCACATCATTTACTTCCTCTCCCAGAAAAACAATTCTGTCTTTCAAAAGGCGGGAATAAATGTCAAAGGTTCTCTCTCCGCGGCTGCTGGATTCAATAACATAAGGCACTAAACTCATAACTATAAACCTCCCGCTGAAATATCTCTCGCGATTTGTTCCAATAACGGACAGAATCCGGTGTATATTTCACACCGGATCTCCTGCCGTAAACATCCTTAGAATGTATTATTTTGCTGCGTCATAAATAACATCAACAGCCTTCTGAACAGCAATATTGCCCTTCAGATCTTCCATCTGATCTTCGGTCAACATAGTCTTAATCTGCTCTGCATCCATTCCGTACTGTTCTGCCATCTTATCGATCTCAGCCTGAACATCTTCTTCGCTGGCTTCCAGATTTTCAGCAGCAGCAACTGCTTCCAGAACCAGTCTGCTCTGAATCTTCTTCAGTGCGGTAGCTTTGTTCTGCTCCATCATGGACTCTGCAGTCATTCCGGTGTACTGCATGTACTGTTCCAGGCTCAGTCCCTGATACTGCAGTCTCTGTGCAAATTCCTGAACCATGGTTCTTGCCTGAGACTCAACCATCAGATCCGGGATATCCATCTGTGCATTTTCTACAACCTTTTCAACCAGAGCGTCTTCTTTTGCGGTCTTTGCAGCTGCTTCTTTACGCTCGGTCAGTTTCTTCTGAACATCTGCTTTGTACTCATCCAGAGTTTCAAATTCAGATACTTCACCTGCGAACTCATCGTTCAGTTCAGGCAGTTCTTTTACTTTGATGCTCTTTACAGTAGCCTTGAACATAGCAGGCTTTCCTGCCAGCTCAGCAGCATGGTACTCAGCAGGGAAGGTAACATTGATCTCTTTCTCTTCGCCGATGTTAGCACCGATCAGCTGCTCTTCAAAGGTATCAATAAAGGAATGGGAACCAATGGTCAGAGCAAAGTCTTCACCCTTGCCGCCTTCAAAAGGAACGCCATCAATGAAACCTTCAAAATCCAGTTCGATCATGTCGCCATCTTCTACGGCTCTGTCTTCTACCGTCTTGGTGGTAGCGTTCTTTTCCTGCTCTTTCTTGATCTCAGCAAGAACGTCTTCTTCGGTAACTTCTACCGCTTCCGTCTCCACTTCAAGTCCTTTGTACTCGCCCAAAGTAACTTCCGGCTTCGTTGCTACGGTTGCAACAAAAACAACGGGTTTGCCCAGCTCAACCTGAGTGTATTCAATCTGAGGCTGGGAAACAATAACCAGATCACTTTCCTGGCATGCAGCCTCATAAGCATCCGGTACTGCCTCGTTTACCGCATCCTGAAGGAATACATCCTTACCATACATTTTCTCTACGATTTTGCGAGGTGCTTTTCCCTTGCGGAAGCCAGGCAGCTGAATCTGACCCTTGGACTGCTGATAAACCTTCTCCATGGCTTTTTCGATATCTTCTACCGAAATCTCAACGGTCAATTTTGCCAGATTCTTTTCCATCTTTTCTACACTAACACTCATTTTGTGTTTCCTCCTTGATTCTATGGGTAAATCATGAAATTCATTTAGTCAGTTTGCCATTATATCATACTTTGTTTAAAAGTACCAGCCCTATTTTTAACATCTGGCTGTTCTTTTTTCCAGGGTCTTAATCTTCATAATGGGCAGTTCCATCAAGCCATCGAATGGACGGCCAGTAAGTAAAATATACTTTTCCAACAATGGCATCATCCGTTACATATGTATTCTCCCAGAAACGGGCATCCAGGGATTCATTTCGATTATCGCCCATCATAAAGTAACAGTCTTCCGGCACTTCATAAGGACCATAATCTTCATCATACATTTCTTCCTTCAGATAATCTTCCTGCAGTTCTTCTCCATTGACATAAGTCACTCCATCGATAATCTCTACCGTATCTCCCGGCAGACCGATAAGTCTCTTGACATACAGTATCTCCGGTTCATCCGGCGCATGGAAAACCACAATATCTCCCCGTTCCGGTTCATGAAACCAATACGTACATTTCAGCCCCATTACCCGACTTTTAGGGAGAATCGTATTCTCCATGGATTCCGTAGGAATACTGGCATTGATCAAAAAAAATGTACGGATTACCAGGACTGCCGCTATAATAATCAGATAAGGCAGCAGTTCCCGAAAAAAGGATTTTTGGGCGGTACCTTTACCATTGTTTCCTGAAACCGACGATTTTGTCTTTGCTTCGTCCAAATTCTTTCCTCCTATTAAATCATCCATTGAAACAGACACTATTATTTATCATACTGAATCCATCCACAAATATCAAGCATTTTTAACAGAAATCCAGGAATTTGAAAGCAGCTGAATAATCATATTCTTTTGATCTTCTCTCTCAAAAAGGAAATTTTCCTTTGTCCACCGCTTTCTTTCGTGGTTTTCCTGAATTTATATGTAAAGAACAACCGGCTCCACAAGATCATTGTGGAGCCGGCCGTTCTTTTAACGACTATCCATTATTTCGTTTCACCGGAATCCTTCACCGCTTCTGTCAGGGCTGAAAGTGTGCCCACCATTCCCTGAATATTGGAAGGAATAATAATCTTCGTTGATTTACCGTCAGCTGCTTTGGCGAAGGCTTCCAGACTCTTCAGCTGAAGAACCGTTTCATCTGCTCCGGCTTCCCGAATCAAACGAATACCTTCTGCATTTGCCTGCTGTACCTTTACAATCGCTTCCGACTGTCCTTCTGCTTCCCGGATCATTGCCTCTTTCTTTGCTTCTGCCCGAAGAATTGCCGCTTCTTTCTCGGCCTGTGCCTCCAGAATTGCTTTTTCCTTATAGCCTTCCGCTACCAGAATCGTGGATTTCTTTTCACCTTCTGCCTGCAGAATCTTCTCACGGCGCTCACGCTCTGCCTTCATCTGCTTCTCCATGGAATCCTGAATCTCACGGGGCGGAATGATATTCTTCAGTTCCACACGGTTTACCTTAATTCCCCAGGGATCCGTTGCTACATCCAGCTGAGTTCTCATCTTGGCATTGATGAGTTCACGGGAGGTCAGAGTCTGATCCAATTCCAGGTCACCCATGATATTTCTCAGAGTTGTTGCTGTCAGATTTTCAATCGCCATCAACGGATTCTCAACTTCATAAGCATATGCCTTCGGATCGGTAATCTGAAAAAATACTACCGTATCAATCTGCATGGTTACATTATCTTTCGTAATAACCGGCTGAGGTTTAAAATCAATTACTTGTTCCTTCAGATTCACTTTCTTGGCTACGCGGTCAATAAAGGGAAATTTAAAATGAAGACCTACAGACCAGGTACCAATATAGGCTCCCAGACGTTCTACTACATAGGCTCTTGCCTGAGGCACAATTTTGACACAAGATGCCAGAATCGCCAAAACAAATAAGACTAAAATTAAAACAAGAAAGTAACCAATCAATCTACCCATATATGACTCCTCCTTAATCCTTCTTGGAGAATCGGTTTCCTTGCCGATTCCAAAATTTTCTTCTCCTCATCGATAATTACTATGCTTCTTCCACCCTCTTCACCAATAATTTCACACCTTTTACTCTCACAACCTGAACAAGGGTTCCTGCTTTCAGTACTTCATCTCCTTCCGAACGAGCGCTCCAGATGTTGCCATCCATTTGAACCAGACCTCTGGATTCCAGATTATTGATGTCTTCTGTAACTACCGCTGTCTTCCCGGCCAGACTGTCCACATTTGTTTTTTCCGTATTTCGATTAAAATAACGGGATGCAATGGGTCTCGTAAAGATCAGCAGTACTACAGATACTGCTACAAAGATGCCAACCTGAACTGATAATCCTGCTCCCAGCAATGCTGCAAAAAAAGCAATCAGGGAACCTCCGGCAAACCATATGGTCGTCAGCCCTAAAGTGATGATTTCAATAACAAGAAATACAACCATGATAAGCAGCCAATAAATGGGCTCCATTCATCTGCACCTCCTCACCTCTCTCATCGAATTCCATCGATGAAACTCATATATCATTTCCCACATCGACATATACTATCTGTATCATACTCTATTTCAGTGGCTAATGCAATTACAAAATAAGTTCAATAGCCTGAAAAGGCTGAAAATTAAGAAAACCATCATTCTTTCTTCCTTGCTTCCCTCCTAAGGGTCTGCTATAATCTGATCTTGTAAATAGAAATGAATAAGAATATGCCGCCGTCGATGCGGCTCCCGGAGGAAACATGAAAAATTATCGTATTTGGCTTTCTTTGGCTGTTCTATTAACCGCAGCCTCCTGCAGTGCCTGTGGTCAAAGCAGCGAGAAATTATCTCAAACTACCTCCCAGGAAGAACAGACAGCAAACACGAGGGAGAACTCTTCTTCCTTAGCTGCCGAGGAGGATACAGAACTTCTGAAGGTCACCATTCCCGGTCTGGAGAATGGAGATGAAGTATATCGCAGCATTATGGAATCCCAGACAGAAGAGACAGACACGGTTTCGGATGAGAAAACCGGATCGTCGTCTGAAACAAATTCTTCATCCGATCCCACCGTCAAGACTTTTTCTCAGACAGGAAAACCAGCTGTAGCCCTTACTTTTGATGATGGTCCCGGTTCTGATTCCACCAACCGGATTCTGGATGTTCTGGAAGAAAACAGTGCCCATGCTACCTTTTTTATAGTAGGAGAAAACGCTTCCAAAAATCCGGAAGCACTGCAGCGGGAAGTCAGCCTTGGCTGTGAATTGGGCAGTCACACCAATACTCATGCAGCTCTTTCCAAATTAAGTGAAGACGAAGTCAATAACGAAATGAGCCAAAGTATTGCTTCCATTGAAGAAGCATCCGGCGGAAAAGTAACGGTAATGCGGCCCCCGTGGGGCGATATCACCGCTTCCCTGAAAGAATCGCTGGACATTCCGATTATTCTCTGGTCTCTGGATACATTGGACTGGAAGACTAGAGATGCTGATGCTACCTGTCAGAACATAAAGGAAAATGTCAAAGGCGGAGACATTATCCTGATGCATGATATCCATAGTGAAACGGCAGATGCGGTGGAGGAAATTGTTCCCTGGCTGATTAAAAACGGTTATGAACTGCTTACTGTATCTGAACTATATGATTACTACGAAGCAGATCTCTCTCTTCATAAAGGTCACGGCAGCGCTCAGTAATATGAAAAATCCCAAAACCAAGAAAAAGCGAATCGGAAAACCGATTCGCTTTTTCTTGGTTCTTTGTTTTACCAGTGATTACCGACAAACAAATACTTCCAGATATTTTACACCAAAGTCCAATGCTTCACTATGGGATCCATGGAACACATCAATGTGATTTCCTTTTACACCAGTATCCTGTGCTACATACACATTATCACTGTTTCCCAGTTTAATTTTCGTTCCCAGAGAAATTACGGAACGATCAACTGCTACCGTAGTGCCGACGGAAGGAGTGGCGCCTGATGCTGTTTTTCCTGCATTGGCACTGCCATTGCATTTTGCACAAGCGCAGTAAGCAGTAATTTTGAATTTACCAAGGCTGACCCAATTTCCGGAATCTTCTGTTTTATTATTAGAAGAAACCTCATCTTCCTCCTGCTGATTCTTCATCAGATCCTTCATACTGTTTTCCATTTCCTTGGTAACTCCAGTATAAAGACCGTTTTCAATGTTTGTATATTTCTTATAAATGTATCCCACTACACTGTTCGTTATACGTACCTTCACCCAATTGTTCTTAACACTCAGAACAACAAACTGAGTATCGGTGGGAACTGAAGTCAGGATGGCAGAAGAAGTACTTGCCTCTTTTCGTACATTCAGTTCGCTGGCCGTAACGGTTGCTACCTGCGGATTCATGGATTTTACCAATTTCTTGGCAGCCTTACCGGTTACCAGATACTGGGATTTTACCCAACCCTTGAGAGAACCGGAAGTAATGTAACTCCAACTTCCTTTTGTCTTTACCACATAGGCAGCAGAACCGCGGTAGAGACGTCCCATCAAAGCAGAATCGGTATTTCTCTTTGCATATACATTGGCACTCTTGGAAACATCTGTGACAGAAATTGCCGTTCCTTTCGTTACGCCTGCCATCTTTGCATTTTCCTCAACACTCTCTTTTACAGATGAGACGAAGGCTACTTTTGCAGAGGCTGCGTCCGCCTTCATATTGGCAGTTCCCAAGGTAGCTACTGCAAATAAGCACATCATTGCCGTAAGAACAGTGCAGATACCTCGGCGGATTCGTTTCTGGTTCATAAATACCTCCATTATTCTCTGGCTTCCTCGGATTTCTTATACCGGGGCGAAATTCCAAAACCCAGTGTATGTAATCTTCAAGGGAAACCATTTGCTAACAATCCGTAACACTTGTTACGTAATTGTTACAAAAATAATATACCACTCTTAACAACTTTTGTCAAGTGTCCCCCACTTCAGCCTGATTTCAGTGCCAAAAAAGGGATTCATTCCCCATTTCGATAGCTTTTGCAAAAATTTCCTTAAGTTTCGGCAAAAAAGCAAAGGGACTTCACTGCTATCAATGAAATCCCCCTGTAATATTTCTGATTATTCTTAATAATTTTCTTTTTATTCTAACTTCTTGCTCGCTTAATAATATAAAGTTATCAGAGTCTAAACTTTCTATTATTAATATGTGCTTTCTATTTCGCCCAGAATTACAGTCTTATTTACTTTCTGTTCTGGTTAGCTGTCTCCCTTCTTTCTGTCATTCCGTACCGGTAAGACGCTGTCTCTGGGCTTCATACATCAATAAAGAAGCTGCAATTGCCGCATTCAAAGACTCCACTCTTCCCTCCATGGGAATACGAATATAAGTATCTGCCAGGGCAGCTATTTCATCGCTGAGGCCATTTCCCTCGTTCCCAATCAGGAAGGCAGACGCTTCCTTATAATTCTCTTTGGCGTAACTGTTCCGTCCCTTCAGATGGGCTGCAAAGATACGGTATCCCTCCTGCCGAAGGCGCTGAATATCCTGCTCCAGACAGTCAGAAACATAAAAAGGAACACGGTAAACAGAACCCATTGTAGAACGAATCGTCTTGGGATTATATACATCCACTGTCATTCGGTTCATGATAATCCCGGCAATTCCTGCACCTTCACCGGTACGGATCATCGTCCCCAAATTTCCGGGATCCTGAATGGATTCCAGGATAAGAACCGGCCTTTTTTCCCGGATAAGATCACTCCACTGGCAGGAATTCTGACGGACAACCGCCAGGATTCCCTGAGGTGTCTGAGTATCTGACATTCCTTTAAAGACAGAATCCGCCACAATCTCCGGATGATATTTCTCAAGAATATCGTGATTTTTTTCTTCCAAAGAAAAGGCTTCCGAACAATAAACACGTACCAGGCGTTCTTCCGGTGCTTCTTCCACCATCTTACGTCCCTCTACGACAAATTGTTTTTCTTCATTTCTGACTTTGCTCCGACTGATTAAGGCCCGGATCTGACGAATCTGTTGGTTCGCAGCACTGGTTATCATCTTTTCTTCCTGCTTTCCTTGAAAAATCCCGTGATTTCTTCCATGATTGTGACACTGTCCTTCCACTGACTGCGAAAGAATCACTTACTCTCACAAAAGAAACATACAGCTCTCTTATTTGCCTTCATAAATAATGGCACTCTCCACATTATATCCGGAAATCCGCTCTCTTCCCTTCAGTCCGGCCAGTTCCATTACAAAACAAATCTTTACAACCTGACCGCCCAGGGTTTCCACCAGACGAATCATTGCTTCCGTAGTTCCACCGGTAGCCATCAAATCGTCAATAATAACGACTCTTTGTCCCGGTTTAATGGAATCCTTATGAATTTCCACTTCAGCTGTACCATACTCCAGTTCATATTCCACGGAAATCGTTTCCCGAGGCAGCTTACCTTTTTTACGAATGGGAACAAACGGTTTTTTCTTGTTGTAGGCCACCGGTACGCCAAAAATAAAGCCTCTGGATTCCGGTCCTACTACCACGTCAAAATCAACATCCTTCAGCATATCATCCAAACTGTCAATGGCAAGCTGCAGTCCCTCTGCTTCCTGAAGAATTCCCGTAACATCACGGAAAATAATCCCCTCCGTGGGAAAATCCGGGATACTGATTACATAATCCTCTAATTTCTTCATCATTTTATCCTCTCTTTCTTATCCTTTTTATCCGATATTCAGTCGTTTTATCCTTTCGTGTCCAAACCGCTTATCCCCTCAATCAATATGGGAAATGACCATCTGGATAGTATGATTTCCCATATATTCGTTGATTTCCGGATAATAGGCCAAAGAAAAATGAACCGAATTCTCTCTTCCCTGGTACATATTTATCCGGGATTCTTGGCCAAAGCGTTCCTGCACCAATCGATCGAATTCTTCCACATCACCAAAATACAAAGCGTCCATCCTCATACCGGCAGAATTCTGCACTTCCAGCTTTAATACATTGTGATTCTTTCCCAATACTCTGGCACGGCGAATCCAAAATACCTTTTCAGCAAATAAAGGTTTGGGATTACCCTTACCGAAAGGTTCAAGAAGATGAAATTCCTGTATCAATTTCTCTGATATATATTCCAAAGGCATGGCCGCATCTATTCTTATTATAGGTACAAACGAATCCGGTGTCAAACCAGTATTCAAGTTAATCCGATATCTTAATTCGTCCAGATTTTCTTCCGGCATACTCATTCCGGCTGCCATGGGATGTCCTCCAAAATGAGTGAGAAGATCGCGGCACTTCAAGAGCCCTTCAAACATATTCCAGCCTTCAATGGATCGGCCGCTTCCCTTCCAGCCTGTTCCGCCTTTTGTAAATACAATCACAGGATGATGAAATTTTTCCCGAACTCTTCCGGCAACAATTCCGGCAATACTCTCATGACACTCCGGCAAAGGAATTACCAATATATCATCCAGTTTTTCCTGGTGATTGACCCAATCAATAGCAGAATCGGCTGCCTGCCTGGTCAGTTCTTTTCGGGAATCATTGAGCTCCTTCAGTTGACAGGCCAGCTTCTCCGCTTCACTGCCCTTGGCTCGAAGAAGGCGAAAAGCTCTGGCTGCCGTGTCAAGACGGCCTGCTGAATTAAAACAAGGCCCCAAAACGAAACCAATATGATAAGAAGAAAGGGATTGGGGATCCAACTGGCACACCCTCATCAATGCCTGGAGACCCTGGTTTTCCGTATGGCCAAGTCTTTGAAGTCCTTCCCTCACAAAGATTCTGTTTTCATCGGCCAGATCCATAACATCCGCCACTGTGGCAATGGCAACATACTCCAGAAAACGATCACTTCTTTCCCGGGGCAGTCCACAAAAGGAGTATAATATTTCCACCACCTTATATGCCACTCCGGCACCGCAAAGATAGGGGTATGGATATTGGCATCCCGGCTGATGCGGATTTACAATCACATCGGCTTCCGGAAGACGAATTTCCTCTCCCGTATCCGAAATCTGGCGGATACATTCATGATGATCCGTAATAATCACACGCATTCCCAGTTTCTTCGCTTTCTCTACCGCTTCAAAAGCTGCAATACCATTGTCACAGGTAATCATGGTTGTAAATCCCTGTTCCCAGGCATGCTGAACCATGTTAGCGTTGACACCGTAACCTTCCTTCACCCGGTGAGGTGTATAAACCTCCGCCTTACCGCCTGCTTCTTCCAGCGCCTCCAGCAGAATTTCACCCGAAAAAACGCCATCCACATCGAAATCCGAAGCAATCATAATCTTTTCACCGCCTCGGATGGCTTCCAGAATCTGTTTTGCCGCTTCTTCTGCCCCCTTCATTAAACGAGGATCGTATTCATCCGCTCTGGTGCCATAAAGGTATTGTCGAATGGAAGCTTCCGTGGATAATCCACGATTAATCAGAAGACGAATTGTCACCGGATCCAATTGAAATTTTTCTGCCAATCCGTAAAAATCACCCTTCTTGGCCTGTAATACCCACTTTTCTTTCATCGCCATATTATTTCATCCAAATCCTGTTTTATCGCGATCACATTGATTGTCAAATTATTTCACCTACAAAATTCGACCCCCACCGCCAGGCGATGAGAGCCGACTCAAACTTACATATTTCCACTGCATTGATTCCTAAGCATATCCGCTGCGTTGATTCGTAAGCCATGTCGTTCCCCAGGCCTTTCCTGCCCTTACCGTTCAACAAGCGTATACATCAGGAATTCCCGGAGGAGAATGCTGCCCTCACGGATTTCTTCCGGAAGAAGAGCTCTGGCAACCAGGATCGGTTCCGCCGTCTCATCATCCTTTCTTCTCAAATGAGCATAATCTCCATCAATCTGCAATACAATATATTCTGCTGTATCCATTTCATTCTCCTTCCATGTTTTTCTTCTATCTCAAAAAGGAAGCTGGCTTTTCAGTTCTTTCAGCACCTCATAGGGCAGCCTCGTGCATACGGCAATGGAATCCATGGGAACACCGCGAAGAAGCATTTCTGCCGCCACTTCCTTTGCAGCCAGATCATACTCTTCCTGGAAACCTTCTTTGTCGGGATAACAGCGTTCCAACAGTGAAGCTGCATAACGAACAAGACGAAGACAAGGTCTTTTTGCATAATACTCCGGTGTCCGCTCGGAAGGAGCCTGTCCTGTCTGACCTTTTCTAAGATTCAATAATTCTCTGCATACAATACTGCCGAACTCTTCCTGAAATTCATCCAGCAGCTTACGATTTGCCTCATAGGCGGCGGCTTTTTTCTCTGTTACCGGTTCCCAGTTCCCTGCTTCCATTCCGCAAACAAGAGACATTCCCAAAACTGCTCCGCACACTTCCCTCCTGGAAGAAACACCGGCTCCCAGCGTACTGGTCAGCTGCATTGCCTGTTTCTGAGTAAAATCATATCGATCTGCAAATGCACCAAAAACAGCCTGACTGCAGTTATAACCTTGAAGAAAAAGCTCCTCTGCTTTCTTTACCCGATCCATCCTTTTGTATCCTTTACTTTATAATAGCCAAAACTTCACCGAAAAGAATGTCTGCTGAAACACTTATCCCGGCAGCCTCTTCTCTCATTCATCACAATCATCCCTGTATAAAAATATAAAAGGGAGGGCTTTTCAGCACCTCCCCATTATATCATATTAAGAATGCAGGGTCAAAAATTATTTGTCCCTGGGATACTCAAACAATCTGCAAACCAGGTTCACATTCTCTGTCCTTTCTCCTCTGTAATTCATCGGAATTATTTCTCAGCCATCTTAACCAGTTTCTCGTATTTAGCTTTTGCCATTCCTTCAGCCTCATTGAACAGCTTCTCTGCTCTTGCAGGATTCTTCAGAGCCAGGGAAGTGTAACGAACTTCACCCTTGATGAACTCCTGATAATCTGCAGTAGGAGCCTTGCTGTCCAGCTGGAACGGATTCTCGCCAGCTTCTGCACGACGAGGATCGTAACGGAAGTTGTGCCAGTATCCGGCAGCTACTGCATTCTTCTCTTCAGTCTGAGCTTTGCTCATACCAGCCTTGATACCGTGAGTGATACAAGGAGCGTAAGCAATGATCAGAGAAGGTCCGTTGTAGCTTTCAGCTTCGGTCAGAGCCTTGATGGTCTGGTTGTAATCAGCACCCATAGCGATCTGAGCAACATATACATAACCATAGCTCATAGCGATGGCAGCCAGGTCTTTCTGCTTAATATCTTTACCGCCGGCAGCGAACTGAGCAACAGCACCGATATTGGTAGCCTTGGAAGCCTGTCCACCGGTATTGGAGTAAACTTCGGTATCGAATACCATGATATTGATATCACGGCCGGAAGCCAGAGCATGGTCTACACCGCCGAAACCGATATCGTAAGCCCATCCGTCACCACCGAAGATCCACTGAGATTTCTTGCTCAGGAAATCTTTATCTTTCAGAATTTCCTGAGATGCTTCGCATCCGCAGCCTTCCAGAGCAGCAATCAGTTTCTCGGTAGCAACTGCGTTTTCAGCACCATTTTCGTAGGTAGCTACGTACTCAGCGATAGCAGCTTTAATTTCATCATTGGAAGTCTTCTCAGAGATAGCTTCCAGTTTGGTCTTCAGACCTTTACGCAGAGCAGTCTGAGCCAGCTGCATACCAAGACCAAATTCAGCGTTATCTTCAAACAGAGAGTTGGACCATGCAGGACCCTGTCCCTTCTTATTTACAGTATAAGGAGTGGAAGGAGAGGAGTTACCCCAAATGGAGGAACATCCGGTTGCGTTGGCAATATACATTCTGTCGCCGAACAGCTGAGTGATCAGTTTTGCATAAGGAGTCTCACCACAGCCTGCGCATGCACCGGAGTACTCAAGCAGAGGCTGTTTGAACTGGCTTCCTTTAACAGTAGAAGCTTTGAACTTAGCAGCAACTTCTTCTTTCTCAGGCAGCTTCTGAGCCCAATCGAACACTTCCTGCTGAGCCAGATTCTGTTCCAGAGAAGTCATAGACAGAGCCTTTGCACCCTTCTTACCAGGGCAAACATTTGCACAGGAACCACATCCGGTACAATCCAGAGCGGATACGGTCATGGTAAATTTATATCCAGCCAGACCAGTCAGAGGAGCAGTCTTGGTTGCTGCAGGTGCAGCAGCTGCTTCTTCTTCCGTCAGAGCAACGGGACGGATGCAGGCATGAGGACAAACATAAGAGCAGAAGTTACACTGAATACAATTATCCGGATTCCATTCAGGAACGTCTACAGCAACACCACGTTTCTCGTATGCAGCTGCACCAGAGGGAGTAGAACCGTCTACATAATCCTTGAATGCGGAAACAGGCAGATTCTGTCCATTATGAGCATTGATCTGAACCTGAATATTGTTAACGAAATCTACAACATCCTGACGATCGCCGGTAACCTTGGTAATCAGGCTCTCATCGGCAGCAGTCTTCCAGCTTTCCGGAACTTCAACTTTAACGAAAGCGCCGGCACCAGCATCGATAGCGTCATGGTTCATCTTAACGATCTTCTCACCCTTACGGCCATAAGACTTGGTAGCAGCTTCTTTCATGTAACGAATAGCATCATCCTTCGGAATAACACCGGAGATTACGAAGAATGCAGACTGCAGAATGGTGTTGATACGTCCGCCCAGACCGATCTCTTTACCAAGCTTAATACCATCAATGGTGTACAGATTGATATTGTGCTCAGCAATGTATCTCTTCATCTGACCGGGAAGATTCTCTTCCAGTCCTTCCATATCCCAAGGGCAGTTCAGCAGGAAGCTTCCGCCGTCAACAACTTCCTGAACCATATCATACTTACGAACGTAAGAAGGATTGTGGCAGGCAGCAAAATTGGTCTTGGAAATGAAGTAGGTGGATTTGATGGGGTCTTTACCAAAACGCAGATGAGAAATGGTCAGACCACCGGATTTCTTGGAGTCATACTCGAAGTAAGCCTGAGCATACATATCGGTATGGTCACCAATGATCTTGATGGAGTTCTTGTTAGCACCAACGGTACCGTCAGCACCCAGACCCCAGAACTTACAGGAAATGGTGGAAGCAGGAGTGGTAACCGGATCTTCACCAATTTCCAGAGACAGATTGGTAACGTCATCTACGATACCAATGGTAAATCTCTTCTTTTCAGTATTGTTGTAAACGGCAATGATCTGTCCGGGAGTGGTATCCTTGGAGCCAAGACCATAACGACCGGAAAATACAGGAACATTGTGGAATTTGCTGTCTTTCAGAGCAGCTACTACATCCAGATACAGCGGTTCACCCAGAGATCCGGGTTCTTTTGTTCTGTCCAGAACGGAGATCTGCTTAACAGTATCCGGGATTACATCCAGCAGGTGTTTAGCGCTGAAAGGTCTGTACAGACGAACTTTAACAACACCAACTTTAGCGCCCTTAGCATTCATATACTCAACGGTCTCATCGATGGTCTCACAAACAGAACCCATAGCGATGATAACATGTTCAGCATCCGGAGCACCATTGTAGTTGAACAGTTTGTAGTCGGTACCGATCTTCTCGTTAACTTTGTTCATGTACTCTTCTACTACTGCAGGGAATGCATCGTAGTAAGGGTTGCATGCTTCTCTTGCCTGGAAGAAGATATCAGGGTTCTGAGCGGAACCTCTCTGGCAAGGATGGTTGGGATTCAGGGCATGCTTACGGAATTCATCGATTGCATCATGATCAACCAGATCATTCAGATCTTCATAATCCCAAACTTCAATTTTCTGAAGCTCATGAGAAGTACGGAAACCGTCAAAGAAGTTCAGTACCGGAACCTTACCTTTGATTGCTGCACAGTGAGCAACAGCAGTCAGGTCCATGACTTCCTGTACGCTGGATTCACAGAGCATAGCAAAACCAGTCTGACGGCAAGCATATACGTCAGAGTGATCACCAAAGATGGAAAGTGCATGGCTGGCAAGAGCACGTGCGGAAACATCGATGACACAGGGAAGCTGTTCACCGGCGATCTTATACATATTGGGAATCATCAGCAGCAGACCCTGAGAAGCAGTGTATGTAGTAGTCAGAGCGCCTGCAGACAGAGAACCGTGAACAGCACCAGCTGCACCAGCTTCAGACTGCATCTCTACGATCTGTACTTCCTGTCCGAAGATGTTCTTTCTTCCTTCAGTTGCCCAGGTATCAGCTACTTCAGCCATTACAGATGAGGGAGTGATGGGATAGATCGCAGCAACATCCGTGTAAGCATAAGATACATGGGATGCAGCATTGTTACCATCCATGGTTTTCATTTTACGAGCCATAAATCTTTTCCTCCTAAGATTATTTTCTGTACCCTCTTTCAAGAGCACACGATTCAAATTTATGAACTATCCAAATTTAATTATATACACCGGGAATTAAATGTCAAATGAAACTTCCTCAAAAATGAAAAAAACTGATCAGAAAGCTTCAATTACGCCAAAAAGCTGCTTTTCTCGCTATCGCCTCCTCTTTACAGGAAAAGACGAAAATGTTATAATTCATCAAATGACTATGGCTGCTTCTTTTATTATATAGAAAGAATTGCTGTTTTTCCTGTTCTTATGACAGGGAAACCCAGCCATAAAATAAAGCACCAGAAAAGGCGGTTTTCTTATGAAAAAGAAAAAGAACACCCGGCGAATTTTCGCCTTCATTGCTATAGGCATCCTGCTTTCCATGTATCTGCTCAATTTAATTCTGGCGTTGATTGGTTCACCTCTTGCTCAGAATCTTTTAAAAGCCAGCATGGTTTTGTCCATCATGGTACCGATTCTTTTGTATGCCATGGCTGTACTCATGAAGAAATCCGACAGCTTGAATCCTTCCATCAAGGGTCGGCCAAAAGAAGAAGAGAATTACACGGAAGAGGATTCTTCCGAAAAAGACATCTGATTACGATTCTTCCCGTAATTGAATACACCTTCATTCACTGAATCATTGATTTGTCAATCCGGCGGCTGCTTCCTTGCAGTCGTCTTTTTCTTTTCTCATACAAAATCCCCCGTCTGCCGGATGCAAACGGGGGATTCTAAAATATTCAGGACATTGTTTTATTTACCGGCTTTATCAGCAGCAATTTTATCCTTATTGATATCGTTCCACAGTTCCACATCAACACCCTTCCAGCTCAGCTTGTTAGGATTATAATACGGATCTTTCTTTGCCTTCATCTGTTCTTCATAGTCTTTATACAAAGCAACTGCCTTCGGGCTAAGAAGAAGAACTACCAGCATGTTGATCCATGTACAGGATCCCAGAGCCAGGTCAGACAGATTCCATGCAAAGTCAGCATTCAGATTGCCCCACAGGAAGATCAGGATCGGCATACCAATTCTCATGATCCAGGTAACAACTTTACGAATACCAGCTTTATTTTCACCCTGGAACAGGTAAATAGCAGCTGTCTCAGCTTCATAATAGTAACTGATCAGGCAAGTGAAAGAGAACAAAGCAAGCATGATTGCTACGAACGTAGGAGCAATACCGCCCATGATCGTACGCATTGCATACTGTACGTAGATAACACCGCCGCCAACACCATTTGCAGCCAGTTCAGTCAGTTCTGCAGCACCGCTTCCAACATAACCGCCAGCGGTATTGAAGCAGTCGGTCAACAGAATCATCAGACCGGATGCGGTACAAACGATTACGGTATCCAGCCATACACCGGCTGCATTAGCCATACCCTGTTTTACAGGATGACTGGTCTCAGTTGCAGCTGCTGTAGGAGAAGATTCACCCATACCGGATGCACTGGAGAAGGTTCCTCTCTTAACACCCTGCTGAATAGCGATACCAAGTGTACCACCGAAGATTGCTTTCAAACCGAAAGCAGACTGTACAACGTCTACGATAACGCCAGGAACTCTGGTGATATTAACAATAACGATGACAACAGCTGCGATCAGATAAATAGCAGTCATAAAAGGAACAACATAGGATGCAACCTGGCTGATACGCTTAACGCCGCCGATAACAACGATAGCCATGATCAGAGCGATAACCAGAGCAGTAACCCACATGGGAATACCCAGTGCATTATTGAAACCATCAGAGATAGTGTATGTAGCTGCTGCAGGCATGAAGATTGCAGTACCCAGCATCAGAATCGTTGCCATGAATACGCCGTAACCCTTCCAGCCAAGTCCTCTCTCAGCACAGTAAGCACCACCGCCTCGATACTGTCCGTCAATACGAACTTTGTACAATACAGCAAGAACACACTCCGTAAAACATACAGCAGAGTTTGTCATACCTGCAAGGATCATCCAGAACAGAGCACCAGGACCACCAGAATAAATTGCAACAGCAACACCGGCTACGTTACCTGTACCAACTCGCATTGCCATTGTTGTACAGAAAGATCCGAATGCAGAAATACCCGATTCCGAATCACCTTTATCAAGGATACGTTTCCACATATCTTTGAAATGTACAAACTGGAAAAAGCCTAATCTAACTGTAAAGAAGAGACCGCTTCCTACAATCAGAACCAGCATTCCGATTCCCCAGATATAGCCATTGGCCCAATTGATAAAGCTTGCAATAGCATCTAGCATAATTTTTTCCTCCTTTTCGTTTCTGGTGCCGCGCGCTTGCACCTAAGATTTACCTATTGGTAAATATCTTATTGGAATATAATATAACATAATATTTTATCCGAGTCAATGAAAATATTAAAATACTATAAATTTTATTTCCGTTTTTTAACAATATCGAAATTTTTTATCTCAACATCGTGAATTTTTTATCTTTTCCCTTTTTTCATTGAACTATTCCTTAAAGAGTTTCTTGTTCCATCCCACATCACAAAATACAGAGTTTTTTTTAGCCATTTTTATTCTTAAATGCGGAATACATACTATAAAACCTTATAAGCCCACCTCTGACAATATCTGCCGAAATCAGATAAAAAAACTGCGGCAGATGTTGCTCCGCCGCAGTTTTTTTCTTTAATCTGTATTTTTATCTCTTAATAATTTCATCTCTTCCCGGACCGTTCGACACCATGGTCACAGGAACACCCAGTTCTGTCTCGATGCGTTCCACATATTTCCGGCAGTTTTCCGGCAGCTCTTCATAAGACTTAATGCCGCGGATATCACATTTCCAGCCGGGCATTACATCCCAGACAGGTTTTGCACGATCCAGCTTCTCAGTAGTGGGGAAGTCTTTCAGAACTTCACCGTCTACCTCATAACCTACACAAATCGGAATCTCATCCAGATAGCCCAGTGCGTCCACAATGGTCAGAACCACTTCTGTGGCTCCCTGAACACGACAGCCATAACGGCTGGCCACACATTCGAACCAACCGACACGACGAGGTCTTCCGGTAGTAGCACCGTATTCACCCTTATCACCGCCGCGTTTTCTCAGCTCCTCTGCCTCATCGCCGAAAATCTCACTGACAAAAGCACCTCCGCCTACAGCACTGGAGTATGCTTTGCAGACAACCGTAATATTCTTAATCTCATAGGGAGGAATTCCGGCACCAATGGCTCCGTAAGCAGCCAGAGTAGATGAAGAGGTTACCATGGGATAAATGCCATGATCCGGATCCTTCATGGAACCAAGCTGACCTTCCAGCAGAATATTCTTTCCTTCTTTAAGTGCTTTGTCCAGATAAGCAGATACATCACATACATAAGGACGAACCATATCACGATACATATGAAGCTCTTCCATCAGCTCTTCCTTCACAAGAAGAGGTTTGTGATACAGATGCTCCAGCATTACATTCTTCAGAGTGCAGATTTTCTCTACACGCTCTTCCAAAATCTCATCATTAAAAAGTTCACTTACCTGAATACCAATCTTTGCATATTTATCCGAATAGAACGGAGCAATACCGGATTTGGTGGATCCAAAGGATTTGCCGGCAAGTCGTTCCTCTTCATACTCGTCAAAAAGAACATGATAAGGCATCAAAATCTGTGCACGGTCAGAAACGAGAATCTTCGGCATGGGAACACCGGCTTCCGTCAGAGATTTCACTTCTTTCATCAGATACGGAATATTCAAGGCAACTCCATTTCCGATAATGCTGGTGATATGATCATAAAATACACCGGAAGGAAGAAGATGCAGCGCAAATCTTCCGTAGTTATTAATAATCGTGTGTCCGGCATTGCTTCCACCCTGGAAACGGATTACAATATCCGATTCTTTCGCAAGCATGTCGGTAATTTTGCCTTTCCCTTCGTCGCCCCAATTGGCTCCAACGATCGCTCTTACCATTTTATTTCCTCCTGAATTCCTTGCAAAGTATCCTGATTCTTTTCATTCCTTCCAACTCAGAAAAAGAATAAATAAAAATCTATACTGTAAAGAAATGCATAACATCGCAACTAATATAAACGAAATCCGTCGAAAAATCAATAGGTTTCTTTGATCTTCTCCCGTCAATCACCCATCCGTCCATGTTTGTACCGGATTTTTCTCACAATCTGTTTGTGGATCAAGAGACCCTGGCCCTGTATAATGGTATTACACATACAGATACTCTTTTCTCATTTCCATTAAAACAAAAACAGGATACCTGCACTATGACTATTTTGCGAATGAAAGAACTGCGGCAAAAACTATATTTTTCTCAGGAACAAATGGCCGCCTGTCTCCATATTTCCCGCCAGGCCTACGGCCTCTATGAGCGAGGTCTTCGAGAGCCTCCTTATGACATTTTAATCCGGTTTGCATCCCTGACTCAGGTCAGTATGGATTATCTTCTGGGTCTCTCTGAAGAAAAGATCTGTCTGAACCCAAAAGAACAGCAGCTGATTCGTCTTTTCCGTGCATTGGACAACACCGGACAAGAGTCCATTGTCCGGCAGCTTCAATACGAATACTGTCTCTGCCGTCGTTTTTCCTCCCAGGATACAGAGAATTCTTTCTTATACAAACAGGATCCTGATTTTTCTCTCCATGATCCTGACTTTTCTCTCCATGAAATGATCTGAAATCTCTTTTTCAAGCAGTCCACTCTTCATTTTCCGATTCCTATCATTTGATAAGTACTCCATTCTTATACACCTTGTTTGCCGCAAATATCCTCCAGACAGCAGCGGTCACAATAGGGATGAGTTCTTGCTGTGCATACCTCCCTTCCATGATAGACAAGACGATGACAAAAAGAGCTTCCCTCCTCCGGCGGAACCACTTTCCAGAGTTCCATCTCCACTTTTTTCGGATCTTTGATTCCATCGACAATTCCAATTCGATTGGTCAGACGGATGCAATGGGTATCGGTGACAATCGCCGGTTCTCCGAAGACATCGCCCATAATCAGGTTTGCACTTTTACGTCCTACACCGGGAAGATCCAGGAGTTTTTTGAAATCTCTGGGAACATTTCCATCGTATTCATCCCGGAGTTTTCTCATGCATCCCTGAATATCTCTCGCTTTACTGTGACCCAGTCCGCAAGGCTTTACAATTTCCTCAATTTCTTCCACACCGGCATCGGCCAACGCCTGGACACTGGGATATTTATCATATAGTTTTTCCACCACCACATTGACTCTGGCATCCGTACACTGGGCAGCCAGACGGACACTGACAAGCAATTTCCAGGCCTGATCATATTCCAGAGTACAATCGGCATCCGGATATTCCCCCTTTAAACGACGGATTACTTCTAAGGTTAATTCCTGCTTCGTCATTGTTTTGTTCCTTTCCTTCAAAAAATCTCTCGTTCTTTCCAGATATAGTCAAAAGGAAGAAGCCGAATCGGATTCCTCGACTCTATGCTTCTTCCATGTATCTGACTCATATCATCATGTTTGTCTGGTGACTCATGTCATGAGCTGTCAGACAAAAGAGCCCTTCATCGATTTTTTCGTGCTTCGCACTCTCAAAGTCGATGCAAGCATGCATTTTTATGTCCATTTGTCACTTGGCTCATGTTATTCCACGGGAACCTCCATATTCAACTCCCGGAGGATTTCATTTACCGCCTTTACCCCGAAGCTTTTTCCTAATTCCTGCAAAACAATATTCTTTTGTTTTTCTCGCAAAGCCTGTTTCTCTGAGGATGACAGAATGATTTCTTCACAACCGGAAGCCAACAGCTCCTGCCGCTGCTCTTCATATAATTCATCGGCTTCCTCTCTGTTATATTCCAAAGCTGCTGCCGCTGCCTCATCAATCCAGCCTCTCTCCTCTTCACTCAAGCCCTGATAGAAATCACGATTGATCATAAGAAAATCAAGATCAAACGTGTGATTGGTATCGACGACATACTGCTGTTGTTCATATAAACGGTAACCTACAATATTTTCGAGAGTATTTTCCTGACTGTCAAGAACATTCTGCTGAAGATAAAGATATAAATCCTGAATATCACAGGTTATAATTTCCGTTCCCAGATTTTCCCAGTAAACGGATCCCACACCGGATCCCAGCAGACGCATATGCAGTCCTTCGAAATCATCGATCGAATCAACCCTGGTTTTACTGGTAAATACCCGATACCGCGGTTTGCAGACTCCCAAAACAATAATGGATTCTTTTTCCATTTCTTCATTCAGCATCTGTCTCCAGGGCTGGCCCTCTTCCATTCTATCATCCATCTCTTCCGGAGTCATGTCAACAATCGAAGGCATCCAGCAAAGAATCCGGGAAACAGTGCTGCCGGTTCCGGAAATCCGAAGCTCCACCGTTCCCTCTTTCAGGGAACGTTCTCCACCCTGAATTGTTCCCAGCGCATTATTGGAATAGATACTCATTTTCATCTTACCATGAGAAACCTCTTCCAGCACTTCCTTCATTTTCCGGGCAGTCAGATCACAAAGACCTCCTTCCAGATCCGGCAGAGAGCAGAGAATGGTAATAGATTCCTCCTGAATCTCTTCCGTTTCTTTCGGTTCATATACAGAAAAGGTCGTCTGACCGGAACACCCCACGATGCCAGAAAGAAGAGAACAAATTACCAGAAACACTGCACAGAGCCTTCCCTTTCCATGCGGGTTTTCTCTGCATCCCCCTTTTCTCTCCGGACTCCTCTTCCTTTGGAAATCCCCCCATACTGATCCAATTCTCCTCATTTTATCTTCTCCTTTTATCGCACATCCCATTTCCAGGAATCCTGTCAGGCTATTCCTGGGGTTCTTCATTTTTCCCTTCCCGTTTTCTCAATCGATACTGTCCGGGCGTTTCCCCCATACAACGGCGAAAAACACGTGAAAAATTCTGAGGTGTGGTAAATCCGGTCTTAAATCCGATATCTGCCACTGTATAATCTGTATTTTCCAGAAGCAGAGCAGCCTGATGGGAACGGAATTGATTCAGATAATCGAGAAATCCCATAGATGCATAATTTGCAAACAGACGCGAAAGATAACTGGAGCTGACACCACAGCTTTCGCTGACCAACTGAAGAGACAGATTGCCATCATCGTAATGATCTTCTATGTACTTCTTTGCTGATTCTACATAAAGATATTGGTTCTTTCCTGCTGCTTTGTGAATCAGTTCGGCTGCCTCTTCTCCAAAATCTCGAATCTGCTGTCTCCGTACATCATAATCCTGAAGAGAACTGGTATTGGCTTCCAGAATATGACGTTTTCTTCGAAGAGATTCCGGACACTCAATACACATACGAATCATTTTTTCCAGATACCGATCGATGATTTTCAGATAACAGGAAACGGCAATGTCTTTGTGATCTTCCACCATCTCCAGAAGGTGCCCGTAGGCTTCCATTCCTTCCTCTTTATCGGTACAAATCTGATTCAGAATCTTTTCCATCTGGGTTTCCACCATCAAGGAAATCTCAGAAAAGTCTTCTCCCCTCATCTGATAATACATGCGTTCCCGAAGCATCTTTTCGGCTTCATCATAAGCCGATTTTAATTGGTCCAGATCCGTACGAAGTCTGCTGCTTCCAAACTTCAAACGGCCATTCAGATCTTTGCTTTCCTCCTCCAGCATCTGATCTATTTCATCATGCCACTGCTTGATCTGGCCGGAAGAAACCTGATCGGAAAAGCCCAAAACAAAGGTTTCCTGGTTTTGTTTGTCTTCTTTGGCACAGACGCACACATTTTTCTTCCGCCAAAATGAAATAACACGGCGGCGAATTCCTTCTCCTACAAGAATATCTTCCAATTCCAGTCCATTGTTATTCTTCGATCCGGAAATCAAATAAACAATATCCACCTGAAATTTATCTGCTTTCAGAAAAGGGGAATCGATCTGCTGAAGCAGATCCAGATTACGCTCCATATCTGAGCTTTCCTGATGGAGCATTTCCGTAAAAATCTGCTCCGTCACAGCACTGCTGACTTCTCTCAGCATTTCATGAAGAGAGTTCTTTCCCTTTTCATTTTCTTCTTTCAGGTATGCCATTAAATCCAATTCTGTATTGATATGTGTCTTCTCTTCCGACAGTTCTTCCAGATCTCGTCCTGCCATGAGCTGCCGAAGAATTCCATGTATGGGACGATAGACAGTACGAACCAGCAGAAAAGCCACCACTCCCACCAATAAAATCATAACAAGGAGAATGGGAGCCAGCAAAAGAAGCATCTGCTTCGTCACCATTCCCACTTCCCCCTTGTCTACACTAATAATGTAATCAAGGTTCGTGTAACCGGAACTGTATTTCAGATAATATCCGCCATCGGGCCTATAATATAGTATGGTTTCTTCATTCAGCGAATGTTTATCTGTGGTCATCAAATCATTTTCCGGCTGAGGATTCTCCAATTGAGATAAAAGGACTTCTCCGTTCAGATAAAGAGTCACCGGATGACCTTTCCAGTCATTCGCCAGATCATTCATCAAGGCTTCCTTATCAAACCGCACCCAAAAAATGGACAGATTCTTTTTCTCCGGAAGTGTACGGACCCAATACAGATTTCCATTACGATAAAGAAGTTTCCCCTTTTTTCCCATATTTTGAATATCTGATTCCCACGAACTGCTCGGATCAGAAGCAATCCATTCACTGGCATCCGTTATGGACTTGTCCGATGAAAGGACACTATGATTCGCTGCTACATAGATGTTGATCTGACTAATCCACTTTTCCCCCTCTGCGATTTCGCCTAATTCACGAACCACACGGAAAGCATTTTCGCTCTGGTAGGTTTCGCCCCTGATGATGACCTCGTTGCATTCTTCCTGCTTGAATAAATCCTGAAACCGCAGATCCGATTCTCTGCAAAAAGTATCAAAACTATTGCTTATGGAAGACAGGCTCACTCCACAACCGGAAAAATACTCCTCCACATATTGCTGCTGATAATAATGCCCCATGATCCCAAAAAAAGTGATTCCAACAACAAAAATCAATGCGGATAGAATCAGCAGGGTTTTTAGATAAATACTATTAAAACGCAAAAAAGACAAAAAACTTCTTTTCTTCTTTTTCTTCTCCATTGCTTCTCCTCCCATTAATATAATTTACTCAAAATGGAAGGTTTTCGCAAGTATTTTTATCATTTATTATGTGTTACTTTATTGTAATTTGGCATATTACTTTACAAATTCCGTCAATTTTCTTTTTTGTTTTTTTTCAAAATAATATTTTTTTCGTTTTCTCTCTAATTATCTTTAAGCCGTCTGCCTGATCCGGTTTAATTTTATAAACGTGTCTCCACTTTTTTGTACTTTTTTATTCCAATCCTGTTTTCATTATTCTCCCACTTTTAAAAAAGGTCTTTCTCCCATTTTTTCATACAACTCCGCACATCTTCAGCACCCAACATATGATGCCTAAAACCCAGCTTGTGAATACACCATACAGAATAACCGGTCCGGCAATGGTGAATATTTTACAGCCTATACCAAAAACCTGACCCTCTGCTGCTGTCAATATAGGACACATTAGTGTTGAAAAAAATTTACATTAAAACGGCGGCGTGGTATAATAAAATACGAGTAGGAGGGATTTATATGAAGCCATTTTTAGGAATTGACCTGACAACAAATAAGAAAAACAAACAAATGAATGGGGAAGAATTTGTGGTAGCAAAACCGGATTTATCACTAACACAATCTCTTGAATCTTCTTCAGAAAATGTTGAAGAAACAATTGAAAAAAGCAAACTACCGCTTCCCATACGAATTGGGCATTGGATATGTGGAGCGGTTGGAGTCCTTGTTGTCATCGGCATAATAAAAGCTTTAGGCGGCGAAGACGGCCCCACCCTCAGCGAAGCATATCGAAACGCCTCATGGCTATTTTGGCTTGGTGGTGCTTGTTTGGTGGTTTGGGCACTTCTTAAACTTATAAGTATACGCAAAGAAAAGGACGTGTTGGAAACGGAAGAAAGTTCACAGGTATTCAATCAATTAGATAAAACCTGCGATGCCATTCTTACCGATCTGAAAGTTCCTCAGGATGCAAAAGAGATTAATATTTTATCCTTCTTTTATAAGGTAAAGGGCGAAAACATCAAAGTTTGCGAAAAAGGTCTGCAAATTGCGCCTTATATCAATCCGATTTTTCATATTTTTGCAGACTCAGAAAACTTGTATTTAGCAAATTTAGAAGGAAAGTATGCTATTCCGTTATCCGCAATCAAAGGCATCAAATCCATAAAGAAAACCATTCGCATTCTGGAGTGGAATAAAGACGAAGAATACAACAAAGGAATATACAAACAACATAAGTTAAGTGAAGATAACTATGGTTGTATTATCTGTAATAGTTATCACATTTTAGAATTTGAACACAATAACGACTTGTGGGGAATTTACATTCCTTGCTACGAACTTTCCGTAATTGAAGAAATAACTGGTTTGAAAGCTGAACCCACTTAATACATAAAAGGCTTGACCGTTTGGTCAAGCCTTTTTCATAAGCCTCCCTTGTGTAAAGGGAGGTGGATTTTGCGGAGCAAAAGTAAATATCTCTGGGTATCCTTTTATTAAAAAAAGTGAGCATCCTTACAACGCCCACTTTAATAACTCTTATATCCATAAATGTCTGATTTTTTAATCTGACTGTTTTTGCCTCTTTATGAGTAGATTTTGCTCTGTTTTAACCAACAATTCCCATTATTTTCAACACCCAATATACAAGTCCCAGCACCCAGCTTGTGAATACACCATACAGAATAACCGGTCCGGCAATGGTGAATATTTTACAGCCAATACCAAAAACCTGACCCTCTTTCTTGAATTCAATGGCCGGTGCTGCCACTGAATTGGCAAACCCAGTAATGGGAACAAGAGCACCTGCCCCTCCGAATTTCGCCAGTCTGGAAAACCAATTCATACCGGTAAACAAGACGCTGAGTCCAATTAAAGTCAACAGCATCCAGGCAGAAGCGTCTTCCTTTTCCATTCCCCAGCTTCCATAAAGATTCATCAGAATCTGACCTGCCAGACAAATGGAACCGCCTACCAAAAATGCCCGGAAACTATCCAACCAGACATTATTGGTCGGAGTCATCTCTTTGATATATTGACTATATTCTTTTTCGTTCATATCATTCTCGCCTCCAGTCATGCTTCTTCACCCAAAGAAATAGAAGAAAGAACCCATCGCTTTCCCGGCAGCAAATGCCGCCACAATCCAGGGCAGGCCGCTTCGAATACCGATTCTTCTTGTAAATACAGGAAGAACATTCAAAGTTTCTGCCAGTGACATAATTAAGCATCCAATAAAAATCCCATAGCATACTCCAATTATAGCTGCAGCCACTGGACCGCCGGCCAGTGGAAAGGAATAAATGGAAAACACATTTCCAAGACTTCCGCCAAAAACAAAAGCTGTCTCATACCATTTAATATAGGGAATCGTTTGAGTCTTGTCTGCTATTCTCTGAATTAATCCAATGGCAATCAGAAAGGAAAAAACACCGGCAGCCGTCGCAGAACCAAAGAAGATTCCGAAAATTCCAAGCAAGATCTGTCGGATCATCCTCTGTCTCCTCCCTTATCCCTGTCTTGTTTTTTCTCCGCAGATGAAGATTCCGTCTGATTGGAGGAACTCCCAGATACCGACTCTCCATTCACGTTGGATGGACTGCTCATGGATGATTGTTTTGCCGATTGGGAATGACTGCCGGATCGGGACGAGCCATTTTTCTGCGCCTTTGCCATGGACTGGGGAGGATTTCCTGCATATTCTACAATGGCCTCATCCACATCATTTTCATACTGGCGCATCTGGACTTCCAGGGGAGTCGGGTCTTCCGTAAGCTTCCATCCGGCCAGATGATTAAAAAATATGACCATGCCAAGAAAAAGCCCCAGGGAATACCCGGCTTCCAGAACGCCTTTTCCTACAGAAATCTCACCGGTTACGGCAAAATATACTTTTTTAAAAATATCCGTTAATTCAACATCCTGGTTAAAGGTCATAATGGCAAAAGCTCCGCCAATAAAGGAAACCAGGGCAGATAAAGCTGCTTTCAAACGATTCTTCCATGCTTTCGGATCTGCATAAGGTCGGCAGTCTATAACGACATCGACTTCCCCCATCAAGCGAATATCCACCTGGGAATCCACCCGATAAATCAGGGACTGGATATCCAAAGCGGACCATACCACCCTTCTTTTATCTCCTTCCGGTGCTTTTTGAAGAATCAGTTTCTGCCATTTCACCAAATCCCCCGGCGGCTGGCTGGAGAGTTCTGCCACCTGCCCCAGACAGATTTCTTTAGTTGTTACGGCTGCCACTTTTGGCAGTTTCACATATAATACTCTCTGCATTTTCTCCTCCTCTTTCTTTCCTTCATTATTTCCGGATTTTCATAGATCTATCCATATTTTCAAATTTCCATAGATCTATCCGCTAAAAGAAACGAAAAAGGATTCCAATAAAAAGGAACAGCAACCATTATATCTTTACTGACCCATGGTCCAGATTCTCCGGATTTTCTGAAGCAGCCGTTTCTCCGATCGTGACACCTGAACCTGGGACATTCCCAATTCTCCGGCCACCTGCATCTGTGTTTTTCCCTGAACGTAACGCAGAGAGACAAGATGTTTTTCTTCCGGACTAAGCTGAGTAAAAATATCATCCAGAACCATGTGGTTCAGCAGTTTTTCCTGCTCGTTTTCTGGCTCTTCCAGCCGATCCATCAACGGAATTTCTTTTCCGTCACTCTGATAAACCGGCTGATTGAGGGATTCCACATCCTGTGACACTTCCAGAACACTTGCTACCTCTTCGGCATCCATCCCAAGCTCTTCTGCCAGTTCCAACAGAGTAGGCTCCCGACCAAGACGATTTCCCAATCTATCTTCTGCCTGCCGTGTTTTCCATGACAGTTCCTTTAAACTGCGGCTGATCTTGATGGGCCCGTCATCCCGGAGAAAACGCCGTATCTCGCCGGTAATAATCGGCACTGCGTATGTAGAAAACCGTACATCAAAAGAAAAGTCAAATTTATCAATGGCTTTCAGGAGACCGATATTTCCTATCTGAAAGAGTTCTTCCCTGTCATACCCTCTGCCTTGAAAACGATGTACAATACTCCAGATCAGTCCTGCATTGGATAGAACAAGACGCTCTCTGGCTGTTTCGTCGCCTTCATTCCATGCAGCCAGCAGTCTCAGATTCTCATCCCACTCCATTCCGTCTCTGCTCCTTGAGTTCTTTTTTCATGGTTACTGTGGTTCCCTTCCACAACTCGGATTCCACATCCACCTGATCCATAAAAGCTTCCATAAAACAAAATCCCATACCGGATCTGCCGCTGTCGGCCCGGGTAGTAAATAGAGGTTCTCTTGCCTGTTCAATGTCTTCGATTCCCACTCCATGATCCTCAATTTTTACCGTCAGCGTGCGGCCTTCTATGGATGCCTCAATGGAAATCTCTCCCGGTCGATTGTGATATCCATGAATAATGCAATTGGTAACCGCTTCCGAAACCGCTGTCTTCACATCTTCCACTTCTTCCAAAGTCGGATCCAGCCGGGCCATAAAGGCTCCGACCACCACCCGGGCAAATGCCTCATTCTGGGAACGGCTTTCCAGAAGCAAACTCATTTTTTCACCTTTTTTCTCGTCTCTCTTTTCCATTTTTATCTCCTCTCTGCGCTGGGCGCATTCTTTTTATCTTCTCCTATGGCATCAGCCTCAGAATCATATATTTTAACCAGCTTATGTATTCCCGCTATCTCCAGAAGACGAAGTACTCTCCGGCTGGCTCCGTAAATCGTAATATCTCCATTGATTTTCTGCATTCTTTTGTAATATCCCAAAATGGTTCCCACCCCGGCACTATCCATAAACTGAGTCCTCGTATAATCAAAAACAATACGATGTACCCCTGCCATTCTTCCCGGACTTTCTGTTTCTCGTGCAATTTTCTGACTGGTATGATGATCCAATTCTTCCGGAAGATGGATAATCAAGCGATCCCCTCTCTTCTCCCATAACATTCCACGCATTTTGATTCCTCCTTGATATTTCTCTGGATTATCGTAATAAAAGACACACCAGAAGAAATACGTCTTCGCATTTCTTCTGGTGTGCCTTTTACTTACTATATTCTATGAGTTACCCGATAAATGGGCCTGACCCCATGATCCAAAAGTTTTACTGAACATCGGGATCGTTCATGTCCGGTTCTTCTCCTTCCGGATCATTTCCTTCCGGCAAGACCCCATCGGAATCATCTCCTGTCGGATTATCGCCCGTGGGATTATTATCCCCACCCAAAGGATTTTCATTGCCTTCGCCCGTTCCAGGTGTACGTCCCGGATATTCGGAAACTCCATCCCTGGACAAAGCCTGATCGTAATACTCACTGTTGGGATAATTATCTACCAACTGCTGGAAATACGTGTTGGCTGTCTCAATGTCGTGACGATGCTCATAACAAACACCTAAATAATAAATCGCTTTATCAAAATCAGGATTCATCTCCAGACATCTTTCAAAAACAGGAATGGCCTGAGTATAATAATCGGTATCCACCAGCTGTTGACCTTCACGGAACACCTCTTCTACCCGATCTACCATGACATACTGTTTCATGGCAGCATAGACATCCTGATAAGCCTGGGACTGAACCGAATCTGATTGAAGCTTATTGAACTCTTCTGCCAGCTTGTCAGTATCTTTATCTTCCTGCATATACATATCAACAATCTCCAGCAGCGCATCATACTGGGTCAGGATTCCATTATCGCCCTGATAACTGTTCAGCTTCGCCGACAGATCATCCCGTTCCTTCTCCATCTGATCTGCCTGAGACTGCAGAGTCTGTATCTCCAGCTCCTTGTCTGCCAATTTATTATCATAAGCGGCGATTTCCTGATTTTCCTGAAGATTTGCATTCCGGTTTATTGTCCGAAGAACAACAAACTGATAGAAACACAGGGCAATAGCCATACCTGCCAATACGGCAAGAAACAATCTGACTTTTTCTGATTTCTGCCGGGATCTTGGAGCAATCACATCCGGTGTATCCGCTTCCTCCAGATCCAGAATGGACGGGGGCATCTCATCCCGGCTTTCTTTTCCAGGTTTGCTGAGCTTGCCGCGGATCATCTTGCTGTATTTCAAGCAAAGGGTGTTGCCCTGGTCAATCTTCAAAGCCTTCTTCAGCAGTCGGCCTGCTCTGGAATAATCCTGGTCCTCTATGTACAGCAGTGCCAACAGCTGATATGCCTTCAGCAAATGAGGGTGCTGCTTCAGAACCCGCTTCAGCTGAATGATTGCCAGATCCCGTCCTTCATTTTTAGCCTGATATAAAGCCTGATTAAACTTCTTGATCGCCTGGTTCATACTTTCCAGACTATTCCGATCTTCCTGGAGAATACGGAGATATTCATCTGCCAGATTATCTTCCGGCTGCAGGTTCTTACTGATAACCCACTGGCAAAGAGCCTCCACCACTTCTCCCATCTCAAAATAAATCAAACCCAGAAGATTTCTGGCATTGGTATTCCTCTTGTTTAGCTGCAGACTTTTACTTAATGCTTCCACAGCACCTGTCAGATCACGAAGACGTGCTTTCTCCAAGCCTGCATTATAAAATCCATTGGAGGCCCGAACAATCTTTCGATAAATCGACACGTCGGCGCCGCAGCGAAGACATATATGTCCCGAGCCCAGCTGACTTCCACACTGGTAACAGATCATTCTACCGCTGCTCCTTTTCTTTTAAAATTTCCAGCATAATATCTGTCATATCTTTCAAATTCATATTAACAATGGCATCCTCTGCCTGTTCCACTTCCTTACTGGGGCGGAATTTGCTTAATTCTTCTTCAAAATTAATCATTTGCTTTTCCTCCTTGTAATGCCTTGACTGAAATTCCCTATCATTAAATGATTATCGCGGATCGGCAAAGCAAAAATTCTGTTCCTGTTCACAGTATGCCGTCTTAGGAATTCAAAAAAATCTCCCCTCATGAATCCGGCGGTTTCCGTGCCTATTTATATTATAATAAACGAGTTGATTGTGCAAGGCATTTCTTCCGCATCATTCGCCCGGATTCGCTGCCATCCTCCTCTTTTCATTCATACAAAATGCTTTCCCTATAGATGGAAATGAAGTCATATTCTTACAGATTAGGAACTATGTCCTTCAGCGGAATGGAGTCATGTTCTTACATATTTGAAACTATGTCCTTCAGCGGAATGGAGTCATGTTCTTTATTGACCTTTTTCGAAAAATCAGATAAAATAATAGAATACAAGGGTAAATAAACAGAAAATTATTCACACATTAACCGTTTCTCTCCTCTGGGGATACAAAATATGAGGGAAGGACGACCAATGCAAACTGATAAATGAATTCCCTTTAACACCACAACATGAAAGAAGGACAAACCCATGAGCAAAATTATCCTGACTGGTGACCGGCCTACCGGAAAACTCCATGTTGGCCACTATGTAGGTTCTTTAAAAAGAAGAGTTGAGCTGCAGAATTCCGGTGAATTCGATGAGATTTACATTATGATTGCTGACGCTCAGGCACTGACTGATAATGCAGACAATCCCGAAAAAGTTCGTCAGAACATTATCGAAGTTGCTTTAGACTACCTTTCCTGTGGTCTGGATCCTGCCAAATCCACCCTGTTCATTCAGTCTCAGATACCGGAACTGACCGAGCTCAGCTTCTATTACATGAATCTGGTTACCGTTTCCCGTCTGCAGAGAAATCCCACCGTTAAGAGTGAGATCCAGATGCGTGGTTTCCAGGCCAGCATTCCGGTTGGTTTCTTTACCTATCCCATCAGCCAGGCAGCTGATATTACTGCCTTCAAGGCGACCACCGTTCCCGTCGGAGAAGATCAGCTTCCCATGCTGGAGCAGTGCAAGGAAATTGTTCATAAATTTAATTCTGTTTACGGAGAAACTCTGGTGGATCCCGCGGTTCTTCTCCCTGACAACAAAGCCTGTCTCCGCCTTCCCGGCATCGATGGCAAAGCGAAAATGAGCAAATCTCTCGGCAACTGCATTTACCTTTCCGATACTCCGGAAGATGTAAAGAAAAAGATCATGAGTATGTTCACCGATCCCAATCATCTTCGCGTTCAGGATCCCGGTCAGGTGGAAGGAAATCCTGTATTTATCTATCTTGACGCTTTCTGCCGTGATGAGCATTTTGAGCGTTACTGCCCGGATTACTCCTGTCTCCAGGAAATGAAAGATCATTACAGCCGCGGCGGCCTTGGAGACGTAAAAGTTAAAAAATTCCTGAATCAGGTAATTCAGGAAGAACTGGAGCCTATCCGCAACCGCAGAAAGGAGTTTGAAAAAGACATTCCTGAAGTATATCGAATTCTCCGGGAAGGCAGCAAAAAGGCAGAAGCTGCTGCTGCCAAGACTCTCAGCGAAGTAAAACAAGCTATGAAAATTGATTATTTCAACGATGCTGCCCTGATTGCAGAGCAGTCTAAAAAATATCAGTAATTTTCCCCGATTATTATCAGTAATTTTTCCCGATTTTAATCAGGAAAACTCCCTTCTTTATTCCCGATTCCCTATATCCGAGATGCAGGAAAAGAATTTGAAAAAAGAGTTTGAACAAAGGCGCCAGCCGGATCATCCCGACTGACGCCCTTTTCTTTTCCCTCTGCTCTGACGGCTTTTCCAAAGACCAATCACATTGGCGCAGGTCTCTGCCAGATCTCTCATCCCTTCAATATATACACCGCAGGAAAAATCAAAAACAGCCCAACAGCAATCAGACACTATCGTGCCCCATTTGATGGTTTCCACATTACCAAACCAGTTTACCGTACAAATCACCATGGGAGCCAGAATAATCAGCAGACTCATAGGCGACTGCCATGCCAAAACTCCCACAATCAGATGTGCACCTGTACTGATCCAGTAAATCCAGTTGCTCTTCGCCCGATCGCGGAACAAAAACAAAAATGCCCTCAACGTACATACGACGGTCGCAGCCACCCCATCATATCTTCCTGCCAGAAACATGACAAGAACGCTGCAGACATTGGCACAGAAAGTCAGAAAAAGAATCCCGTTCTTTTTCTGGCATAATCCTGCCGCCAGAACAAAAACGACTCCCAGAATCTGAAAAAATATACACCATGTACTCAATATCCAAATATTCCTTCCAGAGACTCATCCTGTTCTACCCAGGTTTTTACAGGAATGATTCGGTATTCATCCCGGCTGTCCCGGATAATTACCATTTCAATTCCTGCATTAATAATCATACGTTTGCACATGGAGCAGCTGCAGGAATTTTTCACATATCCTCCGTCATTCACTTCCACGCCTACCAGATATAAGGTACTTCCAATCATTTTGTCCCTGGAGGCGGAAATAATGGCATTGGCTTCCGCGTGAACACTGCGGCACAATTCATACCGTTCTCCTCTGGGAATCTTCATTTTCTGTCGGATACAAACTCCCATATCCGAACAATTCTTTCTTCCCCTGGGGGCTCCCACATATCCGGTGGATATTACCTCGTCATTCTTTACGATGACGGCACCATAATTACGCCGGATACAGGTTCCTCTCTGGGATACCATCTCTGCCAGATCCAAATAATAATTGATTTTGTCTCTCCGTTCCATTGATTAAATCTCCTTCAAACCTGCTGCCGGCAGGTCCCTGTCCCATTTATTTATCATCTGCCCAAATCAAAGCACAGCGAACGGCTCGATCCCATCCATGAAGCTTCTTCTGCCGTTCCGCTTCTTCCATCTGAGGTTCAAATACTCTCTCACACTGCCAGTTATTCCGGATTTCATCCTTACCTTTCCAATATTCCACAGCCAGACCTGCCAGATAAGCAGCACCCAAAGCGGTGGTCTCCACCAATTTTGGCCGAATCACAGAGGCATGGGAAATATCTGCCTGGAATTGCATCAGGAAGTTGTTGGCACTGGCTCCGCCGTCAACCCGAAGCCCTTTCATTGGCATGCCGGAATCTTCTTCCATAGCCCGGATGACGCTGTTGCTCTGATAGGCAATGGATTCCAGCGTTGCCCGAATCAAATGTTCCCGGCTGCTTCCCCTTTCCAGACCTGTTACAATACCTCGGGCATAAGGATTCCAGTGAGGCGCACCCAAACCAGTGAAAGCCGGTACCACATAGACGCCGCTGCTGTCGGAAACAGATAAGGCAGCTTTCTCAGACTCCGGCGCACTGGGAATCACTCTCAGACTGTCCCGCAGCCACTGAATGGAAGCTCCTCCGACAAAAACACTGCCTTCCAATGCATACTCTACGGAATCACTTCCTGCTGCCAGAGTCGTCACCAACCCATGCTGGGAAGCAATCGGACGATTTCCTGTATTCATCAAAAGGAAACAACCGGTTCCGTAAGTATTTTTCACATCCCCTTCTTCAAAACAGCCCTGACCGAACAAGGCAGCCTGCTGATCTCCGGCGGCACCTGCAATGGGAATCTCTCCACCCAAACAGGAAGGATCCGTATATCCATATACGCAAGAAGACGGACGTACTTCCGGAAGCATGGAAGCAGGAATCCGGAAATAATCCAGCAGTTCCGAATCCCACCGGAGACGATGAATATCATAAAGCATGGTTCGGGAAGCATTCGTTCTGTCTGTCACGTGAACCCGACCTCTTGTCAAATTCCAGATCAGCCAGGTATCCACGGTTCCAAACAAAAGATCGCCATTTTCTGCTGCTTCCCGTGCTCCTTCGACTTCATCCAAAATCCAGGCAATTTTACTGGCACTGAAATAAGCATCCGGAACCAGTCCCGTCTTATTCCGAACCGTTTCTTCCATTCCGTCTTCTTTCAGCTTCTCCATCCGCTCTGCCGTTCTGCGGCACTGCCATACTATGGCCGGATACACCGGTTCTCCCGTGTGACGATTCCAGACGATCGTTGTCTCCCGTTGATTGGTAATTCCGATTCCGGCAATGTTATCTGCTGTCACACCCAATCTTGCCATGGCTTCCGCCGCCACAGAAAGCTGAGAAGACCAGATTTCCATGGGATCATGCTCCACCCAGCCTGACTGGGGATAATACTGAGTGAATTCCTTCTGAGCCATACTGCATATATTCCCCTGATGATCAAATAGAATACAACGGGAACTGGTCGTTCCCTGGTCTAACGCCATCATATACTGCATTTCGTTTCCTCCTCCATTTTTTTCAATAATTTCCATTCTCCTACTGCCAGAATCATGGTGCATATGAACGCAGCCAAATCTGCCAGAGGTCCGGCATAGATGATTCCGTCAATTCCCAAAAACAGCGGCAAAATCAGAATTAAAGGCAAAAGGAACAGAATCTGACGTGTCAGGGAAAGAAAAATACCTTTCCTGGGCTTTCCTATCGATGTGAAGAAATTGGATGAAATCGGCTGAACAAAATTGATGATGGTAAAAAACAAATAGATGCGGAAATATTTCACAGAAAAGAGGAAGTATTCTTCACTTCCCTGTCCGAACAATCCGATAATCTGGCGCGGCAAAAGCTGAAAGCAAAGAAATGCCGCAGCAGAAACGGCACCGGCACACTTCAGGCCCAAGGCATAAGTCTCCCGCACACGATTATATTGTTTGGCACCATAATTAAATCCCACAATGGGCTGGAGACTCTGGGAAATACCAATGACAATGGAGAAAAATACCATACTTACCTTGGCAATAATTCCTGAGCAGGCTAAGGGAATTGACTCTCCATAAAGAGAAAGAGCTCCATAATATTTGAGGGATTTGTTCATGACAATCTGAACCACCATCATGGCCATCTGATTAAAGAAAGGGGCTCCACCCAAAGAAACCAACCGTTTTACATAGAAAACTCCGGGGGTCAGAACATTCCGATCCAGTTTCACCGTCTTGTAGCGGCGCAGATATCGAACAACCAAAACAGCCGAAAGAACCTGACCGCTTACCGTGGCGATGGCTGCTCCTGCCATTCCCATGTGAAAACCAAAAATGAAGAGGGCGTCCAATCCCGTATTCAGAATCGCGCCGGAAAGGTTACAGATCATCATATATCTTGGACTTCCGTCGGCACGAATCAGATGACCTCCTCCGATGGTAAAGATCAGAAAAGGATAACCAATGGCTGTAATCGAAGTGTATACTTTCGCATATTCCAGAACATCCTCCGGAGAACCAAAGAAACGAAGCATGGGAGTGAGAAAAATCTCCGTCACCAGAAAAAGCAAGGTTCCCACTGTAAGAAGCATTACAATACTGCTGCCCACATAGTGAGCTGCTTCTTTTTCCTTCTTCGCACCCATAGACAGGTTAAAGGCAGAGGCTCCTCCGATTCCCAACAGGAGAGCCAGGGCGGTGCAGGTTGTGTTCAGAGGAAACACAATATTGGTAGCCGCATTTCCCAAGGTACCAACACTTTGTCCGATAAAAAACTGATCGACCAGATTGTAAAGTGAGCTTACCATCATGGCAATAATGCTGGGTATGGCAAAGCTCAGCATTAATTCCCCGATCGGCTTGCTTCCCAGGGGATTGTCCCGATTATTTCTCATAACGTATCTCCATTTCATCTGCAGGAATTCTCCTGACAAAACCGACAGAACCTGCTCAAGGCAGTTTCCGGCGGAGGCATAACAACATAGGTTACGGGCGCGTACTGCTCTTGGCAGTACACGCCCGTGTATTTCCTTTCGGCGGCAGAAAATTAGTTTTCTGCTATTTTGTTCCGAAAATACGATCTCCGGCATCACCCAGACCCGGGCAAATATAAGCATTTTCATTCAGCTGACGATCCAGATGTCCCACATAAATCTGTACATCGGGATGGGCTTCATGGAAACGCTGAAGGCCTTCCGGAGCGGCTATAATACAAAGGAATTTAATGTTCTTTCCTCCATGTTTTTTGATCTGATCCACCGCATCAATGGCAGAACCGCCGGTAGCCAGCATAGGATCCGTTACCACGATCAAACGCTCTTCGATGGGACTGGGCAGTTTGCAGTAATACTCATGGGGTTCATGAGTTACTTCATCACGGTACATACCAATATGACCAATCTTGGCTGTGGGAACCAGGGCAGTAATACCACTGACCATTCCAAGACCGGCCCGAAGAATCGGAACAATAGCCAATTTTCTGCCGGCAATCATGGGGGTCATACAGGTCTCAATGGGAGTCTCTACTTCCACGTCTTCGGTGGGAAGATCGCTCAGTGCTTCAAAGCCCATCAGCATGGCAATCTCTTCCACCAGCTTACGGAATTCATTGGTTCCTGTATTTTTATCTCGCAGAATTGATATTTTATGCTGAAGAAGCGGGTGTGTCAATATCGTTACATTTTCCATTATCATACCTCTTTCTTATGATCTTTGATGGGAACCGGATTGATTCCGATTCCACGGTTTACATCACCGGAAAGATTCTCTCCGAAATGATAATTGTTGCCGGGAAGGATGGCATTTAACAGAATACCAACAATGGCAGCGATGGCCAGACCGGTCAGGGTAATGGAAGTGCCTGCCACGGTAAAAGTCAGACCACTGCTGAAACCAAGGCCGCATACGAGGATTACTGCAGCAATGATTAAGTTCCGGGATTCCGTGAAATCAACACGATTTTCCACCACATTACGAACGCCGATGGCTGAAATCATTCCATAAAGAATAAAACTGATACCGCCTACAATGGAAAGAGGAAGAGAACTGATTACCTCTGCCATCTTGGGAATCAAACCAAGAACGATGGCGAAGCAGGCAGCAATCCGAATCACCCGGGGATCATGAACATGACTCAGCTCCAGAACACCGGTATTTTCTCCGTACGTTGTGTTGGCAGGTCCGCCAAACAAAGCGGAAATGGAAGTAGCAAGACCGTCACCAATAATGGTTCGATGAAGACCGGGATCCTCAATGAAATTCTCGCCTACCGTTGCAGAAATGGCAGACATATCACCAATATGCTCCATCATGGTAGCCAGAGCAATGGGAGCCATTACGAGAATGGCAGTCAGGTCAAATTTGCATAACTGGAAATCAGGAAGTCCGACCCAGCTTACAGCTGCAACCCGGCTGAAATCGAGAATCACACTTCCATCGGGATTCGTCATTCCCATAGCCTGAAGAATGACAGCAGCTGCATAGGAAACCACAACACCCATGAGAATAGGAATAATCTTGAACATTCCTTTTCCCCAAATATTAAATACAATAATCACACACAAAGCAATCAGTGCCAGCAGCCAGTTGGTAGATGCATTGGCCACAGCAGAGGGAGCCAGGCTCAGACCGATACAGATAATCATCGGTCCCGTAACCACCGGCGGCAGATAGTGCATAACTCTTCGAATACCTACCAGTTTTACAATCAGAGCCAGGATCAGATACAAAAGACCCGCTACCACAATACCGCCGCAGGCGTAAGGGAGCTTTTCTCCATAAGTCATATTTGCAAAGATTCCGGTATCCAGTTCTGCCACTGTGGCGAAACCACCCAGGAATGCAAATGAAGATCCCAGAAATGCCGGAACTTTCAATTTGGAACAGATATGAAAAAACAGAGTTCCTATACCGGCAAAAAATAAGGTAACCTGGATTGACAGTCCTTCTCCATGGAAATATCCGTCAACCAACAAGGGAACCAAAATCGTCGCCCCAAACATGGCGAACATATGCTGAAGCCCCAACAGCAGCATCTTTGGAATTCCCAGTGTCCTTGCATCACGAATTGCTTCTTCGTTCATGATTCTCCTCCTCTCACGTTGTTCCCCGACAGAGGCACTGCTGCCATCTGTTATCCTTTGTTTTTTGGGGAAAGTGTACGCACTCTGTCGTTATCATAACATATTTTTCATTTGTTTACAATTTCCATCTCATCTCTTTTTGAAATAAAAATAAAAAAAATAGTATCTGACATTCATTTCATATAACAGATGTCCTCTTGTATGTAACCAGATTGAAAGAAGCATTCCATGGACTTATTTCCACAGACGATAAAATGACAGAAATTTATGAAACAGCTTCACATCCCTGGATTTTTACTCTGACTCTTGGAGACAGTTCATTTCCGGAAAAGATCAGGGACAAATCAACATTTTCTGCTGTTCTGTCCCTGATAATTCAAAACATATTATAATTCATCGGTATCCATGATTATCGTAACCGGACCATCATTAATAGAGGATACGGCCATATCTGCTCCAAACTCTCCATGTTCCACATGAAAGCCCTTATTTCTGCAAAGTTCCATAAACTTTTCATAGAGAGGCACGGCTATATCAGGACCTGCCGCCCCTATGAAACTGGGTCGGTTCCCTTTCCTGCAATTGGCAAATAACGTAAACTGAGAAACCACCAGCAAATCTCCCCCCACGGTTTCCAGATTACAATTCATTCGGCCCTCTTCATCGGAAAAAACCCGAAGGCCGCAGATCTTATCTGCCAGTTTCTTTGCCTGCTCTTGTGTATCCCCGGGTGCAACTCCCAGAAGAACGAGGAATCCTTTTCCGATTTTTCCGCGAACGACTCCGTCAATTTTTACGGATGCCTCTGTGACTCTTGTTACAACTGCTCTCATTTTTTATCCTCCCAAAATCATTCTCATTCTCTTGTTTACTCGCTGTGATTCTTCACTCGCTGTGTTTTTTCTTTACTCGCTGTATTTTTTCTTTACTCACGGTGTTTCTTCTTCTCTCGCTGCGTTTCTTCTTCACGCGTCACGTTTATATTTTCTTGTTTAATACAAAACCTGTCGGCGTTTCCATGCTCAGGCAGATATTCCTTTCTTTCTCTCAGCCAGAATGGCCTCGGACATCTTTCGGGAAACCGCATGAACGAGCCACGCCGGTATGCAGGTACAAACCAGAACGGAAAGAGTCATCAATGGATAACACCACCAGTAGTTTTCCGGCAAAAGAATCCCCTGAGTTGCTGCATATTCATAAAAAAGCTTATCAAAAAACCAGGACATCAGGTAAACTTCCATAGAAATCTTCGACAGAAATCCCACCCCTTTCTTAATGACCCGATTCCGGCACTCAGCCCGATACATTATCAGAAAAAGACAGACACTAATGGCCGCCACTGACAATCCCGAATAACCATAAACCAGTCCTTCATGGAATTTGCCCCCATTGGCAGTGAAATAATGGAACGTTCCCTGACCGATCACCAGGACTGCCAGTACCGGAAGAAGAAACCGAAGGGGAATTTTGGGCTGATACTCTTTTATATAACAGCCAATCCAATAATAAGTAATGGGATACAAAGCGGTCCAATAATTAGGAACAAAGTTCAGTACGGTTTCTCCCGCTTCCCATCCGCATAAAACGGAGGGAAGGAAAGTAATAAAAATCATGGCTGCCAGAATCGCCTTATGGTAGCCGGGATTTCTGATTCCATGGAATGCTGTATTCAAAAACGGCGACATCAGAAATAATCCGATATACATTTCAATATACCAGGAATAATTGGCTGCCTTAAAATCCAGAATTTCTCCCAGCCATTCCACCGGGGACATGATGGTTTTATAATAGAGAATCTTAAACAAAATAGAAATCAATGAAATCATCAGCCAGGATATCAGAATTGGAAGAAGCCCCCGATAATATCCGGGTTTCCATTCCCGGTTCCCCTTCAGATAACCGGTAAGCAGCATAAACATGGGAACGCAGCAATAAACCAGCCCGCGCAGACAGTCTGCCGTCCACATGGCTGCACCCTCCACCGGCTGATTGTAGAATCCATTATTCAAAAAGAAATGAATACTGATTACAAAATAAACAGCCACTCCCCGAACCAGATCCAGACCGAATAATCTTTCCTTTGTTGCCATATCTTGTATTTCACTTTCTACACTCTATTTTATTTTCTCTACAGAACAAACCGTCAGTATCTGATTCCTTACCTGAAAACGAATATTGCAGCCGGCAAACTCCATCCCATAAATCCTGTTCTGATCCTGCTGATAAGCCGGTCTGGGATCCTGACTTAATACACCAATCAAAGCCTTTCTTTTCTCTTCCGGGATCTGTTCCAGAAGATCCCCTGGAAATTCTACTTCTACCTCGTATTGGCTGTGTTCCTTTGAAAAACCTGCCTTTGCCTCCGGATGACTGTCCACATGGGGAAGGTAAGGTTTGATGTCAAGAATCGGAGTTCCATCCATCAGATCGGCTCCGGCAACCCGAATCACCGGTCCATTTTCTGCTTCCCAAAGAATATCCAACAGACGAACGGAGGACAGACCTATGGCATTGGGGCGAAAAGGAGACCGGGTAGCAAATACTCCCATTCGCACATTTCCACCCAATCGGGGCGGCCGCACGGTAGGCGACCAGTTTTCCCTCACACTTTGAGAAAACTGCCAGATCAGCCATAGATGGGAGAATCCATCCATTCCCCGAAGGGCCTCCTGATTTCGGTATTCCGGTTCAAATACAATATATCCTTCCAGATCTTCCACCAGTCCGCTTTGTCTGGGGATCCCAAATTTACTTCCAAAGTCTGTATGAATGGCTGCAATTTTTTTCATGAATATTTCTTCTGCCATTATCTTTCCTCTCCTTTATACAAGGGCACATCTTTCCATCTTTTTATCCATCTGTTTTATCCGCCTGTTTTATCCGCCTGTTTTTTCGTCTGTTTTTTCGTCTGCAGTCTATTTATCCCATTATAACAGCCCATCCGCTGAAATTACCATGGAAAATCGAAAAAAACTGATATTTTTGATACGATAAACACTTTCTGCCAGGTTATGGATCAAATCGATCTGTCAGGATATTTTTCAGAGAAGGATCGGAAAAATTTCTCACATCAATTTCGACACAATTTATCATCAAAAAAATACATTTTTTTGCATTTTCCCTCTTACTTTTTGGAGATTATTCTATATAATGGTAATGGGGTGAGAAGACGCGATTTTTTTCGACGCAAAAAATACTCCAGTATTTTTTTCTTCCCTGTTATGGTGTAAAAAAATCAACGGATCCCGATGGGTTCAGAGATCACCAAACACGACTGTCGGAGCATGACAGACGTTCCGCAGTTTATATATTGACAATAAGGAGGAGGCACACAATGCCAAAACGTACAGACATCCATAAAGTTCTCATTATCGGTTCCGGTCCTATTATTATCGGACAAGCCTGTGAATTTGACTACTCAGGAACCCAGGCCTGCAAAGCCCTGAAAAAACTTGGTTATGAAATCGTACTTGTTAACTCCAATCCTGCTACCATTATGACAGATCCGGAGACTGCCGACGTTACCTACATCGAACCACTGAATGTAGAGCGTCTGGAGCAGATCATTGCCAAAGAACGTCCGGATGCTCTTCTGCCCAACCTTGGCGGTCAGTCCGGTCTGAACCTTTGCGCTGAGCTGGCAAAAGAAGGTATTCTGGATAAATATCAAGTTAAAGTTATTGGTGTTCAGGTTGACGCCATTGAACGAGGCGAAGACCGTATTGAATTTAAGAAAACAATGAACGAGCTGGGCATTGAAATGGCTCGCAGCGAAGTTGCTTACAGCGTGGAAGAAGCTCTTGCTATTGCTGACAAACTGGGATATCCCGTTGTTCTTCGTCCTGCTTATACCATGGGCGGAGCCGGCGGCGGACTGGTTTACAATGTGGATGAACTGAAGACCGTCTGCGCCAGAGGTCTCCAGGCCAGCCTGGTTGGACAGGTTCTTGTTGAAGAATCCATTCTCGGCTGGGAAGAGCTGGAGCTGGAAGTTGTCCGCGATTCGGAAGGTAATATGATCACGGTATGCTTTATCGAGAATATCGATCCTTTAGGTGTACATACCGGTGACTCCTTCTGTTCTGCTCCTATGCTGACCATTTCCGAAGATCTGCAGAAACGCCTTCAGGAACAGGCTTACCGCATTGTAGATTCCGTACAGGTAATCGGCGGAACCAACGTACAGTTTGCCCATGATCCCGTATCCGATCGAATTATCGTTATTGAGATTAACCCCAGAACCTCCCGTTCTTCCGCACTGGCATCCAAAGCAACCGGTTTCCCCATCGCTCTCGTATCTGCTATGCTGGCTACCGGTTTGACCCTGAAAGATATCCCCTGCGGAAAATACGGTACTCTGGATCGCTACGTTCCCGATGGTGACTATGTTGTTATTAAGTTTGCACGCTGGGCATTTGAAAAATTCAAAGGCGTTGAGGACAAGCTGGGAACCCAGATGAGAGCCGTCGGCGAAGTAATGAGCATCGGAAAGAACTACAAAGAAGCCTTCCAGAAAGCCATCCGTTCTCTGGAAACCGGCCGTTACGGTCTCGGACATGTGGCAAAACTGGAAGCCATGTCCAAAGAACAGCTTTTCACTCTTCTCCATGCTCCCAACAGTGAAAGACATTTCGCTATGTATGAAGCCCTGAAGAAAGGTGCTACCGTCGAAGAGCTCCATGATTTGACTCAGGTAAAACATTATTTCATCGAACAGATGAAAGAACTGGTAGAAGAAGAAATTCAGCTGACTGCCAGCAAGGGAAGTCTTCCTTCCGATGAAGCTCTGATCGCTGCCAAGAAAGACGGCTTCTCCGATAAGTATCTGAGCCAGATTCTGGAAATTCCGGAAGAAGACATCCGCAGCCGAAGAATTGAACTGGGTGTGGAAGAAACCTGGGAAGGCGTTCATGTAAGTGGAACCGAGAACAGTGCTTACTATTTCTCTACCTATAATAATAAAGAAGACAAGAATCCGGTAAACAGCGACAAACCTAAGGTTATGATTCTTGGCGGCGGCCCCAACCGTATCGGCCAGGGTATTGAGTTTGACTACTGCTGCGTACATGCCTCTCTTGCTCTGAAGAAACTGGGATTTGAAACCATTATTGTAAACTGTAATCCGGAAACTGTTTCCACAGACTACGATACTTCCGATAAACTGTACTTCGAACCTCTGACTCTGGAAGATGTTCTGAGTATTTATAAAAAAGAAAAACCCATGGGCGTAATCGCTCAGTTCGGTGGACAGACTCCTCTGAACCTGGCTTCCGAGCTGGAAAAGAACGGTGTCCGTATTCTGGGAACTTCTCCTTCTGTTATTGATCTGGCTGAAGACCGCGACCTCTTCCGTGCTATGATGGAGAAACTGGAAATCCCTATGCCGGAATCCGGTATGGCCACCACCGTAGAAGAAGCATTGGCCATCGCTGCAAAAATCGGCTACCCTGTAATGGTTCGTCCTTCCTACGTTCTCGGCGGACGCGGCATGGAAGTTGTATATGATGATGCAAGCCTGACCGAGTATATGAAAGCTGCCGTTGGTGTAACTCCGGACCGTCCGATTCTGATTGACCGTTTCCTGAGCCATGCTACCGAGTGTGAAGCCGATGCCATCAGCGACGGTACCCATGCCTTTGTACCTGCTGTAATGGAACACATCGAATTGGCCGGCGTTCATTCCGGAGATTCTGCCTGCATTCTTCCTTCCCGTCACCTTTCTGAGGAAAACGTGGAAACGATTAAAGAATACACCAGAAAAATTGCAGAGGAAATGCATGTTCGCGGTCTCATGAATATGCAGTACGCCATTGAAAACGGCAAAGTATTTGTACTGGAAGCGAACCCTCGTGCATCTCGTACCGTTCCGCTGGTTTCCAAGGTATGCAACATCCGCATGGTTCCCATTGCTACCGATATAATCACTTCGGAACTGACCGGACGTCCCTCACCCGTTCCGGATATGAAGGAGCAGAATATTCCTTACTACGGTGTAAAAGAAGCAGTATTCCCCTTCAATATGTTCCAGGAAGTCGACCCGATTCTCGGACCGGAAATGCGTTCCACCGGAGAAGTTCTCGGTCTCTCTTCGTCTGTGGGCGGTGCCTTCTTCAAAGCCCAGGAAGCGACTCAGACTCGTCTTCCTTTGAGCGGAACTGTACTGATCTCTGTAAATGATAAAGATAAGCCAGAACTGAACGAGATTGCTCAGAGTCTGATCGACGATGGATTTAAGATTCTTGCCACCGGCGGAACTTATGACCAGCTGACGGCAGCCGGCATCCCGGCAGAAAAAGTCAAGAAACTTTACGAAGGCCGTCCCAACATCCTGGATCTGATTACCAATGGAAAGATTCAGCTCATTGTCAATACTCCGAAAGGAAAAATGGGTGCCCACGATGACAGCTATCTGAGAAAGGCCGCCATCAAGGCAAAAGTTCCTTATATGACCACCATGGCTGCAGCCCGTGCTACCGCAGAAGGTATCGCAGCGGTTAAAGCAAAAGGTACCGGTGATGTTGTTTCCCTTCAGGAACTGCATGCTTCCATTACCGATAAATAATAATTCTTCCGGTTAAAAACGGATAAAAAACAGCTGTCTCTTTATGATCGAGTTCGAATCATAGAGGGACAGCTGTTCTTCTTTTTTCATTGTGAGTTTTGTTTATCTTTTGCTGACTTTTCTCTGATATTCTATTGCCGCACGCGTTCTCAGTAATTCCTGTTACTTGCCCATGCTTTCCAGATTGGCAATAAACATTTCGTAAAAATCATCCTCGCCCAGCAGTTTGGGAGAATTCTCCCCGCCTCCGTTGGTGCTGCGGCGATAAGCGGCGTAGAATTCCTCACCGGCAACAATCAGCTCCATGGGATATATTTCATACCCAAGTTCCTGACATTTCTTGCAGAATGCTTCCAGGGGATCGTTTTCCTCCCTGGTTTTCAACAGCATCTGCCGCAAATCCGGATCCCGCATTGCCTTTACCTGTAACTCTTCCAGACTTTCTACTACATTCACGGTCTTACCTCCTTTGAGAAGATCCTCTTAAAAAAGTATATAGTATTTTTCCGGATTTGTGAAGCAAATAAAATGCGGGAATATGTTTCCGGGACTTTCCAGTCAGTATGCTGCATCGTTTCAAGGAATTCAGAGAAATGCCTTCATCTCTCCCATAAAGGATTCTTCGATTTTCACCAGTTCCCTGGCCAGATCCATACTTTCCCGGGAAGCTTCGGAATGCTTATTCTGACAGGCAGAAATGGTCTGAATCCCCATGTTGCTGCCATCCATCATCAATTTGGCAATCTGAGAGCAGTCAGACTTAAGCATCAGTTTGGCTTCCGCAGTGAGCCAGGAAACAGCTGCTGCCATGGGTCCCGGCTCCTTTTCCTCCGTATTTCCTTCCCGAAGCATCTGAGAGGAACGTTCCTCCAGATCCTCATGTTTCTTTTTGTACTGGCCAAGAATCCTTTCCAGTTTCTCATCGCGGACGTATTCCTTGACCTGATCCATACTACGAATTGCCATTTTGCATCCGGAATTACACTCCCTGAGCAGACATTTGGTATCCTGATTCATAAAAAAACCTCTTTTCTTTTTGAAACTAGAATCCCCCGGGAGTTTTCTTTTTATTCCTTTTGATTCATTTGATCTGATCCCTTTGGCACCTGGTGCGGTACGGTCATTTCCACCACGGTACCTTCACCTTCCGCACTGCTGAAGGTAACGCCATATTCTGCACCGTAGTACAATTTCAGCCGCTGATTGATGTTGACGAGAGCAATTCGTTTCCCGCCGGAATGCTCGCTGCTCTCAAAACCGCCCTGGCGAAGGGCATACCGAAGCTTTTCTGCTGTCTCCGAAGACATTCCCACACCGTCATCGGAAATACGGATCACAACTCTTTCGTCAGTCAGAAAGACACGGATCTGGACGGTTCCTTTTCCCATTTTCGGTTCCAATCCATGATAAATAGCATTTTCTACGATGGGTTGGAGAGAAAGCCTGGGAATGCTGCAGTTCATCAGTTCCGGATCGTTCCTGTCATATATTTCCTGAAGGATAAAACGTCCCTGAAAACGATATTGCTGTATCTGAAAATAGTTCCGGACATTTTCCATTTCCTGCTCCCAGGTGGCCAGTTTCTCTGACTGACTTACATTGTAGCGAAACATATTGGAGAGAATTTCTGTCATATCTGCAATTTCCGGAACACCTCGATCCAGAGCCTGTCCGCGGATCATTTCCAGGGTGTTGTACAGAAAATGGGGGTTAATCTGACTTTGAAGTGCATTAATCTGAGCCTGAGTTCGCAGTAAATTGGAAGAATATTCCGAATCTGTAGCCCAGGCTGTCTGTTCCAGCACCTTTTTTACCCAGGTTTCTGAGTCCGGCTCTTCTTTCACCTGAGAGAAATCCACACCCAAACTGCGAAGAGCCCGCAGAAACCGCTGGCCGTTCCACCAGTTTTTCCAATGAAATCCCATCACCGATGCAACCTCCTATATTCTTTGGGAGTAATTCCTACCACCCTGGTAAATGTTCGGCTAAAATAGCGAACATCGCTGTAACCCACCAGGGCAGCCACCTCCGAAAGATTCCATTCTGCCTGACGCAAATACACCTTTGCCTGCTCCAGCCGAAGATCCGTGAGATAGTCTGAAAAGTTCATTCCCACTTCTTTTTTGAATAAACCGCTGACATAAGCCGGATTCAGATGCACCAGTTCGGCCATGTCTTCCAGGGTCAGCTTTTCCGCATAATGCTCTTTCATATATTGCTGAATGGTTCTAATCGGCAGAGCCACCTGAACTTTTCGGGAAGAAATGGCCTGTTCCAGCAATTCCTCCTGGTAAGCTTCCGATATTTTTATAATCTGATTCCAGGAAGAGCATTTTTTGCAGAGAAAACGAAAATTTCTGTTTTCCTCGGTTTCTGTCCCTGCCATCTGACTTACACATCGTTCCAGGGTACTGATACAGAAATTCAGTACCTCATAACGGGCCAGATAATTCTCCGGATCCTGTTTTCCCTGATGATCCACCAGCCTGTGGATTTCATTCTTTGTCTTCTCCCGATCCAATGAGAGAAAAACCTTCTCCAATTGATTTTCCAGTGAGGAATTCCAGATGGATTCGGAGGATATGCCGATTCCCCGGAAATAGTGATCCATCCCCAGCCAAAGACCTTTACAGATGGAATTTTCCGTCTCCCGGTCGGCATCCCGGAATGCGGCAAGATTGGAAAACTTCCGGCTGCCGGCTAAAGTAATTAAAAAATCACCATACCTGGATTGCTGCTTTTCTCTCCAGTCTTCTGCCGCCTGATGCCACAATTCTTCTCTTCTTCCGTCACTGTCCAGGGCATTTGCCAGAAAATGTCCACGATTCTCATCGAATATTCCTTCCATTTCCACAAAGAATGAGCTCATGGTTTCCTTAAAGCTTTCTATCAGTGGAGGAAGAAGCAAAGGAACCGAACTCTCCTGGTTAGGTTCTTGGCTGCAGATGCGAAGTTTCCATACAACAAAATCACCCTGACAAAAATGATAGGAGTACTGACGGTTGATATCATCAATTTTTCCAAGACCGAGAATTTCTCCCCGAAAGATCTGATCCAGCCATCGTTTTCTTACCGATGCTTCTACCTCTGTCTGGTAATCCGAAGAAGAAATCTCTTCCGATTTCTGAGTTCTCTCTTTCTGAATCTGACTGCCGAGACGATAGAGCAGACTGTTCAGTTCCTTTTCCTGAATGGGTTTCAGCAAATAATCCTCAACCCCATACTGGATCGCCTGTCGGGCAAATTCAAATTCACGATATCCGCTGATAATAATAAAGGAAACGGGAATATTCTGTTCTCTTGTTTTTCTGATCAGTTCCAAACCACTGAGTCCCGGCATACGGATATCTGTGATTACAATATCCGGCCGCTGTTCTTCTATCATTTCCAAGGCTTCCAAACCATTGGACGCATAATCCAGCCGCTCCATCTGCAGCCCGTCCCAATCAATCAAATGATTGACCAGCTGACATACTGCCAATTCATCATCTGCAATTAATACCGATATCATTCCTCTGCTCCCCTCTCTTTCCAGTATTTCGGCAATGTATCCATGAAAACTGCAGCAAAAATAATCAATCCCTGTATCAGTTGGGTCCAATAGGAAGAAACATTCATCAGATTGCACCCATTATCCAACATACATAACAGCAGGATTCCAAGATAACTGCCCAAAAAACTGCCTTTTCCTCCATATAAAGAACAGCCTCCCAATACAATTCCAGGCAAAACCGTCCACTCCTGGCCATTTGCCAGAGAAGAATCCACCACACCGATTCTTCCTGCCAAAACTACAGCCGCCAGTCCATACAGGATACCGGCATAAACAAAAAGTTTCCATACATATCGATCCACGGGAATTCCTGCGGCTTTTGCAACCTGATCATCCTCTCCAATGGCCCGAATATGGTACCCCCACACAGTTTTTCTCAAAAGAAACTGGAAAACCACCATAAGCACCAGAACCAGCAAAAAGGATACCGGAACAAGACCACCTATATAGCCGTTCCCCAGCCACCGAAAACTGATGCCCATTTCTGTATAGCTGGTTCCCTCATTAATTCTCAAAAAGAGCCCCCGGAAAATCTGAAGAATGGCCATGGTTGTCAACAAAGAAGGCATGCGGATTTTCGCCACAAAGAAACCGGTCAAACCGCCCATCAAAGCACCCAATCCCAGAATGATCAGAATGGTTAACCAGGCAGGCAGCTGAAAAAATGAGCTGCCGTACAATCCAAGGAGCAGTGATAATCCCATCACTGCCGCTCCTGACAAATCCAGGCGGCCCGCAATGGCTAGCATGGTCATGCCAAAGGCCATGATCTGAGCAGATGCTGCTTTCATAAATAAATTCTGTAGGTTTCTGAGAGTGAAAAATGCACTGCTGTTCCATCCTATAAATAATGCCAATATGATAATCGCCAGACATATTGGCATAAGACTTGCCCACTGCCTCCGCCAATATGGATATCTCCCCTTCATTATTTGTCCTCCTGTGTTTTGATTGAAGACCTACTTGTCCTTCCTGTTTCCATATTTTTCTTCATAAGAATCTGCCCAAAGTCCAAATCTTCGTACTTTCGGTGAATCGACATTTTCCGGAGTAATCAACATGGTAGGAATCTGATATTCGTCTTCCACCGATCGGCCTGACAGGTATCTGGCAATGATTTCTGCCGTATCGGCCCCCAGACGTTCCGCATTCTGGGAAACATCTCCCGAAATCCGTCCTTCCCGAAGTGCCTGAATCATATCCGGATTTCCGTCGGTACCAATGATTATCATCCCTTCCTTTTCTTCGGTCCATGCCTCGTATCCGGCTCTCTCAATGGCCTCCAGGACCACCGTTGTCATATAGTCGGTGACAAGATAGACTCCATCCAGTTCTTCTCCATACTTGCTCAGTATATCCTGAGCGGTATCCAGAGTATCCTCAGAACGAAAAGTCTTACAAACCTCTGCTACCTCTATTTCAGGAAATTCCTCTGCTATGGTATCCAGAAATCCATTTGCTCTGTCAGAATGGGTACTCAGTCTCTCCGAACCGGAAAATACAACAATCTTTCCTCCTTCGGTCTTTTGCTTCTTTTTTTCCATCCGTTCTCCCATGGCTCTGGCTGCAATACAGCCAATTTCATAGTTATCTGTTGTAATCAGACTGACATACTTGTCGGTACTTGGCTTGGTATCGTAAAGGAATACCGGTACATTGGCCTCTGCGGCTGCTTCCAAAAGTTCCCTTCCCCCCGTCTCATTATTGACACGAATCGCAAGGGCATCCACGTCCTGGACCAAAAGATCCTGCAGCTGATTCAGTTGTGTTTCTGTATGACTTCCACTGATTTTCATAACGACTTGAAAGCCCAGTTCTTCTGCCCGATCAACAAAACCACTCTGCATGGCAATCATAAATTCATTGGAAAACTCAGATGCCAGGAGACCCACCGTTACTCCGTCCTTTTCCCGGCCTCCGTATCGGCTGCCAAGACAGAGCAGGATGATCAACAACACCAGGAGCGTCCACAGCCATCTTTTCTTTTTCACTGCAATATCCCCTTCTTCTATTTGTTTTGTACTTCTTACGAAAATCTCTGAGTTTCTTCTCTGCTGTATTCTCTTTCAACTTCCGTACCTTTCATTTTCAGCAGTCGCTGACAGATTTTCCGTACCAACGCCTGGGGCGGATCCAGAAAAACAACAGAGATCCCCTCACTGGAAAGTTCTTTTATTTTCCTGCAAAACGTCTCCAGATGTACCACATCCATATCCGGGCTGATTTCCACCATCACAATGGCTTTTGGCTGAGTAATCCGCAAACTTTCCAAGGCAAGACAAAATTTGTCCTCGCTGCTCATTCCCTCCAGGGTCTCCCAGGCCTTGTCCTCTTCTTTTGTCCCCTTCCAGGACTTCCGATATAAATACTCCATCACTCGCATGGGGAGAATTCCAACCCTACTACGAACTTGAGGGAACGAGTATTGGGCCAGATTTTCACATCGACTCCAATCCTCATGAAGCCCATACTGTCGGCTCTCTCCCAGCATCAGAGCAATAGGATTCATCGTTTTCTCTCCTTCTTCCCGGATGCCATCATAATTCGAGAGAAAAGCTTTCCAACCATTTTCCGTCTGAATTCCCAGTATTTCTCCGGCAGATAGAGTTAAAGGTTCCTTTCCCATCCATTGCCTTAATTTTCGGCTCCATCTTTTCCGGTCTGCATTTTTTTTCCTGTCCCCGGTCTGAACAATAGTTCCTGTCAAAAGCTTTCGAACCGTTTGAGGGCGATACTCGTCACCATAATAATCACCGACCAGCTGACCTTCTTTCATAATAATCATCCGATCCACACATTTTTCAATCAATTCCGGGCGGCTTTCCGCCGTCAGAACTCCAATCCCCCTTTCTCTGAGACAAAGGAGAATCCAACTAAGTAATTCTGCGTTTTCTTCAATGGCTGCTGCACATACATGATCCAGAATCAAATATCGGCAGCCGCACATTTCGGCCCGAATAATCATAATGATCAACCGTTCTGCAGCGGTCAACTCTCCCGGATATTTTCTGGTATCGATTTTCATCCCCCACTCTTCCAGATACTCGGAAGCCAGCAAATGAAGCCGGAAATCCTTGACTTTCCAACGTTCTGACAACGGAACTTCTTTCCATCGACGAATCAGACATAGATTTTCAGCAATATTCATGGTCTCCAGAAGCTGACTTTTCCGATGAATCCGATAAATCCCTTCCCGATAGGCATCCTTCTGCTGCCAAACAGATTGGATTTTTCCTTTTATGTAAAGGCGTCCTGACTGATACCCCGACTCACCTGCAAAAATACGACACAGATGATCCACACCGGAGTTCTCATCGCCCACTAATCCTGCCGTTTCTCTGGCATAAACCGTCAGATCAAGAAATTCAAAAATCTGATTTTCCCGTACTTTTTTCTTGAGCTGAAACACCCTGATATATTCTTCTTTTCTCATTGATACATCCTTATTGCAGACACTCCATTATTAACACATCCTGTTTTTCAGGTATACTCTGATTCCATAAATACTTCTTTCATTGATTCCCCATACCTGCAGATACATTCTGGTCCATTGATTCATCTTGCCTCCGGATACATTCTGATGTCTTTGATATACATCACCTGCGGATATCTTCTGATATATCGATTCGTTCTGATTACTCAGATATTCGTCTTGTTCTTTCAGCTTATCCGATAATGTCCAATAATCTGGCCCCAGGTTTCCAGAATATCTTCCTCATAACTGGCCTGATAAGGATTTCCATGGTGAATCACAAAGGGAATTCCTTTACTATTCCGCACATCTGATACAATTCCAATGTGATGACTGAATACCACAATATCTCCACCCTGCCATTCTTCTATTTCTTCCGGATCAAGGGTAAGGGACTGAACATGGTGAGAAAAATACACCTGTAAATTCCTAACCCGACGAAAGTCAATATTGGGATCCGGCTCTTCCTGTTCATAATTATCCGGATTGTTTCTCCGATCCTTATCCACTAATTTCTGCAGATCATATCCTGCCCCCAGCAATGCAAAAGCAACTACATCCGTACAAACACCGTATCCATCGTCGGGATATCCTCCTTCGTAATACTGACTCCGGTATTTTGGTTCTGTTTCCACATACTTTCTGGCACTCTCCAGAATATCGGTCTGATCATCGATTCCGTCCTTGTCTTTATCCTTCGAACTGACATAGGTTGTAATTCCAAAATCCTTCCCCGCATACTTACGGTGCGGTATATAGTTTCTTTGATAAAGCAAATACAGCACAACGCCTGCCAGAATGAGCACCAATATAAGAAGAATCCATTTTCGGTTTCGGCTTTTTCTTTTTCTTCTTGTTCTTTTCCCTGTTATCCTATCCGTACTTTCCCCCGTCATGTATCCATTACTTTCCCAGACCTCATTTCCGGATCTTCTCATTATCATGTATTCCTCCCGTTCTATTATGCTATTGTATACTTCATGGTTTCCATGATAATCCTGCTTTTTGCTCCCTATCCCTGCATGAAACCATGAAATCTTTTCTTCTGATCTACCGCTTTCACAAATGCCATCACCGATCCTGATCTTGTGATCGATTGCTTTCGCAAACTGCCATCACCGGTTCTGATCCTGTGATCGACTGCTTTCGCAAACTGCCATCACCGATCCTGATCCTGTGATCGACTGCTTTCGCAAACTGCCATCACCGATCCTGATCCCGTGATCGACTGCTTTCGCAAACTGCCATCACCGATCCTGATCCTGTGATCGACTGCTTTCGCAAACTGCCATCACCGGATCATCAGAATGGTGCAGATTGTATAAATAAAAGACGGCGGAAGAATGCCATCCTGCCGGAGGTACCCATTCACCGTCTTTTTTGAAACATCCTGATGTGAATCACGTCACTTCATCTGACAACAGATTCAAAACGCTGTTAATCCAGTTTCACTGCCGTTCCGCTTACCAGAACCATCAACATACCGTTGTTTGCACCAAGAACCTCATAATCCATATCAATTCCTACCACTGCGTCTGCTCCCAGCTGATGTGCCCGCTGTTCCATTTCCTGCAGGGCATTTCTTCTTGCGTCAATCAATTCCTTTTCATATGTACCAGAGCGTCCGCCAAAGAAATTGCTGAGACTTGCAGTAAAGTCCTTCACAAAATCCACACCGGCTACTACTTCTCCGAATACAACACCTCGATATTCCGTAATTCTTCTTCCCTCAATCGTAGGGGTTGTTGACATAATCATCCATTTCCCTCCTTCTTACATTATCTTTCATTCTCTTATATTTTCTCATTTTTTCTTATGTTTTTTGTGTTTTGTTTTATTCGCTTGCGTTTCCTTGTGTTCTCATGCATTTTCTTGCATTTCTTATGTTTCTTATATCTTCTTTGATTCCCCCATACATTTATTTATAAAAAGGAACCCACCACTGATTGTATTTCTTTTCATCTCAAATGTAGTTTTTTACTTTTTACGGTATTTGCTTTTGGGTATTGATTTCTATAGTATTGATTTCTATGGTATTTCTTTCTTCGGTATTACTTGCTTTGGTAATTGCTTTCTTTAGTATCTTCTTCAGGACTACTGCTTGGCAATTGCTTTTTATAGTATTTTCTTCGGTATTACTTACTTTGGAAATTGATTTCTATAGTGTTACGCTCTATGATAATTGCTTTCTCATTGTGCCATCTTCGTAATTGTTTTCGTTTATTTTCTTTTATGACATTTGTTTTCCTGTATTACCTTCTGCGGCATCACTTTCCGTTTTATCTTCCAGATTAATCTTCCAGTTTTATGCTCCCACACTGCTCTATATGATATTTGACCGATGAAGGAAAAGTAAAACAGTCACAATATTCTTAATATTGTATCTCTCACTTTTCTAGCATACAACTTCTTTGCCTGTCATGCAATATTTTCATATAATTATACACTTTTCTTTCCATTCTTTTTTACTTTTCCTTAGTTTCTGAAGCTGGTGGTAATTACTCAGATCGATCTTCCGTAAGAATCGGCATGAAATCTCTAAAAAGTATCTACAAATTATCTATAAGTCCTCTATATAAAATCCAACAGAGTCCATACACTATAAATATCCGAGGGAATCCATATACTATAAATATCCGCTGGAATCCATCTTGACTCTTGACAGAATATGACATATTTTATATAACAAAAAGGATGTAAAACAGAATGCAAAATCTGCCAATCGGATTTTTTTCCGATTTCCCTTTGGTGAGAAAGGAGACCATCCGTTTTTGTGAGAGAACATGAAACACATTATATCCATTTCTTTCTAAAAAACGGAACGATATATTTCTATGAAGGAATTACTGCAGCTGTATTGTACTTTTTTTCGAATCGGCGGACTGACTTTCGGCGGCGGACTGACCATGCTGCCGATGCTGAAATACGAACTGATCGATAAAAAACACTGGGTTGAAGAAGAGGAACTGCTTAATTACTATGCGGTGGGTCAGTGTACCCCCGGCATTATCGCCGTCAATACGGCAACATTTGTTGGATACAAACGCAAGGGAATCCCTGGTGCCATTGCCGCTACTCTGGGAATGGTAAGTCCGTCCCTGATCATCGTATCAATTCTGGCCATGTTTTTGGATGCATTTATGAGTAATCCTTATGTAACCCATGCTGTAGCAGGAATCAAAATTATTGTCTGCGCTCTGATGCTGAATACTGTCATTACCATGGCGAAAAAGAGTGTGGTCAGTGCAGTCTGTGCCGGCATTGCCATCGCTGCTTTTGTACTTGCCTTTTTCTCCCCCATTCCCACTGTACTTCTGGTAATTATATCTGGTGCATTTGGCGTTTTGATGATGAAATTGGGGAGAGTAAAAGTATGAATGTATTTTTCTTATTATTTATCGAATTCTTTCAGATTGGTCTTTTTGCCGTAGGAGGCGGCCCTGCCACAATTCCTTTCCTGATGGATCTGGCAGACCGAAGAAACTGGTACACCCGCGCCGATGTGGCCAATATGCTGGCTGTCAGTGAGAGTACCCCCGGACCGATCGGCTTAAATATGGCCACTTATGCAGGATATCATGCTGCAGGTATTCCCGGCGGAATCACGGCTACCCTGTCCCTGGTACTTCCCAGCATTATTGTTATTGTAATTATTGCGAAAATCCTGAACAATTTCAGTGAAAACAGGTACGTAAAATCTGCTTTCTGGGGCATTCGTCCTGCCGTTACCGGTTTGATTCTTACCGCGGTTCTCGGCATTTTTGAAACAGCAATTTTTACCGATGCCAATGGAAATTTCCAGTTCCCGATCCTTTCTATCCTGCTTTGCATCATTTTCTTTGTTCTTATGAACATAAAGAAACTGAAGAAACTGCATCCTTTTTTCTGGATCGTCAGCGGAGCTGTTATTGGACTCATTTTTCAGCTTTAATCCTTGTTTATTAGCTGGTTTATAATTAGCCATTACCGGATTCGCGATTGTTCTTTCCGGATTAAGAATAATCTGTTATTAAATTCGCAATGGTGTATTTCTTAGTTCATGGCTATTATTCCGGATTCATAATTGCTTATCCCGGAGAACCGAAAAGGGCATCACTTTCCCTTCACGGTCTCCGGGATTTTTTTCATGTTATTACATTATTGACCATCCCTCATCTGCGAAATTTGTTCCAGAATCCATGCAAATCCCCTGGCCATTCGTTGATAAGGTTCCTTGAAATGACCTCCGGAATTCCATTCGAGAATACTCTGAATCTCAGAGTCCTGAGCCAATTGCTCTGCCTGCCGACGGGTGGCATCTCCCACCCGAGCCATCATGAAGTTTTTCGTTTTCTCTTCCCGATCACCCAAACTCAAGTATACGGCACGTTTTCTTTTTTCAAAATCCTTCTCTTTTGAATCGCATTCTTTTAGATCGCATTCTTTTGGATCACATTCTTTTGGATCGTTGTTTCCCGAATTCGACTCTTTCAAATCATCTTTTTCCTGCGTGTCTTTTTTCCTATCACTTTCTTTTTTCTCATTTATTTTGCAATAATCCGGTTCCCGGTCGTCTTTCCATGAAAAGGAATGCCTGGTACCATATTCGGTCCATCCAGGAAACCAGAGTGAACCGGATGCACAGACAGCACCGGAAAAAACATCCTTTTCGGCCAAAGCCCAAAGGGAAAACAATCCTGCCAGGGAATATCCTCCTAATATGTGACGCGATGAAAGCTGAATATCGGAGAAATCCCGATTTTTATCTCTGATCCGCTTCTCTATTAAAGGAATCAATTCTTCTGTCAGCCACAGCAAGGTCTTCTCTCCGCCTCCGCCAAAATTATCCTTGCCAAAGGCAGCGGGAGCTTCCCAGGGTGAAAAATCAAGATTCCAGTTTTCCGATTCATAGGCCACCAGAATATATTTCTGCCTGGGAGCTATTTGCTCCAGATACTCCGGCATTTCCCTCCAATGCTCTGCATCATGGGCACCGATTCCCCAATATAAAATGACGGGGAATGATTGTTTGTTCTCTCCATGAGCCGCTCCCATGTTGTCGTCTTGACGAAATTCCGATTCTTTTGTAAGTATGTGGCATGTTCTGCCGCTTATTCTGATGATTTCTTCCATATATTTGCCGTTTATTTTTTTTGATGTGTCAGTTCGAAACTGGTTGTTCATTATCTCTCCTTGTTGATTTTTCTGTTGATTTTACTGCTGATTCAACAGCTTTTTCAACTAAAATTAATGCCGGATCACAATCTGAGATTTCGGCAGCTTGCAATCCGGCTTTTATATTATGATGTTTAGGGCAAAAGGATTTGACCCCATGATATAAAGAGATTTTTCTGCGCTTCACACTCTCGAAATCCGATCATTTTTCTGCGAAAAATGGCTGATTCTTTTACAATAAAATCATCTCGATAATGAAAACAATAACGCAGCAGGATACCGCTACCTGGAGCAGACTGGCTCCGTACCAGGCTGCTGCCATTCCCACCAACAAGGCAACGGCACCGGAAACAGGAGTACCGGTTGCCGTTACAATGGCAGGAAATGTCATAACCGCCAGAGTCACATAGGGCACATAGTATAAAAAGGATTGAATAAATGTATTTTTAATCGGTTTCCGAATCAAGGTAAGGGGAAGCATTCGAATCAAATAGGATACCCCTGCCATTACAAAAATGTACAAATACGTCGAATATCTCATGCCGCTTCTTCCTCCTGCTTTTTTGGAAATAGTATTGCTGCGCCTGCAGCCAGTACGATTGTCAGAACAATTGTACGCGTTCCTCCCGAAACTGACGAAATTCCGGGAAGCACCGATGCGGCATAGCTGGCGGCGAAACTGAGGACAATCAGAACGGCAACCACTTTATCCTTTTTCGCCGGAGGAATAATTACTGCCAGAAACATACCAAATAATGCTACACTAAGAGCACTGACAACTCTTTCCGGCATGATATTTCCGGCAATACATCCCAAAGCAGTTCCAATGGCCCATCCGGGTGCTGCTGTTATAACGGCACCATATGTATAGTATGGATTCAAATACCCGGGTCGGGAAATGGCTATTCCAAATAGTTCATCTGTAATATCAAATGCCATGGCAAGACGATGAACCAACGACGTTCCCGGCTGCATTCGCTGGCTCATGGCACAGCTCATCAACAGATATCTGGCATTTACCACAAACGTCATGACAGCTGCCTCGATCAGACTGGCTCCGGCTGCAATCAAAGTAATTCCGGCATATTCACCGGCAGATGCATTACATAACAGACTCATCAGGAAACCTTGTCCAGCGGTGATTCCCACATTTCGTGCGGCAATTCCCAGAGAAAATGCCACGGCAAGATAACCCAGTCCGATGGGAATCCCATCCCTCATCCCTTCACTGAAAACCCGGCGATTTGTCCGGTCTTTCCATGAATACAATTCTTGTGTTTTCATAATACCCCTCTCATCTTTTTTACGTACGTGAGGCTGCCGCAAAACCCCTCTTGCGACAGCCTGTATTTCGTCCTTGTATTCTATTGTTTTTCAACAATGATTCTACTTCTTTTTCCTTCGTTATACCAGGTTATTTTACAACAATACCGGGAAATATTCCATAGTGATTCCGGAAATCTCACATATTGACTCTTGTATATTCCGGAGCCGCAGAGCACGTTGCACGGTCAATGTGAGCAACCGTTCCGGTGATTGAGAGCAACCTTTCCGGTGTGTTGAGCACTCCGTTTATCCTATAATAAAGACGGCACACATATGTGTGACTACTTATTAT
>JAQXIM010000101.1 GCA_029007785.1 Clostridiales bacterium | reverse complement strand
TATATAAAAATGAAGACGGTGCTTCCAAGGAAGAGATTTCCCGGAGAGCAGAGCAGGTCTGCACCTATTTCTTTGGAAGAATTTCCTATATCCAGCAGATGCTTTTGAAGGACATTCAGGCAGGCTTTGACGGTGACCCGGCTGCGAAGAGTAAGGAAGAGATTATTTTCTCCTATCCGGGATTCTCTGCCATTCTGGTTTATCGGATCGCCCATGAATTGTATCTGAAGAATGTGCCGCTGATTCCCAGAATCATGACCGAGTATGCCCATGGTCTGACCGGTATCGATATCAATCCGGGTGCTTCCATTGGGGAGTATTTTTTCATTGACCATGGAACCGGTGTTGTAATCGGTGAGACAACTCAGATCGGAAACAATGTAAAACTGTATCAGGGTGTTACTCTGGGTGCTCTTTCCACCAGAAGCGGTCAGCTGCTGTCCGGCGTGAAACGTCATCCTACCATTGAGAATAATGTTACGGTATACTCCGGAGCTACTATTCTGGGCGGAGAGACGGTCATCGGGGAAGAGTCGATTATTGGCGGTAATGCTTTCATTACCGAATCCATTCCCAAGTACACGAAAGTATCGGTGAAGAATCCGGAATTAACGATTAAAGCACCCAAGAAGCCTACGGCAGAGCCGGAGTGGGAGCTGGTATAAGAACGAATGGGGGCGGCGGAAACGCCGGAATATAAATACCAAACAACGAGGAGGATGAAACATGAATTGGACGAGAGAACAATTAAAAAGCAATGCGAAACTTATGGTGAAGAAGAACTGGATTCTCTGTATTGTCATCAGCCTGCTGCTGACTATGATAGCAGGAAGTGAGGGCTTTCGATTCGATCTGAATATTGACAGCGATTTTGGCGGACTCATCAGTAATGGCAGTTCCGCTCCGTCATACGGAGAGGCTATTGGCAATCAGATTGGAAGCATGATGAGCGGAGAAGCGATCGGCTTTCTTCTGGGATTCCTTCCCTTTATGTTTCTTGTAACTATTATATTTGGAGTGGCACTTCAGGCCTTTTTCTCCAATGTAATCCGGGTTGGCGGTGCTCGCTTCTATCTTCACAACATTCACAGTAAAGGCACCTTTGGAGATCTGGGATTTGGATTTCAGAACAAATATTTGAACGTGGTTGCTGTTATGTTTATGCGTTCCCTGTTTGTTTTCCTGTGGACCCTTCTGTTTGTGATTCCCGGTATCATCAAGTCCTATCAATACCGGATGGTTCCTTATCTGCTGGCAGATAATCCGGAGCTGTCCTATCAGGAAGCACTGCAGACCAGCAAGGAGATGATGGACGGAGAAAAATGGAATGCCTTCGTTCTGGATCTTTCCTTTATTCTCTGGGATATTGCTTCTGCCGTAACTCTGGGCATTGCCGGACTGATCTGGGTAAATCCTTATCGTGATGCTACCAACGCGGAACTGTATATGGCCCTGAGTGCAAAGAGTGAATGATAATGAATATGAAAGAGGAAATGTCGGAAGATTTTTCCTGGCTGAAGGAAGTAAAATGTTTTGTCCTGGACATGGACGGAACGATTTATCTGGGAGATGAGATGTTTCCCTATTCCCTGGATTTTCTTCGCCGGGTAAAGAAATTGGGAAAACAGTATCTGTTTTTTACAAACAACTCGTCCCGTTCGGGTTCCGAGTATGTAACACGTTTAGCTTCCATGGGCTGTGAAATTACAAAGGATCAGATTTTGACCTCCGGAGATGTGACAGCAGCCTTCCTCAACCAATATTTTGCAGGAAAGCGGGTGTTCCTTTTGGGGACACCCGCTCTTTGGGAAGATTTCCGGAAAGCCGGAATTCATTTGGTGGAGGAAGAGGCCGAGGTAGTAGTTGTTGCTTTTGATACTACTTTAGATTATGAAAAGCTGTCCAGAGCCTGCAGGCTTATCCGGGAAGGCGCTGTTTTTCTGGCCACCCACCCGGACATTAACTGTCCGGTGAAAGGAGGCTTTATTCCCGATTGCGGAGCCTTCTGTGCCGCCATTGAACTTTCGACCGGTGTGAAACCCAGATATCTTGGAAAACCTCAGGAGGAGACGGTGGAGATGGTAATGAAGTTAACTGGTTTTCAGCGAAAGGAACTGGCCTTCGTGGGGGACAGGCTTTATACAGATGTGGCGGTTGGCGTGAACCATGGAAGTCATGGGATTCTGGTACTCAGCGGTGAAGCCGGCTGGGACGATGTGGAGAAGTCTCCGGTAAAGCCAGATGCCGTTTTCCGGGATCTGGAAGAGCTGGGAGATGTGCTGGAAAGAGAGGCAGAATGAAAACAATTCAAGCCGACATTAAAGGCGGCGCGATTCGTCGTGTGTATTTGATTTTTGGAGAAGAAGCCTATCTTCGGACTGCCTGCAGGGATCGGCTGAAACAGGCAGTGGCAGGGGATGACACCATCAATTATACGTATTTTGAAGGGAAAGATACGACACCGGAGCAGGTAATGGAGATGGCGGAAACGCTTCCCTTTTTTGCCGAAAAAAGGCTGATTATCGTGGAGAACAGTGGTTGGTTCAAGCGGGAGTCAGACAAGCTGGCGGCTTATCTGCCGGACATGCCGGAAAGTACCTGCCTCGTTTTCGTGGAAGAGGCAGTAGATAAAAGAAATAAGCTCTATAAAAAGGTATCCACCCTGGGCTATGCTGCCGAATGTAAACGTCAGTCCACGGCAGAGCTGAAGCGGTGGATTTCCCGGGGCCTTGGTCAGGCCGGCAAAAAAATCACCGAAGCTACGGCAGAGGAATTCCTTCGGAGAACGGGAGATGATATGGAAAATATCCGTCAGGAGCTGGAGAAATTGATTGGTTACGTGGGAGATCGGGATGTGGTGACGATTCAGGATGTGAGAACTATCACCACATCTCAGATCAGCAATCGAATCTTTGATATGATCAATGCCATTGCTGTGAGAAACCAGAAAAAAGCACTGGATTTATACTACGATCTGATGTTTCTCAAAGAACCTCCCATGAAAATCATGGTTCTGGTGGCTCGTCAGTTCCACGCTATTCTTCAGACAAAGGAGCTGAGGGAGCAGGGCCTTTCCCGGGATCAGATTGCCGAACGGTGCGGCTGGCGATCCTTCGTCGTCACCCGATATATGGAACAGGCGGCCCGATTCAGCCGGGAAGAGCTGGAAGAATGTGTTTCTCTCTGTGTGGAAATGGATGAGGCCGTGAAGAGCGGCGAAATTAAGGACAGCGTAGCCGCCGAGATGCTGATTGTAAAATTCAGCCGTGGAGGGCAGGGCTGACCGTTGCTGTCCCATTGTGGTGTATAAGGCAGGAAGCTGCAGTTCTGGAGTTCAGAACTGACCGTTGCTGTCCCATTGTGGTGTATAAGACAGTAAGCTTCAGCCGTGGAGGGCAAGGTTGATTCCTTCGGATATGGTATAGCTTAAGCGTTCAATGGTATCATCCACGTCCTTGGGGGTAACAAACATGGGACCAAAGCGCGGTTCCAACAGTTCCCGGATGAACTGGTATTTTTCTTCCTCCGTCATTTCCCGAAGAATCTGGGCCGAGTATCGCTGGCCTTTCTCCAGGACCTCTTCCAGGGCTTCCACAGTGTCGTAGACGATGGCGGCGGCTCCCACCACCGTAGGTACGCCAAGGGCAATGACCGGAATGCCGATGCTGTCCGGCGTCAGTCCCCGGCGGTGATTTCCCACACCGGAACCGGGATGGATACCGGCATCCGACAGCTGAATCGTGTTTCCCAGACGGCGGACACTTCGGGCAGCCAGAGCATCCACCACCAGCAGGAGATCCGGATGGATTTCCTGGACAATTCCGTGGATGATTTCTGCGGCTTCCATGCCGGTCTGAGCCATGACACCCGGAGCAATGCTGCAGACTTTACCGTCGGGATAGAGATTCCTTGTAATATACAGGTTTTCCATGACCCGGGGGCCCAGAGAGTCAGAGGTGACCGCTGCGTTGCCGAGACCTGCGGCCAGAACCAGGGGAGCCGGATCTTTTCGGGGACAGGCCTTACGAATCAGAGTGCGGATTTGTTCCGAAAGAACCTGGGAAATCTCCCGGTGATAGCCTCCGTCATTTCGACTCATATTTTCTGCTTCCAGAGTCAGATAGGTTCCCAGGGGTTTTCCCAGCTGACGGGAACCTTCTTCTGTTTCTACAGAAACCCGGGAAATATGAATGTCCCGTCCGGCTTTCCAGGACTGGAAACGGATCCCGCTGCTGTCCGCTGCTGTGTCCGGACAGTTTTCTCTGGCTTCTACGGCCAGGTCCGTACGAACTAAAAAATCTCTCATGATGCAACCTCCCCATGGCGATGAAGCTTGTTTTACCTGTTTTTCTTTATCATTGCCGGGCAAAGGAAATTTATGCAGGGGCGAAGAAAGGGAATGGTTTCGTCGGGATTATTGCGGGTGCTGGTGATTTTATGAAGTGCGGAGTTTTTGCCGACTTATGGAAAATAATTGTTGACTTTTATGTAAAAATCCGATATGATAAACGAGTATGTTTACATGAAAAGCGTCCGTGTCCGGTTTAAATGTAAAACAGTCGATTATAAACAGAATCATTTCATTGTGGAGGTGCACAAAGTGGCAAACATTAAATCTGCTAAGAAGAGAATCCTTGTTTCTCAGAAGAGAGCTGAGCGTAACAAAGCTGCTCGTTCCAAAGTAAAAACCTATATCAAAAAAGTAGAAGCTGCTATTGCTTCCGGCGACAAAGAGGCTGCCAAAGTCGCTCTGGTAGAAGCAACTTCCGTTATTGATAAGGCTACTTCTAAGGGGATCTATCATAAAAATACTTCTTCCAGAAAAGTTTCTCGTTTAGCCCAGGCTGTTAACAAGATGGCTTAATTCATGAGAATAAGAAAAAGAAGTTAATTTATGGCGCTGCCGCATTACTGATTTTGAACAGTAGTGTGCAGCGTCTTTTTTCTATATTAATTCTAAGTACTCTGACTTTTCGAAAGCGAGCCTGTTTGCCGAGTTATAACATGGAGACTTGAAGGAGTTCAGCCGTTGGAATGCAGAGTGTCGGCAGCTATAGTTATGTGTTCCGATGGCGTAAAAAGTACAGGCTCCCTGTGATGGGGAGCCTGTACTTGAGGGAGGTGCAGAGCACATAGCGTGTGACTGCACCTTTGTTATATCTGTTATCTGACTGTCTTCAGTGCGGCTTCAATGAAACCTTTGAACAGCGGATGAGGACGGTTGGGGCGGGATTTCAGCTCGGGATGAGCCTGCGTTCCGATGAAGAAGGGATGATCCTTCAACTCGACCATTTCCACAATTCTGCCGTCGGGAGAGATTCCGGAGAGAACCATGCCGTTGGCACGAAGAACATCACGGAAATCATTATTCACTTCATAGCGATGACGATGTCTTTCATGAATCAGATCAGAACCGTAGAGCTCGAAGGCCTTGGACGTGGGATCCAGCTTGCAGGGATAGGAACCAAGGCGAAGCGTTCCGCCCAGGTTCGTTACACCGTTCTGTTCTGGCATCAGGTGGATGACAGGATGGGTGGTGTTGGGATCCAGCTCGGAGCTGTGGGCATCTTCAAAACCAATGACATGGCGGGCAAACTCTACGATGGAAAGCTGCATACCAAGGCAAAGGCCGAGAAGAGGAATCCTGTTCTCTCTTGCATAGCGGATGGCTTCGATCTTTCCTTCGATGCCCCGGTCACCGAAACCGCCGGGAATCAGAATTCCGCTGACATCTTCCAGCAGTTTGCTGACGGTCTGAGGGGTCACATCTTCGGATTCGATCCATTTGATGCGAACCTTTGCTCCGTTGGCATTTCCCGCATGGCGAAGAGCCTCTACTACGCTGATGTAGGCATCATGGAGAGCGGTATACTTTCCGACCAGGGCAACACAGACTTCTTTGGTACGATTCTTCCAGGCTTCCACCATATCTTCCCATTCTTTCAGATCCGGTTCCGGGCAGGGCAGATCCAGACACTGGCAGGCCACTTCTGCCAGATGTTCTTTTTCCATGGCCAGAGGAATCTCATAGAGAACGGGGTAATCCAGGTTCTCGATAACATGGCTTACGGGAACATTACAGAAGAGGGCAATCTTATCCTTGATTCCCTGGTTCATGGGATGTTCGGTACGGCAAACGATGATATCCGGCTGAATTCCCATACCCTGGAGACCTTTTACGCTGGCCTGGGTCGGTTTTGTCTTCATTTCTCCGGAAGCTTTCAGATAAGGAACAAGAGTAACATGAATCATCAGGGCATTGTGGGGGCCAACCTCATGCATGAACTGACGGATGGCTTCCAGGAAAGGCTGACTTTCAATATCGCCTACGGTACCGCCGACTTCGATAATGGCAATCTCTGTATGTTCTGCCTCAGGATTGCTATAGAAACGGCTCTTGATTTCATTGGTGATATGAGGAATAACCTGTACCGTACCTCCGCCGAAATCACCGCGTCTTTCTTTATTCAGAACAGACCAGTAAACTTTGCCAGTGGTAACGTTGGAATTCTTGGTAAGATTCTCATCGATAAAGCGCTCATAGTGGCCAAGATCCAGATCCGTCTCGGCACCATCATCGGTGACAAAAACTTCACCGTGCTGTACCGGATTCATAGTACCGGGATCAATATTAATATAGGGATCGAACTTCTGCATGGTTACCTTGTAACCTCTTGCCTTCAACAGGCGTCCCAGGGATGCGGCAGTGATTCCTTTTCCGAGACCGGAAACAACACCGCCAGTAACAAAAACGTATTTAACCGGCATAATAACCCTCCTGAGTATGATAGATATATGTATAATACCAGAGAAAGCAAGTCATGAATTTCTGATATGGGAAAACACGACTTTGTGGTATATGGGGAACCGAATTCATATTTTTTTGAAACACAAAAAACCATCCAGCCGACACACTCCGTTGTGTGTTAGTCAGACATCGCTGACAGACTGCATAGTTATTTCAAAACATATATAGAATAGTATACAGGATTTTTTTCTTAAAATCCAGTAGAAAATATTGTTTAGGACACATAATTTTTATGAATTCTTACGAATAAGTTCCTTGATTTATTTGAGGGCAGTCCTTATAATTACAAATAGCGAAAACGAAGGAGACAATCTATGGATAATCAAAACAATAGAAAGCCGGAAGATGGTAAGAAGACACCGAATTTTCTTACGATGGTGTTTCTGGCCATGGTGACACTGTTCTGTATCTCATTGATCAGCCGGACGTATACCAATGCATCCTCCATGGAGCTGACTTATAATGAGTTTATGACAGTGATTCAGACCGCAGATATAGAAAAAGTAGTTGTGGATGAATCATCCCGAAAGATTTCTGTTCAGATCAAACGGGCAGATACCGGCAAGACAGAAGAATACTATTCTGCCATTGTAGGTGATGAGGTAGAAGAGGTTCGTCAGATTCTGATGGCAAGGGATATCAGTCTGGAAGGAACCATAGTCGAGAGGACTTCTTTCCTTTTGGAACTCCTTATTTATATGATACCGGTACTGCTGGTGTGGGGCGTATTTATGTTCGTCATGCGGAAAAGCGGCGGCGGTGGTGGCATCATGGGCATTGGAAAGAGCAATGCAAAGGTTTACATGCAGAAGGAAACCGGAGTGACTTTCCAGGATGTGGCCGGTCAGGACGAAGCCGAGGAATCTCTGGTGGAGATTGTGGACTTTCTGCATAATCCGGGAAAATACTCCGAGATCGGTGCAAAACTTCCGAAGGGTGCCCTGTTGGTTGGCCCTCCCGGAACCGGTAAAACCCTGCTGGCAAAGGCCGTTGCCGGAGAAGCGAAGGTTCCTTTCTTCAGTCTGGCAGGATCAGATTTCGTAGAGATGTTTGTTGGTGTGGGAGCTTCCCGTGTCCGGGATTTGTTCAAGCAGGCCCAGCAGCAGGCTCCCTGTATTATATTTATTGATGAGATTGATGCCATCGGTAAGAGCCGTGATACCCGTTTCGGCGGCAATGATGAGAGAGAGCAGACCCTGAACCAGCTTCTGGCTGAGATGGATGGATTTGATTCCAGTAAAGGCGTATTCATTCTGGCGGCTACCAACCGTCCGGAAGTGTTGGATCCGGCTTTGCTTCGTCCCGGTCGTCTGGATCGCCGGATTATTGTTGATAAACCGGATCTGAAGGGAAGAGCAGCCATTCTCCGCGTCCATGCCAAGAATGTCCGCATGGATGACTCGGTGGATCTGGATGCCATCGCCATGGCTACCTCCGGTGCCGTTGGTTCGGATCTGGCCAACATGATCAACGAAGCGGCGATTCTTGCCGTAAAGAAACACCGTCAGTACGTTTGTCAGGCAGATCTTTTTGAATCAGTGGAAGTAGTTATTGCCGGTAAGGAAAAGAAAGACCGCATTATGAATAGTAAGGAACGCAGAATGGTCTCCTTCCATGAGGTTGGTCACGCTCTTGTGGCTGCCCTTCAGAAGAATACAGAACCCGTTCAGAAGATTACCATTGTACCTCGAACCATGGGATCTCTCGGTTATGTAATGCAGACCCCTGAGGAAGAAAAGTTCCTGATGACAAAGGCAGAGCTGGAAGCAGAACTGGTTACCCTGCTGGCAGGACGTGCTTCGGAGGAGATTTTCTTCGAGTCCGTATCCACCGGTGCGTCCAATGATATCGAGAAGGCCACCAATATTGCCAGAGCCATGGTTACCCGTTTCGGTATGAGTGAAGAATTCGGCTTGATGGGACTGGAAAGTGTGGAAAGCCAGTATCTGGACGGACGAACCGTTATGAACTGCGGCGATGCTACGGCAGCCAAGGTGGACGGCGTGGTTAAGGAAATGCTGAAAGATTCCTACCAGAAAGCAAAACAGATTATTATGGAAAATCAGGATGCCATGAATGTGATTGCAGACTTCCTGATTGAGAAAGAGACCATTACCGGTAAGGAATTCATGGATCTTCTTCATAAAGTTCAGGAGGACCGCAAAAAGACCGCTTCCGAAGAAGTGACAGCAGAGGTTCTGGGTGAGAACGGGGAAGCTTCGGTTTACGATGGAGAAGAGAAGACTGGAGTTTCCGGACAGGAAGCTGCAGAATCCTGCCCTGAGAATGCGGCTTCCGGACAGGAAGAGGCAGAATCTCTCTCTGAGGCAGAAGCAGCCGGTAAGGAAGCGATCCCGGAAAAGAAAGATTTCGAATAAGAAGAATCTTGAATTAAGAAGAGTCTTGAATAAGAAGAATCTTGAATTAAGAAGAACATTTGACTGAGCAAAAATGAAAAGCACAGGTTTTCCCAGGGGAAGCTTGTGCTTTCCTTCGCTATGAAGAAAGAAAATGCCGGAGGAGAGTGTATGGTTTTTAATTTGGAGGAAGAACTGAAGAAACTGCCGGATAAACCGGGAGTATATCTCATGCATGATGCTGCCGATCGGATTATCTATGTGGGAAAAGCGGTGGTACTGAAAAACAGAGTTCGGCAGTATTTCCACAAAAGCGGGAATAAATCACCGAAAGTACTGCGAATGGTATCCCAGATTGCCTGGTTTGAGACCATTGTCACCGATTCCGAGGCGGAGGCCCTTGTATTGGAATGTAATCTGATCAAGGAGCATCAGCCAAAATATAATACCATGCTGAAGGATGACAAGGGATATCCCTATATCCGGGTGACAGTGGGGGAGGCGTTCCCCCGGGTTATGCTGGCTCATACGATGAAAAAGGATGGTTCCAAATATTATGGGCCCTATACCAGTGCCGGGGCGGTGAAGGACACGATCCGTCTGGCCCATAAGCTGTTCAGGATCCGGGACTGCAGCAGAAGACTGCCGGAGGACATCGGGAAGGAACGGCCCTGTCTGAATTACCACATCCAGCAGTGTGATGCACCCTGCCAGGGAAAAATCACACCGGAGGAATACGGAAAGGCCATTGAGAAGGCACAGGATTTCCTTGGGGGTAAATACGATCTTCTGCTGAAGCAGCTGGAGGAAAAAATGATGGCTGCTTCCGATGCCATGGATTTTGAGACGGCCATCACGTATCGGGAGCTGCTGTTTAGTGTGCGTAAGATGGATGAACGGCAGAAAATGGTGGAAAACAGTATGGAAAATCGGGATGTTGTGGGGATAGATGTGGAAGATCAGGATGCCATTGTTCAGGTTTTCTTCGTCCGGGAAGGAAAACTCATTGGCCGGGACCATTTTCATATGGTGGTGGCAGACGGAGATTCCAAAACCCAGATTCTGACAGATTTTGTCAAACAGTTTTATTCGGGAACTCCTTTTCTTCCCCGGGAGATTCTTCTTCCCCGGGAACTGCCGGAAGTAGATTCCCTTTCCCAATGGCTGTCCATTAAGGGCGGGCATAAGGTGACTCTGGCTGTACCGAAAAAAGGAGAAAAATATCAGCTGCTTCAGCTGGCAGAAAAGAATGCCAGGCTGATTCTGTCCCAGGATAAGGAAAAAGTACGCCGGGAAGAGAGCCGGACCATGGGGGCCGTTCGTCAGCTGGAGGAGATTTTGGGGCTGTCGGGGCTGAATCGAATGGAAGCCTTTGATATTTCCAATATTTCCGGTTTTGAATCGGTAGGATCCATGGTGGTTTATGAAAAAGGAAAACCGAAGAAAAACGATTACCGGAAATTCAAAATCAAATGGGTCAAAGGACCTAATGATTATGCTTCCATGGAAGAGGTTCTGATTCGCCGTTTTTCCCATGGACTGGAAGAACGGGAGAAAATCCGGGAGAAGGGCATGGCAGAGAACTATGGAAGTTTCAGTAATTTCCCGGATCTGCTTCTCATGGACGGCGGTCGGGGGCAGGTCAATATTGCCGAACGGGTGCTGGCCGATATGGGACTGGAAATTCCTGTCTGCGGTATGGTAAAGGATGATAATCACCGGACCAGGGGGCTGTATTTCTATAATCAGGAGCTGCCCATTGACCGGCACAGTGAAGCCTTCCAGCTTATCACAAGAATTCAGGATGAAGCCCATCGGTTTGCCATTGAATATCATCGGAGTCTCCGGGGCAAGAGTCAGGTTCATTCGATTCTGGACGAGATTGATGGAATCGGGCCCGCCAGACGAAAGGCTTTGATGCGGGAGTTTCAGACTATTGATGCCATGAGGGAGGCCACGGTGGATCAGATTGCAGCGATTCCGGAAATGAACCGCAGTGTGGCAAAGACCGTGTATGCTTTTTTCCATGACGGGGAGATTCCGGACTAGGGCTGCAAGTTCCAGACTCTGGACTGCAAGTTCCAGACTCCGGACTGCAAGTTCCAGGCTCTGGACTGCAAGTTCCAGGCCCCGGACTGCAAGTTCCAGACTCCGGACTGCAAGTTCCAGACTCCGGACTGCAAGTTCCAGGCCCCGGACTGCAAGTTCCAGACTCCAGACTGCAAGTCCGGACCCCCGGCTAAGATCGTCTTGGGAATATAGG
>JAQXIM010000100.1 GCA_029007785.1 Clostridiales bacterium | reverse complement strand
CATTCCTACGTAAACTGTGTTATAATTCATTTGATGACCTCCCTTTGTATGCGGTAATCCCTGTTTATATTGTCTTGACAACTTTATTATACAGGTAAATCCACGTTACTGCAAAGTGGAGGTCATTACATATTGTCTATTAATAGAGAAAGGAAGATTTCATGTACCAAATATTCGTATATAACCCGCAGTTAGTACCTTACGTTCAGGACATCCAGCTGCGTATGGACAATTATACTAAGACACGACAGAGACTTCTTGGTTCCCAGGAATCTCTTTCTGATTTTGCCAACGCACATTTATATTTTGGCATTCATCATACTGATGACGGCTGGGTATACAGAGAATGGGCACCGGCGGCTGAAGCTCTTCATCTCCTTGGTGAATTCAATGACTGGAATCCTGCTTCCCACCCCATGACCAATCTGGGAAATGGCGTCTGGGAGTTGGTTCTTCCCGGAAAAAAAGCTCTTTGGCAGGGATGCCGGGTAAAAACCATGGTAACCTATCAGGGAAAAACCAGTGATCACATTCCTTTGTATGCACAGCGTGTAGTCCAGGATAAAGAAACTCTGCAATGGTGTGCAGAGGTCGTGGATGACAAGAAAAAATTCCGCTGGGCAGACAAACGTTTCAAACCCCAGGATCCGCCGCTGATCTATGAAGCACATGTTGGAATGGCTCAGGAAGAAGAACGAGTTGGTACTTACCGTGAATTTGCGGATCTGATTCTTCCCAGGATCAAAGCAGACGGATACAATACCATTCAGCTGATGGCAATCATGGAGCATCCTTACTATGGATCCTTTGGCTACCAGGTTTCCAATTTCTTTGCTGCCTCCTCATGGTTCGGTACTCCGGAGGATCTGAAATATCTGGTAAATACCGCCCATAAAATGGGAATCCGTGTTCTTCTTGATCTGATTCACTCCCACGCAGTAAAGAATACTGCCGAAGGAATCAATGAATTCGACGGAACCACCTGGCAGTTCTTCCATGATGGCCCCAAAGGAGATCATCCCGCCTGGGGAACCAAGCTGTTCAATTACGGAAAAACAGAAGTTCTTCATTTCCTTCTCTCCAATCTGAAATTCTGGATGGAAGAATTCCATTTTGACGGTTTCCGTTTTGACGGAGTTACCTCCATGCTCTATCTGGATCATGGCTTAGGAAGTGATTTTGATCATAACAGCAAATACTTCTCCATGAATACGGACACAGAAGCCGTTACTTATCTCCAGTTGGCCAATGAACTGATTCATGAACTGAAACCCTCTGCTATTACTGTGGCTGAAGATATGTCGGGTATGCCGGGTATGTGTCTTCCTATTTCTGCCGGCGGCATTGGTTTTGATTACCGTCTTGGCATGGGTCTTCCCGATCTGTGGATCCGAACCATAAAGGAAAAGCGGGATGAGGATTGGAATATAGAAGAAATCTGGTCCAGCATCTGCCTGCGCCGTCCCGGTGAAAAAACCGTTGCCTATGTGGAAAGCCACGATCAGGCCCTTGTTGGAGATAAAACTCTGATGTTCCGACTGGCTGATGCCGCCATGTATACAGACATGGACAAAGAGACTCATAATCTTGTCATTGACCGTGCGGTTGCCCTTCACAAACTGATTCGCCTTTTGACCATGGCTTCCGGCGGTGATGCCTATCTCAATTTTATGGGAAATGAATTCGGCCATCCGGAATGGATTGATTTTCCCCGGGAAGGAAACCAGTGGAGCTTTAAATACTGCCGCCGTCAATGGAGTCTGGCAGACAATGGATTTTTGAAATATCAGTGGCTGGGTGATTTTGACAAAGCTATGATTTCCATGGCCAGAGAGTGGGATATCTTCCAACAGGATATGCCCCATTTGAATCGAATCCACAATCAGGATCATATTTTGGCCTTTGAAAGAAATCAGGTTCTCTTCGTTTTCAATTTCCATCCCACCCAATCCTTTACGGATTATGTCATTCCTGTGACATACCCTACGGATTATCGCCTGATTCTGTCCAGTGATGAAAAACGTTTCGGCGGATATGACCGTATTGCTGATATGCAATACTCTGCATATCAGCCGGGTATGGAAGGAAACTGGTTAAAGCTTTACCTTCCCGCCCGAACTGCTGCCGTTCTTGTCCCTGTTTTTGAAGACGAACCGAAAAAAACAACAAGAAGAAGAAAGAAAGCAGCGACGGAAAAAGAAAATTCAGATTCCGATAAAAAAACCCTTTCCAAAAAGAACACAGGATCCGGCAAAAAAGCAGAAGCAAAAGTAAAAACGGATTCCGTTAAAAAATCTGCCACAAAAAAAGCATCAAAACCAAGAAAGGAATCGAAAACGAAAAATGAAGCAGATTCCGAAATAAAGACAGATTCCAAAACGAAGGCAGATTCTGCAGAATAAATAACAGGAGGAAAGAAAAACTCATGAATCTGACAGAGCGTTTTCTTCGCTATGTTAAAATCAATACCCAGTCCGCCGAAGCGGATCATATTCCCAGCACAGCCTGTCAATGGGATCTCATTCGAATTCTGGAACAGGACATGAAGGATCTGGGTATTTCCGACGTTCGTGTGTCCAATCAGGGATATGTTTTTGGAAAGATCCCTTCCAATGTGGATTCACCTGTGCCTGCCCTTGGTTTGATTGCTCATATGGATACCGCTCTGGAATCCAGCGGTGAACACGTAAACCCTCGAATCATTGAAAAGTATGACGGGAAAGAAATCATTTTGAATCAGCAAATGCATCTTTCCATGGGACCGGATCAATATAAGGTTCTCGAAGAGGCGGTGGGAAAAGATATCATTGTTACCGACGGAACCACTCTTCTGGGTGCCGACGACAAAGCAGGGATCACGGAAATCCTCTGTGCTGCAGAACAGCTTATCCTCCACCCGGAAATTCCCCACGGAGATATTTGCATCGGTTTCACCCCCGATGAAGAGGTTGGCAACGGACCTGCCGGTTTTGATATTGATGACTTTGGTGCCGATTACGCCTACACCGTGGATGGCGGTATGCTGGGAAGACTGGAATTTGAGAATTTCAATGCTGCCACTGCCCGTATTTTGATTCACGGCCATACCATTCATCCCGGTACAGCCAAAGGTCTCATGGTAAATGCTCTTCTTTTAGCCATGGAACTAAACGCCCTGCTTCCCTCCAACCAGACACCGGCAGATACAGAAGGTTATGAAGGATTCTTTCATCTGGCCAGTCTTTCCGGTGATATCGGAGAGGTTCAGATGCAGTATCTGATTCGCGACCATAGCAGCGAACTTTTTCAATGGCGAAAAGAGCTTATGAAAAAGGCTGTGGAATCTCTCCGGAAAAAATATGGAATGGATACCATTGAACTGTCTATGGAAGACACGTATTACAATATGAAAGAAAAACTGGCTCCTTTCCCGGAACTAATGGAAATACCGAGAAAGGCCATGCTCAGGAATGGAGTGGAACCGAAAACAGAGCCCATTCGCGGAGGCACAGACGGGGTTCGTCTTTCCTTTATGGGTCTCCCCTGTCCTAATCTTTGTACCGGTTCCGAGAATCATCACGGCCCCTATGAATTCGCAGTCATTCAGGATATGGAAAAAATTCGGGACATTCTTGTATCCATCGCCGAAGCCTTTGCTGATCCCTCTATCCAGTGGAAATAATTTCAGGCTTATTTCATATGAAAGATCTAAAAAAGGAAGAAGACCGCTCGGATTTTCTTCCTTTTTTCTCTCCGGTCCATTTCGTTCGTCTTCTGTCCAAATCAAAGCTGAAATGCCAGCAGAAGTGACGTAATCATTACCGTGCTGCAGATAATCGACAGAGAATTAATCGTACTGGAAAGACTTTCATCTCCACCGCATTTCTGAGTAAACACAGGGCAAAGGGCCGATAAAGGTGCAAAGGCAATCAAGGTCATAGCCTGTCGAATTTCATCTGAGAAAGGAAGCAGAAAATAGAAAATCGCTGCAAGGATCGCGGACATACCATATCGAAAAGCCAGACAAGTTCCAGCCGCTTTCAGTTGTTCCTTTTTCAGTTTCCATTCAAAACCGATTCCGATTACCAGCATGGCCAGAAAACTGTTGGCAGCACCCACAGTCGAGGTGAAACTCAGCACAACGGAAGGCACTTTCCAGTTCATCATGGATAAAAACAGCATAATCAGATATGTATCCATGGGAATCGAAGTAAACAGCTTTTTCAGAAAAGCTTTCGCTCCCTGCTTTTCTCCATTGGCAGCCACGGTAGATGCCAGCGCGTAGGTTCCGCCGGTGCACATCAGGGAATTACCGGCATCAAAAAGACATGTTGCCACGACACCATTGGCACCTAAAAAATTCTGAACAAAAGGCAGGGTAAAGGCACCAATATTGAAACCGGACAAATTAATCATATAAAAAGCCCTGGACTTTCTTCCACCACCGGAACCAATGAGATAACCAAAGGAAACGGTAAGCAAATTCAATCCCAGACCCATCAATACAAAGATTAAAAAAGCATAGTCCATGGTAAACTCATTGAATTTTCCAATGATCACACAGGGAAGGGTAACATTCAATGTTAATCTCGAAAAAACATGAAAATATTCTTTTTTAAGGAATCCTACCCGTTTCAAAAAATAACCCAGGAAAATAATAGCCACCATAGAAAAAGCCTTGTTAAGTACAATCTCCATAATTACAAACTTCCTTTGGTGGAAAGTACATCGGAAATCCGATCATCCATGGATACAGCCTGATCCAGTGCTTTTGCAAAGGCTTTGAACATGGCCTCCATAATATGATGATCATTTGATCCGTAAAACACTTTGATATGCAGATTCATGGCTGCCGTATAGCTGACAGCATAAAAAAATTCTCTGGCCATCTGGGTATCCATGCCTCCAATGCTGGGATTGGTAAATTCCGCATCATAAACAAAATAGGGACGTCCGCTCAGATCAACTGCACAGAGCACCAGTGCCTCATCCATCGGCAGAATGCAGCTGCCATAACGGCGAATGCCCTTTTTATCGCCTGCTGCATCCCGAATAGCTGTTCCCAAAGCAATTCCACAGTCCTCGATGGTATGATGGCAATCTACCTCCAGATCTCCATCACAGTGAAGGCCCAAATCAAAGAAGCCATGTTTGGCAAAACCGTTAAGCATATGATCAAAAAAACCGATGCCTGTATCAATCTCTGCTTTTCCTCTACCATCCAGGTTCAGATCAACCTGTATCTTTGTCTCCTTTGTATTTCTCTCAACTTTAGATGTTCTTCCCATCCTGCTTTTCCTCCGCTGTCTCCTGAAAATCTTCCGATGATAAGATTTCAGCAATACTCTTTGACTGACATTCTTTTAACAAAACCTTCTGAATGCGGCAAAGTTCATTATGAAACTGGCAACTCTTCTCGCTGCTGTTATTCACACAGTCATACTGGTCCTCCAGACACTCTGTTAACAGAAACTCTCTTTCAATATTCACAAATACATCATACAAAGTAAGTTCATCTAATGGTGTCTGAAGTTTGTATCCACCTTTGGCTCCGCGAAAGCTCCGAATAATACCGGCTTTTTCCAGTTTTCTTGTCAATTTGTACGTAATGGCAACCGATATATTTTCCATTTCAGCTATTGTAGGAACATTAATTGTTTCACCCTGTGACAAAGCACGGAGAATCCGAAGTGAATAATCACATTCTCTTGTTATCAGCATGCTTTTCCCCCTTCCAACTTCTCTGTGTATTTTATCATTGATCGGCAAATCCTTCAATAGAAAAACAGATCCCGAAGAATTCCTCCTCAGGATCTGTCAAAATTCTTATTCATCCGAATTGTCATCCTCTGCTTCAGCAGCTTCCTGTGCTGCCAGTTTCTTCCTGAACAGTACACTGCAGATCATGATACTGATCTCAAAGAGAGCCATCATGGGGAAGGCAACCAGAACCTGGGTCGTTACATCCGGAGGTGTAATAATCGCAGCCAGGATAAAGATAACAAGAATTACGTATTTACGATTCTTACGCATAAATTTCGGATTCAGGATACCAATCTGCGTCAACAGAATCGTGACTATGGGAAGTTCAAAAACAACACCAAAAGTTACAAGCATTGTAATGACAAAGGTCATGTAACTTTCAATGGACACCATGGCGCTGATCGTTCCGTCTGTGTTAATGCCTGCCAGAAAAGTCAGGGCAATCGGAAGAACAATCATGTAACAGAAAACAGCACCGCATACAAACAGCAGTACGCCCAGTGTAAGAATTCCAAAACATGCCTGCTTTTCTTTCGCAGTCAGACCGGGACACATAAAGCGCCACAGCTGGTAGCCAAGCATGGGGAAAGCAAAGACAATACCACCTACCAGAGCAACACGCAGATAGGACAGCATCAATTCCGTAGGTGAAATATATACAAAGGTGAACTTATCTCCCAATCCCATGAGATTCTTCACCAGCGGTTCTGAAAAGAACAAGCAGACCAGCATCGCAATGACAAAGGTAACGATACACATGACAAGACGACGGCGAAGCTCTCCCAGGTGATTTATCAAAGACTCTCTTTTCTCCGAAGCACCTTTCGATAAAGTCCCTGTTACATCCTTGGCTTTCTTTTTTATTGAATCAATTCTTGAAGGATTATTCTGAGCCATGATTAGTTATCAGCTTTCTCCTCTTTTTTTTCTTCATCTGCCAGACTTTCCTGCTGTCCTTTCTTCAAACCGCCTTTAAAGTTGCCAATGGACTGTCCCAGTGCACGTCCCAACTGCGGAATCTTGCTGGGTCCAAAGATCAAAATAACGACTGCCAAAATAATGATTAATTCTGTTGTTCCAATTCTCATAATAAACTACCTCCTGTTTTCTCCGTTTTAATGGAAAAAATACCTTTCTTCTATGTAAAAATCATATCAACTGAAGTGATGATTCTTACCAATATGTTTTTGCCAGAAAAATCTTTTTTGCTTATTCTTAAGCTTCTTTCTCTTCTTTTCCTTCTTCCGGAGCAGTTTCTGTCACTTCAGCTGCTGCTTCGCTATCCTCAGTCGGTGCAGTTTCCGTGTCCTCATCAGCGGCTTCACTTTCTGCCTCGTCCTGATCTTCGTCTTCTTCCTCTTCTTCCGGTTTCGGCTCTACCTTCTTGGTACTGGATTTCTTTTTCGTTTTCTTATTATCATCCTCGTCGATATCACCGATATCAGAAATAACATCCTTTACTTCATCCAGTTCATTTTCGTAATAGCTGATCTGTTTTTTGAATGAGCCCAATGTTTCTCCCAGAGTACGAGCCAACTGGGGAAGCTTCGTAGGTCCAACAACCACAAGAGCAACTAAAACGATTACAACCAGTTCCATTGTTCCTATCTTCATATTTTCCCTTTTTTTCCTCCTTAAAATAGTGGTTTTCTTTTTCGAAATTTTTTCTTTTCCCACTTTTCATAAAAAAAGTCAGAAAACACATGCTGCCATTATAATATAATTTTTTTATATGTACATAGTTTCTTTGCCCAAATCTCCTGAGAACGCTTTCCTGTATTCTTTTGATTATTCCATTTCCCGGAAATGAGCCACGAAACAACCCGGCAGATCTGGCTGCCGGGCTGTAGTCAGCATCATGCTTTCTGTGTCTCTTCTTTTTTCTCCTCCGCATCGATGATAACCGTTTCTTTCTTTTCTTCTACGGTTTTCTTCTCTTCCACCTTTTCTTCTTCCCAATCCGGCTGAGCATTTACATGTTTTTTCAAAGAACCAACGCCATTGCCTACCATTTTTGCTAATTTAGGCAGCTGCTTCGGTCCAAAGATCAGCAGCACTACTACAAGAATTACAATAAGTTCCATTGTTCCTAATCTCATAACAGTTTTCTTCTCCCTTCTGTCAATGATCCCATTATACATCAATATGTCCGCATTTGTATATGGCTTTTTTTTATTCCATAAGCAAAGCTTTTACAGTTTTAACAAAATATGTTCATCGTTTTGTGCAGTAATCTTTCATGTCAATGGATGATAAGCTTATCACAATTGTAACAATTTTCACCTCTCGTCGTATTTACTCCTTCAAATCTTCATTTTTTCATATGTTTTCAGGAATGTTTATCCATCCGAAAGAGAGGCTTTTCGTAAGACACTGCAGATGTTGATGTTAATAAACCCAGGAAATCACATGATCCACCAGTTCTTCTCCATAAGCTTCGGACAGGGATTCACGTACAACCGGAGCTGTAATCTCCCGCATTTTTTTTCGTTCTTCTTCCGGAAATGTCTCCACAACAACACCTTCCTCACTTAATCGTCTCAATCCATCTGTAATGTATTTCGTATTCTGCCGCTGGCCGAATTTCACAGATTCTTCAATAGCATTTTCCAGCCACTCTTTTTCCTGATCCGACAGACTCTGATAGAAATCTTCATTGACAAAAAACTGATCCAGGTAAACTTTGTGTTTTGTAATTGTTACATAATTCTGCAGCTCATAAATTCGATTGCTGACAATACTGGGAATGGTATTTTCCTGTGCATTGACAATTCCCTGCTGAAGGGCCAGATATACCTTTTCCAGAGTAAAGGCGGTGGCCTCTGCTCCCAGTGTCTTAAAAAACTCCGTTTCCAGTCCTGACATGATGGAACGAACTTTTAGCTTAGAAAAGTCTTCCACTGTCTCCAGCGGAATATTGCTGGTCAGCACACGATAAGAAACAGGAAGGCTTCCCATAAGTCTTACATTTTTTTCCCGGCATTCCTCGTCAATCTGTTCTCTCAGCTTGGTTCCCGGTTCCAAAGCTTTCTCAATGGAATCCATATCTGCATCATTGAGGGTGGGAAGCCACCGAACAATCTGCATCGTATCCGAAGGACCGGTTCCCAAACGCACCTGTACCGTTCCTCTGGAAACACTGGTAAGACCTTCCCCCAGATTTCCCAGGGTATTGTTGCCGTAGACAGAGACTGTCATGGCTCCGTCCGATATATTTTCCAGATATTTTTCAAAAAACTGAGCTGTCACATGAGTAAGACTGTTTTCCGGTTCCGTATGGGTCAGAAGAATGACAATAGCATCTTCCTGTTTTTCTTTTGACCTATCTTCATACTGGAGCATGGATACCTCATTCCTCTCCCTTTCCTGACAACCTCCCAATACCATAGAAACTCCCAGGAGAAAACATAATATAATCCAATATTTTCGCATTATTGGTTCTCCCCCTTTCTCATTCGGTATTGACCGGGTGTCTCTCCCTTATATTTCTTAAACACTCGAATAAAATTCTGCGGCGAATTAAATCCCGTTTTAAAACCAATTTCAGCTATAGTGTAACTGGTGTTCAATATAAGAACCGCAGCCTGCTCTACCCGATACTGATTCAGATATTCCAGGAATCCCGGAGGCAGATAATCCGTAAACAATCTGGATAAATAAGAACTGCTGATTCCGCAGAACTCACTGACCACATTGAGAGAAAGACCATTGTCATTGTAATGAGCTTCAATATATTTCTTTGCACTCTCAATATATCGGAATTTTTCTTTGCCTACAGCCTGTTCCACAGCCTGAAGAGTTTCCTCCACAAAGGTATTCATGATATCCGTTCGGGGGTCCTGATCTCCCAAAGGAAGATGGTTTTCTTCCAACTGTTTCTTCGCAGTCATCCAGCGATCTTTTCTCTCCACATTGAGCTGAATCAGGCGTTCCAGAATCACATCACTGACCATAGAATATATTTTAGGCGCATAAGCCGCCTCATTCATTACTTCCTGTAAAAGAAGCTTGATCTTCTCCGTATATTGACCGGTATATCCCAGTTCCTCCTGGAGAATAGATTCTGCTTTCTTGGCATACTGCTGTATACTCTTATCTTCTCCGGTACTTTCTCTCTGATAGTACAGTCTCTCCTGAAGATTCTTTTCTGCATCGAGATATGCCTCATGGACATCTTCAACAGAACGATAAACACGGCCTACTCCCATCTCCATATGGAAGGAGAACAAATTTCGCTGATCTTTCAGATTCTCTTCGAAATCGTTCACCAGTCGTTTTGCACTGGCTGTTGAAGTATTTTCATTGTACTTGATAATAAGAATCAGATTTTCATCTTTCCCCTGGAAAATACAATTGCTGGCCTTTCCTTCCCAATATTCCTGGCTGACCTGCTGGAGACTCCAGCGATGAATGGCCTGTTCCCTCAGGCTGCAGGCATAATCCGGACCATAAAAAATGTGCACAAGAAGAACCTGGTAGCTTCCTTCCAGAGAGAAAGAAGGATCCAGCTCGCAGAGCATGTCCACCACATCACCATTCTTATTTTCATCACCGGAAACCAGAGAAGACAACAATTTTTCCTGAACAGCCGTACCTACCTGGCTCAGCATTTCCCGGAGAACTTCCTGCTTTTCCTGATTCTCCTGATAAAGATTCTCGATCAATTCCAGTTCGTTTCCCGCTTTATTCGTTGCCAGCATTCCATCTTTGGACTTTGCCATATTTACAACAATCTTCTGGAGAGGAAAATATACAAACTGAACCAGCACCACGCTCGCCGCAATCAGGAGAATAATCATCAGCCCTGACACAAAAAGAAAACTCTTAAGCATACCCGACGAGTAGGAGAACAAATCCTTTTGATCAGAAAGACATATCCACTGAAAACCGGTATAATCGGAAACATAAGAGTAAATCATCTGATCCGATACTTCGGACTTACCTGTATAAAATCCGTTGCCGTCGTCAACCCGATTTGCCGTCATCAATGCATCTTCCTCAGGATAATTCTGAAAGCCCTCAAAAATCGGTCTGTTCTGAAAATACAAATACATACCGATTTCTTCCGGTCCCAATTCTGCCCACACATCTTCAAACATCTGCTGCCGATCAATTTTAACTGCCATGACCAGAAGTGGTTTCTCCTGTGGAAATCCCTGAATCCAGAATAGTTCATCCTCATACCAGCAAAGACCGTTTTCTGCGGAATACTGATCCAGATCTGTCATTTCCGTACACTCTTCTCTGCTGATGATTCTTTTGTCAGAAGTCATTATCATATCAGTGGCTTTTACCAACAGATAAGACGAATCTGTCCAGGCATTTTCCCGAACAAATTTGTAAAGATTCAATGCTACTTCCAGCATCAAAGAATCCTGTTCCGCGTGATTACCGTTTCCCTTCAGAGCCAGGCTTACGGTATCCTCCCCCTGAAGAAAATCACTTGCCTGTACCTTCAGAGACAGCAAACTGGCTTCTATCTCCTCATTTCGCATATGTATCATCGAATAGCAGTCCTGTTTTTCTTCCTGGCGATGACCTTGCCGATAACTGAAATTAACAAAAACATAGAAAATTCCAATCATGACAAAAACAAGAAGAAGAAGAACCGCCATGGTTTTCACAAAAACACTGTGAAATCGAAGAAATTGCCAATGTTTCTGAATTGTTGTTTTTTTCAACAGCTCCCCCTTTCCCATGGTCCCATGGTCGTACTCCGCAAAAAAATGACGGAGTCATAAAAACTTCCATCCTATTGAAACCAAAATGATTCCATCCTTTGTATCTTTTTCGTTTTATTATAATGCAAATCCCCCAAAAATTCGAGACTTTTGGGGGACTTCATTAAAATTTCAAAATAAAATAGTTATTTTTTTCTTAAGAACCGAAAAATAGCGTCACATACCATCATAAATTTCCGGATTTACCACATGCTCCGGACGTTCGCCGCGGGAAACTCTGGCTGCATTTTCCCACATGGAACGATATGCCCGCCGAAAAGTTCCCGATGTAATACCGCCCAGATGAGGTGCCAGAACCACTTTCCTGCTCCAGGGTGCCGGAAGACATACCAGCGGATTTTCAGCCGACACAGGTTCCGGATATATGGTATCCAAACCATATCCTGCAATTTGATCCAACAGAAGAGCCTCCCGAAGAGCCATGTTGTCTACCAGATCTCCCCTGGCTGTATTCACAAGAAACGATGTGCTCTGCATATTTTCCAGGAATTCTTTTCCGATCATTCCCCGGCTTTCCTCATTGACGGCCGCATGAAGACTGACAATATCAGAATGAGCAGCCAATTGCTCCAGAGGAAGATACCGGACGGAATAAAACTCTTCCTCTTCCACGCTCTTCCGATGACGACTGTAATAAAAGCACTCACATCCAAAAGCCTTCAGCCGCAGAGCAGTTTCCTTTGCGATATCACCAAATCCAACCAGTCCCACCTTACACTCGGCCAATTCCCGGATACCTTCCCTCATTCTCCGCTCTTTCATCTGAATCTGCTGTCCTGTCAGAACAGCCACCTGGCCTTCCGTAGCACTTCTAAGCAAGGCCAACATCAGAAATACGGCCTGCTCAGCTACCGCCCCGGCATTACATCCCTTATTATTGCATACGGGAATCCCACGTCTGGAAGCTTCTTCCACATGGATCCGATCATAACCGACCCCTTCGGAATGAATCATTTTCAAATGAGGCATGTGTCGAATCAGTTCTGCACTGACAGGGGCAATCGCATCGACAAAAAGCAGCTCCGCATCCCTGCCTGCCGTCAGAATTTCCTCTTCCGAAGTTCCCCGGGAACAATATACGATATCTGCCTGACGCCAGAATCCCTCTTCTGGATTATACCTTTCATACCGCCGTCGGTCACCAATGATCAATACTTTCATAAATATTCCTCTCACCAGTTTTTGCAAAAGTTCCGCACTTTGGCTCTGTACACAAAAATCAAGAACAATGGTATTTCATCACGAATGAGAATCATCGTCTGAATCGGAATCATTCTGTAATTTCACTTCGCATCTCATAGAGCATTTTATAATAGAAGGCCTGACCGCCCTTCAAAATGCCATACCGTCTTCCTTCATTGGTACGCTGATGTCTGCCATAACTGCAATTCTTAA
>JAQXIM010000099.1 GCA_029007785.1 Clostridiales bacterium | reverse complement strand
AGATTCCCCGATTCCGGAAGCAACTCCATATATTCTTCAGCCTGACTGAGCCATTCCCGATAAGGATTCGCCTCCATATAGGGATAAAGATCTTTCACCTGGCTGAGCTCAGCCAATGCATTTTCCAGATGAATGGGATATCGTGAGAAATATTGATTTACTACCCGGTCAATATCTCCCTTCGGTCCGGTAATGCTTAAAAACTTCATTTTTTCAATCATATATCTGGCCCTCTAATTCTTTACGATATACTGATAGGTAAGTTCCGAATCCAATTGATATCGAATACATTCCAGTGCCGTAGTCAACCGGTCCACTTCATGTTCCTTCTGATAGAGATAGGAATAAATCATCGCGGCAGAATAGGGATGATGACTGGCTTCCGTCTTCAGAGTATGCTTCAAAATGGCAACATACATATCCTCTATATCTGCAGAAGTCAGCTGCTGATAGCGGCCGGCATAATAAGTTTTGCTCAGCATCATTTCGAAGGTCTCCATACTTTCCGCTTCCGCCAGACGGAAAACCTCCTCCCGCCGCAGTTTATAATGCATGGGAATCAGCATCCTATAGATTTCAGCAGAAGGAAGATGATAATACTTTTTCGATCGAAAAATCCAATCCAGATTCAGCAAATCAAATTTGACACCATATGCTTTGGTAATGCTCTTCAGATCCTGCCCCTTTAATATCTTATCCTTCTGTTTCCAGATTCTGGCAAAATAAGACATATCCAGGGCCATTTCATAATCGAAAAGCGTAATATTCCTGTTTTCCGGCAGCGATGCCATCGTACTGTAGTAAGGTGTTCCCTTTAAACTTTCGATCAGCTCTGCCAGACTGCCGGAGGATGACATTTGTTCCAGATTCAGACAGGAATGACGGCTGAAAAATGGCCCGAAACTTCCCAGTGTCTCTGTAAATTTCTGATGGTCTGTCACCATGCGGAAACAACGTTTCAAAAGAGCTACTTCGTATCGCTGAAAATAAAGATCCATAAAACGGCGCTGATTTCCGTCAGCAAACTGATAAATTCGGGAAAATCCCTGGTAAATGGAATTGATCAGCCGTTTCTCCACATCTCCGCGATGAAGATTGTTCTCATCCAGATCGGCCAGCGCTTCCTGATAACTGGGAAGCTCCCGCAAAAAAGAAACCACCTCACGGACACTGGTGAAACCCGAAATCTTCTCGTAATCCTCATTGGAAATCAGATGACTCTCCATGGCGCGAAGCTTCGTTGTAAGGCCGCTGTATGATAGCAGGTTTCCCATACCTTACTCCTCCAAAATCCGACTGACAAGAATATCTGCCAGTTCCTGATGTCGCTCCTCATAGAGGCTCTTCAGCTGCTGCATCTGTTTCTCTGTGGATACCTGAAGTTCTTTCAAAGTCTCTTCTCGCTGTCCTTGAAGTGATTCCTGAATCTCCAAAATCCTTTTCTGTTTCTTTTCTTCCTGATCTTTATCGAAGTTCTCCGTCCGAACTCTCATTTCCTCGGTGAGTTTTGCTTTCTGCTCCGCTGTCCGATCCAGAATCCGGTTGGCTGCGTCTTCAATTTCCGACAGTTTTTGCAAGATTCCTTCCATGACACAACCTCCTTATCTAACCAACGTTAATGTACTCTCATTTTTTTCGAAAGTCAATACGACTTATCAAGACTTTTTTGGAAGACTTTCTTAATTATCTGATTATTGTTACGTTTTTTAGTGTCTTCCGCATTATTCGAGTTGATCTGGTTTCCCCGCTCTCATAAAACAGGAATCCCGGGAAAAAGAGGTCGTCCCTGACCTGTTCTTTCCCAGGATTTCTAAATCGTATCAGAAATTGCTTCCGTCTCAAATCGGACAGCATTGGATCATGATTGAATCTTCATTGAATCTTCATTGAACCATTATCGGATCTGCATCAATGAAAAGCAAAAAGTCCCAAGTCTGCCATATCAGCTAAACTTAGGACTTGAAGTGCACCAACAGGGGCTCGAACCCTGGACACCCTGATTAAGAGTCAGGTGCTCTACCAACTGAGCTATTGGTGCTTTCTTTTGTTCTGTGTTGCTCACCGAACGAAACATAGTATACTACAGCATCATATAAAATGCAAGCACTTTTTTAAAGAAATAATAATTTCCATGTTTCATTACTTTTCTCGCATAATATGGCAAATATTTCATCTTTTGAGTACCTATTCCTCAAAGTTCTCCAGTCCCCGATGAATCATTTCTTCCAACGTGCGGCTGGAAACTGCCCCTAAGGAAGTTTCCTTCACTTCCCCCTGGGAAAACAGCACCAGATAGGGAATTGACTGTACATGATACTCCCGGGCAATACCGGGATTTTCATCCACGTTTACCTTTCCTACAATTAATTTTCCTTCATACTTCTCTGCCAGCCGCTCCATCACCGGCCCGATCTTTCGGCAGGGGCCGCACCAGTCTGCATAAAAATCTACCAGAACCGGTTCTTTGGCCTGTATGATCCTCTTTGCAAAGTTTTCCTCTGTAAACACTTCCACCATATCAGTACCTCCCATATCTGTCGGTAACTTTTACCTGACCGGCTGATTCTCTCAAATACTTCAAAGATTTTGATTTATTTTTT
>JAQXIM010000098.1 GCA_029007785.1 Clostridiales bacterium | reverse complement strand
AGACGCAATGCTTCATTTACAGCTGCGATCACCAGATCCTGCAGCATTTCAATATCATCCGGATCTACTACTTCCGGTGCCAGCTTAATTTCTGTGATTTCTTTCTTACCGGAAACAACAACTTCTACCGCTCCGCCGCCTGCTGTTGCCGTATAAGTTTTCTCTTCCAGCTGACGACCAGCCTCTTCCATCTGACGCTGCATCTTCTGAGCCTGTCTCATCAGATTTCCCATATTTCCAGGCATTCCGCCCTGAAATCCACCTCTTTTTGCCATAACTTTTTCCTCCTCTTGCCCCTGCTTTTTCCCGGGACCTATATTTTGATAAAGACAATGTATCAAACGGATACCGCCTCGTATACTTTACGTTTCTAATGCGGCAGAAATTTCACCAGATTACTGTTTTTGAAATTCCTGTTTTACAAATTATTGTTTTTGAAATTTGTGTTTTTGAAATTCCTGTTTTTAAGATTTCTCTTTGAAAATTTCTCTTTGAAAATTCCTCTTCGAAAATTCCTCTTCGAAGATTTCTCTTTGAGAATTTCTGTATTAGAATTTCTATTTTAGAATTTCTGTTTTAGAATTTCTGTTTTTAAAACTTCTGCCTTGTTTCCATATGCAGCCATCCTGCTGCTATTCATCTTCTATCTCAATCTCTGCATGAAAAGCAGAAAGATCTTCATCTGTCACATACCGGGGCTCTTCCTCGGCCTGATTTGCCAAACGCATATCAAATTCCAGTGTTTTGTTATACGTTTCCTCCACAAATTCTTTGACCTGCTGCAAAGCACCGACAGCCTTACACATATTATAATTAAAGGCATCATAGAACACAACGCATAATGTTCCCTGACCTCTTGGTTCCACCCGTGTATTCCTGAGAGAAAGCCGGGCCACCCGGTCAATGCTGTTCCCTATGCGTTCCCATTCTTCCTGAACCATCATCAAATCCTGATACTCTGCCGCCGGCAAAACGACAGGACCTTTTTCCTCTGCCGGTTCCTTTTTTTCCGGGATTGGTTCTGCTGTTGCTGCCGGCTGGGGAACTGCTTTCACAAATTGTCCCTCTTTGATCTGCTTCTCCAGACGCTCCAAACGCTCCATCACCGATTCCATATTTTCTTCCATGGCCGGCTGGGTTGTTCGGATCACAGCAATTTCCAGCAATACTCTCTTATTTACAGCATTCCGCATCTGATTATACAGTTCCGAGAAGATACGTATCAGACGCATCAGATTCTCCGGTGAAGTCATGGCAGCTTCCTCTCGAAAACGCTCCCAATCCTCCCTCGTCAAATCTAAAATTTCATTTCCGGCATCGGAAGAAACGAGAAGCAAAAGATTTCTCATGTACCAGATAAAATCCTGAACAAATTGTCCCAGTTCTCTTCCATCCATAACCAGCTGTTCCAGCTGAAGCAGGCATCCGGAAGTATTCTGTTCCAGAATACATCTTAAAAACTGACTGAACTGCTCGTTATCCACCGCTCCCAGGACGGTGAGAATCTTTTCATATGTCAGCTTCTCCCCAATATGAAAGGCGATACACTGATCCAGCAGACTGATGGCATCACGCATGGCTCCATCTGCCTTCTTGGCAATATACCGAAGGCCCTGGGGTTCCACATCAATCTTTTCATTTTCTGCCAATTCGCTGAGTCTTTCCATCAGGACATCTGTGGTCATTCTTTTAAAATCATACCGCTGACATCTGGACAGCACAGTCACAGGAATCTTATGGGGTTCTGTCGTTGCCAGAATAAAAATGACGTAAGCCGGCGGTTCTTCCAAAGTCTTTAACAAGGCATTGAATGCACCGGAAGAAAGCATATGAACCTCATCTATGATATATACCCGATACTTTCCATCCGCAGGTGAGTACTGTACTTCATCGCGGATTTCCCTGATATTATCCACGCCGTTGTTGGATGCGGCATCAATCTCCACCACATTCTTGGATGCACCTGCATTTATAGTGCGGCAGCTTTCGCATTCCTGACAGGGATCTCCATCCACCAGATGCTCACAGTTTACCGCCTTGGCAAAGATCTTGGCCACTGTCGTCTTTCCCGTTCCCCGGGTTCCGCAAAATAAATAGGCATGACCGATTCGACCGGTTTTCAATTGATTTCTCAGTGTCGTTACAATAGCATCCTGCCCTTTTACATCAGTGAAGGATGACGGACGCCATTTACGATAAAGGGCTGTATATGCCATTTGCCCATCTCCAGAAAATGAATTAATAAATTAAATCCGCGCATTCTGTGTCGAAAACTCATCACAGGCGTTACCTTTGCAGTTAACTCAATCCAGGCACCCTCACGGCACACGGGAGGTTTTGCTTAGTGCTGCTTCATTCCTGACCTGACACGGTTCACAAATTCCCGTTGCGTGAGACCAAGACATCAACGTCACTTTCAAAGGGCAGCCCCACAATGAGAGTCCTCGGCAGAATATCACCCCTGCTATAGCGGATTGCAGGTACAGGGCACCGCTAACTCCCCGGCTGCGCGGAAACTTTATGGCTGTTTTATGTCGGGGAATTCCCCGTCTCTTTATTATATCCTGTCGGAAGGGAATATGTCAAATCATTTTTTAGATATTCTCTATTTGCTATCATTTGTCAGATATCCTTTCTTTACCGGACAGAGAGGTTATTTGTAAAAGTAAAATTTCCCCCTTACCGGACACGGGTTTTTCGTGAAAGCAAAATCTACCCCTTACCGGACACAGGTTTTTCGTGAAAGCAAAATCTGCCCCTTACCGGACACGGGTTATTTCTGAAAGTATTTTGTTCCTGTTTATTTCCGCATTTCCTCTTTCAAATGCTGGCAATTTACCCTTCTCTATAATAAAATAAAGAGTGTTTGGATTAATTCTTATCATCACGGAATCATCACGTTTTCCATCATCTCCGGAAATATGACAGATGGAAATACAAAAATCTTGATGATTCTTTTATTACTGTCAGCAAGGGATATTATCCCTAATATATTTCGTAGTAGAAGGAAGGTTCCCTATGGATGTTTTTGGGTTTCAATCACTGACACTTTTGGACTACCCCGGCTATCTGGCTGCCACCATTTTTACCGGAAACTGCAATTTTCGCTGTCCATTCTGCCACAATGCGGATCTGCTTTCTCCGTTCCCTGAGGATGCACTTTCCATCCGTGAAATTCTTGATACGCTGAAACGGCGCCAGGGCCGACTGGAAGGTGTTTGCATTACCGGGGGAGAACCCACTCTCCATCCGGATCTTCCCGATCTGATACAACAAATTCGTGCTTTGGGTTATCGGGTCAAGCTGGATACCAACGGTACCAACCCGGAAATGCTGGAAGACCTGATTCAGGATCACCTGTTGGACTATGCTGCCATGGATATCAAAAACTCTCCCCAACGTTATGCTGAGACAGCAGGTGTGGAAAATCCTCTCTGGGACAGAGTTTTTCAGAGCTCTCAAATCCTTCTTCAGGGTAGGATTCCCTATGAATTTCGGACAACAGTGATGCCGGAACTTCACACCCCTGAAGATATCCGGGAAATCGGAAAATGGATTGCCGGAGCTCCAGCCTATTTTCTTCAGGCGTATCGCTGCTCCGATACCGTACTGAATCCGGAGTTTACAGAACCTGCGGAAAATTATTTAAAGGAACTTCTTCAGGCAGTCCTTCCCTTTGTTCCGTCAGCCCGAATTCGTGGCGTGGATACGGACTAGATGATGAAACAGAATGTTGTTCCACAATCGAGTAGGAGGCGATGACATAAAAAACCATTCAGCCAGGGATTTCCCCGCCGAATGGTTTTTTATTATGTGTTCTCAGTCTTTATTTATTCTCAGCTTTTATTTGTTCTCAGCTTTTATGATTTTTATCCTGATTATTCCGTACCCAGTCCTGGGCTTCCATCATATTGGCTGCACCCTGACTAAAAGCTTCAATAAGCTGATCCAGCTTATCCGGATCCATAAATTCCTGACCCAGCTCGTTTCCAAACCTTTCATTGACTTTCCGTCCCCAGAACTGTTCCTCTTGCTTTCTCCGATCCAGCTCTTCTTCTGCCTCTTTCAGATCTTCTTCCAGCTGATGCATTCGCTCCCTGTTATTCTCCAGAATCTCCTGACGAATTTTCTCTCTGGTTTCTCCATCAAAAATATCGAGAGCTGCTTTTTGTTCATTTAAAATATCCCGGTGATCATTCTCCAACTGTGCCAGTTTATCATCATACCGGTCAAGACCATACATTTCTTCGTTGGTATCCTTACGAATTCCATTTTCAATATGGCGAATTTTTTTCCTGTTGCCCGCCATATGACGGCGAAGTTTTTTCCCTTCTTTCAGAACAGAATTGTGGTGCACCTTCGTGCAGTTATTGATCAAAATGTATATACCGCCGAAAATCGCAATATCCAGTGCATAAACTCCCACCAGATAGGGGATACCCTGCCTGGGAATCATCCAGTAAATTCCAAAAGGGATTCCTATAAATACAAGGATAAGGAACAGAAGGAAAAAAGCAATTTCTTTCCACTGTCTCGGATAATACAAAGCATAAAAAACCCAGGTATTACAGAATCCCGGCACCTTCTCTTTTCGAAATAAGGTATGGAGTTCATTTCTCAGCATCCTGTTTTCCTGGCGCAAATCTGCCGTCTCATCGTTCATACGGGATTTCATTCCACGGCTTTTTGCTTTTTCTCTCTTTGCCCGAACTTTTTTTATCGTATTCTGAACGCCGGTTAACTGGCGATTGTAATTGGACTCAATTTCACCGCGGCGTTTTTTTATCATTAAGCTGATACTTTCTTCCAGAGCAGAGCTTTCCTGTTCCAGATTTTTTTCCATCTTTTTCACCAAATTGTCCTGCTCTGCAGCCTGAAAAACTGCTTCCTGCTGCTGAAGTACGGATGATTTTGCCGCTTCTAAAAACTGTATTTGCTTTTCGGAAAATTCAGACATCTTCTCCTCCTCCCCCATTAAAGATATACTTCATTATATTTTACAACAAAATAATCCGTATTTCAAGTAGTGCTGTTTCTTCTCCTTTTCTCTTTAGTGGTGCTGTTCCTTTTTCTTTTCTTTTCATTTCTTCTTTTCATTTCTTCTCTTTACATCCTT
>JAQXIM010000097.1 GCA_029007785.1 Clostridiales bacterium | reverse complement strand
TTCTCACTTCCTCATCCCGATTGATCAGCTTCTCATTATATTCATCCATCACCGACGCAAGGCTTTCCGTTTTTATAAACTCGTCATAGTAATCGATGAAATATTTCATGACAAGACTGACCAGCTTCGCCCTGGAAAAATGCTTCCCGGTTTCCAGATACAGGGAAGTGGCCTTATCCTTCAATTCCTCAGGAAATTGCTCCTGACTCACATTGAAACCGATTCCCACGACCACCTGACGGATATAATCCTCTTCAAAAGCCATCTCCGTAAGAATACCGCAAATTTTCTTTCGATTCAGCACCAGGTCGTTGGGCCATTTAATCATTGGACATTCTCCCGTCAGTTCCTGCACAGCCCGGCATCCTGCCAGTGCTGCCAGCAGGGTAAGCATGGATGCTTTGTCCGGGCCAAAGGCAGGCCGCAGAACAAAACTCATGGCAATACTGACACCGCTGGGCGTCTCCCATTTTCGTCCCCGTCTTCCCTTGCCGCTCTTCTGAACATCGGCCACCACCAGCGTTCCTTCCGGTGCACCGTCTTCTGCAAAATGAGCTGCCTGAATATTGGTGGAATCGGTTTCTGCGTAGGCATAAATAGGAGCATCCTTCCATTTATCCGTTCTCAGACTTCCGATTTCTGCTTCCGTCAGTACATCGGGAGCCTCCAGCAAATGATATCCCTTGTTCTGAACCGCCTCGATCACATAGCCATCGTTCTTCAAACCGTTCACAGCCTTCCAGACTGCTGTCCGGGATACCCCAAGCTCCTCACAGATCTGCTGTCCCGATATATATTCATTATTCTGCCGAAGCATCGTCAATATCTTTCTCTTCATTGCATCCACCTCATTTTCTGCCGACAAGAAAAGAAAGCAGCCTCCAGCAAATGCTGCGGACGCTGCAGACTCTTTTCTTTACGTGTTCATCTTAACATAAACTCTTTTTCTGTCAAGACACCCTATTCCTTCTTTCTCCTTTTTATCCGGATAAATCTTCATATTTAATAATGACAGAAAATCTTCCATCCTTTTCAGATGTTCAATAATGTGTTATACTGGCACTATGAATGAAAAAGCTTACCAAACACTGGAATTTGATAAAATCAAAAAGAAATTAGAAGAGTTCGCCGGTACTCCGGCAGGCAAGTCCCTGTGCCGACAGTTAGAACCCATGACGGAGATAGAGGAGATCCGTGTGGCACAGAAGGAGACCAGCGATGCAGAGATGCGTATCATCGCCAAGGGAAGCATGTCCTTTGGCGGTGTCAAAGATGTACGCGGTTCTGTGATGCGTCTGCAGGTGGGAAGTGCCCTGACCATTCTGGAACTTCTTTCCATTTCTTCTCTGCTTTCCGTTGCTGCCAGAGCAAAAGCCTATGGAAGAAGAGAAGACCGCCAGGAAGAAGACGCCCTGGAAGGTTATTTTTCCGAGCTGGAACCGCTCACTTCTTTAAATAACGAAATCAAACGATGCATCCTTTCCGAGGAGGAGATCAGCGACGATGCCAGTCCCGGCCTCAGTAAGGTGCGCCGCAGCATGCGCGGAATTAATAACCGTATCCATGATCAGCTCAATTCCATTGTAGTCAGCCACCGCAATTATCTGCAGGACAGCGTGGTTACCATGAGAGACGGACGCTACTGTATTCCGGTCAAGGCCGAGTACCGTTCCCAGGTACCGGGACTGGTTCACGATCAGTCCAGCAGCGGCTCCACCTTCTTCGTGGAACCCATGTCTATTGTAAAACTGAATAATGAAAGAAAAGAACTGGAAATTCAGGAACAAAAAGAGATCGAAGCTGTTCTGGCCCAGTTAAGCTCTTATGCCGCAGAAAATCCGGAAGCTCTCGTCTCTGATTTTCAGGTTCTGACCCATCTTGATTTTGTATTTGCCAAGGCTCATCTTTCCCGTCACTACCGGGGAACCGAGCCCATTTTCAATACCCGCCGATATGTCCGCATCAAACAGGGAAGGCATCCCCTTCTGCCCCCCAAAAAGGTAGTGCCTGTGGACCTCTGGCTGGGAGATACTTTCGATCTGCTGGTTATCACCGGTCCCAACACCGGCGGTAAGACAGTCACACTGAAAACTCTGGGTCTGTTTACCCTCATGGGACAATCCGGCCTTCATATTCCTGCCGGTACCGGTTCCCAGCTGGCTATTTTCCGTGAAGTTTATGCCGACATCGGAGATGAACAGAGCATCGAGCAGAACCTGAGTACTTTCTCTGCCCATATGA
>JAQXIM010000096.1 GCA_029007785.1 Clostridiales bacterium | reverse complement strand
GTTGGTACCGGCGGTACCCTTACCGGAACCGGTGAGTATCTGAAGGAACAGAATCCCAATGTAAAAATTGTTGCAGTAGAACCGGCAACCTCTCCTGTTTTGTCTCAGGGCAAAGCCGGAGCCCATAAGATTCAGGGTATTGGTGCAGGCTTTGTTCCTGAAGTACTGGATACGAAGATTTATGACGAAGTATTCCCTGTGGAGAACGACGATGCCTTCACCGCTTCGAAACTGCTGACTCGCAAAGAAGGTGTACTGACAGGTATTTCTTCCGGTGCAGCGCTTCATGCAGCTATTGAGCTGGCAAAGAGAGAAGAGAATAAGGGTAAGGTCATTGTTGCATTGCTTCCTGACAGCGGCGACCGTTATTATTCCACTCCTCTGTTTATTGAAGGATAGAATAAGGTTTTTCCTGAATAATAAAAATGCAGGCATCTCGGTGATTTGCCTGCATTTTTATTGCGACTATTCGATTACATTCCTCAGGAATCCGGAAATGCGCCGTTGGCAATGGCCTGCTGAACCCAAAGCTGAAGAGAATCCACGGCCATGGAGATTTCGGCCAGTTGTTTTTGTATTCGATTGAAATCATCTATTTCATCTTCGGTGATTTCTCCGTCAACGGTGATTTCAATGAGGCGGTTTTTCTCTTTCTCCATGGCATTTAAAGAAGCCAGCATTTCCAGTGTGATTTGAGACAGACTTTTGAATTTTACTTCCGGTACATATTCCTGACCAATGGGGCAGACATGAGAACAATAGTAATTGCAAAGGGACGGTGCCTTGTAGCAGTCAGCCATGGCAAGAATTTCGTCAGGATGGGGAAGTGACTTTTCGCTTTCTATTTTTTCGATTCTGTCTGAAGAAACAAAATTCATCTGTTCGGCAGCCCGGTCTCTCGTCAGGCCGCAGGCTTCCCGGCTGGTCTGATATATGTTTTTATTTTCCTTTGTCGATTTTCTTCCCATATTTCTCTCCTCTATCCTGTTCTTTATACCTGTTCTTTATTCCTATCCGAAAGAAAGTATTTACATAACCTGCAGAATCCGCAAATTATCCAGGTTTAATTCGCAGATGTTTATATGTTTTCCGTTGTGAATATGTTCTATGATACTACTATCATTATATACTGTTTTGATCATATGAAAAGAAGAGATTTCCTTTTTGGATGAAAAGCTGCGATTCCATACACATCGAAGGAATCCATTCACGAAAAATGAAACGGGCTTTTCATACAAGAATTGAAAACAATGACTTCCGGAAAGGAAGAAGAAAGCGGGGATAAGCGGATGAATATTTATCAGAGAATCATGACGTGCAGACTTCTGGAAAAAATGAATACGGATCAGGACTACAGCAGAAGGCTGGGACTGAAAGACGTATCGGTTTATCGTGGATCAGCAATGGAATTACAGAAAGATAAACAGGAGGGAACAGAATGCTGACACTGATTTTTTGTATCTTTTCCATTTTTATATTTGGACAGCTTTTGATTTTTGCACTGAAAGCGGCATGGAGTATATCGAAAATCTTTCTTACCGTATTTTTACTGCCTCTGGTTCTGATGGGGCTGGCGGCAGCGGGACTGTTTGTGATTGCCGTTCCTTTTTTGATTGTCGCAGGAATCATCATCTTTTGTGTCTCGGCCATAAGATAGAGAAAACGTAATCAAAAGAGGAAGACAGAATCGGATTCGTGGGATACAGCCGCAAGCAAAGGGGAAATGATTATGGAATATGCACAGAAAAGAGAAATTGCTATTAAGGAAGCCATTGACGCCGGATATGCAGCATTGAATGCTCTGGCCGATGCAGAAAAACATGTGAATACAGCCAGAGGGTTTGGTATTTGGGATATGCTGGGCGGCGGAATGATCAGCAGTGCCATCAAGCATTCGAAAATGAATGATGCACAGCAAAGCCTGAATGAAGCTCAGTTTGCTCTGCAAAGATTCAGCCGGGAGTTGGAGGAAGTGGAAATGAACACCCATACAGAGATTAAATTTGAGGGGATTGTTCAGTTTCTGGACATTTTCTGCGACAATATTTTTGTGGATATCTGGGTTCAATCGAAAATCAAGCAGACACTGAAGAGTATAGAGGAGGCGAAACAAAGAATCCAGGCTGTCATTGGACAATTGAAGGAGATGCTTTAGGAACAGGAAGCGGTTTTTTTCGGCAGAAAGTCGGGAAGTGACCGCTTCCTGTTTTTTGGTATCGTGTTTATATCTTTTGTGTGTATTTTGGTATTTAAAGCGTTACGCTTTAAATCAATAAAATTATTTGTTTTAATTGTATGAAATATATGATATAATGAAATAAATTATGCAAATCATGAGAGAGGGATCGTTGTTATGAAAATCATTGTATGTATGAAGCAGGTTCCGGCTTCCACCAAAGTGGATATTGATCCGGAAACCGGCAATTTAAAGCGTGCAGGGCAGAGCGCCAGAACGAATCCTTATGACCTTTATGCTCTGGAATGTGCACTGCGGATTCGGGAGCAGATCGGAGGAACCGTAACGGTGATTACCATGGGACCAGCTCAGGCAGAAGAGATGATACGGGATGCCTACAGTATGGGCGCCGATGAGGGAATTATTCTCTGTGATCGGAAATTTGCAGGTTCCGATGTGCTGGCCACTTCCTATACCCTTTCCCAGGGAATCAAACTGTTGGGAGGAGCAGATCTGATCATTTGCGGAAGACAGACTACCGATGGAGATACGGCCCAAATCGGACCGGCTGTGGCAGAACATCTGCATCTTCCTCATTGTGCCTGGGTCAGTGCCATTGAAGAAGTGGACGAGAAGCAGATTACTCTTCGTCAGGATTTTGGAAGCGTGACCCAGGTGTCCCGGATGAATTATCCCTGCCTGGTAACAGTGGATAAAGACATCTGCGTACCCAGACTGCCTTCCTACCGGCTGCTTTGCAGGACAAAGGATAAAAAAGTGCGGTTTGTGACCTTTGAAGATCTTCCGAAAAAGGATCTGAGCCGCTATGGAGCCATCGGATCACCCACCAGTGTTGAGCGTGTCTTTGCACCGGAACTGGCAGCTACCAATGTTTATGTGGAAGGAACTCCGGAGGAAAAGGCTGTCAAAGTGATTCAAATGCTTCAGGATCGTAAATACATATAGAGGAGTCTGGTTATGAAATTTCTTAAATTTGAAGCAAATCTCTGCAGTTTATGCGGAGCTTGCATTGATAAATGTCCGTTTGGAGCCATTTCCATGGAACGGGACGGCATCACACTGAATGAAAGCTGCAGAATGTGTGGTATCTGTGTCAGAGAATGCCCTACGCAGGCCCTGTATTTTGATCAGCAGGCAAATATGGAGGACAAGGATCAGTGGCGGGGAATTCTGGTCTATGCAGAGCAGGAACAGGGAAAGATTCACCCGGTTGTATACGAGCTGATCGGAGAAGCCAGAAAACTGGCGGCAGCTGTCAATTATCCTGTTTATGCTGTCATGGTGGGAACTGCCGGTACAGCGGAAAATGCCAGGAAGCTTTTGAATTATGGAGTAGAAGAAGTATTTGTATATGAACATGAGGGATTTGCCGGATTTAAAGCCGACTGTTATGCCGATGCGGCAGCCGATTGTATATCCAGACTGAAACCCTCAGTGGTACTGATCGGAGGCACATCTCTGGGACGTTCTCTGGCTCCTCGTCTTTCCACCCGTTTCCATACTGGTTTGACGGCAGATTGTACGAAACTGGAGATGAGAGAGGATACGGATCTGGTACAGATCCGTCCTGCCTTTGGCGGAAATATTATGGCTCAGATTGTGATTTCCAGTTCCAGACCTCAGTTTGCCACTGTACGCTATAAAGTAATGGACAGAGCAGAAAAGGTGGCGAATCCAACCGGGAAAGTAACAATTTGTCCGGTGAGCGAGAAGATGGTGAAGTCACGGATTCAGGTGTTGTCTGCAAAAGTGCTGGAGCATACCAAATCCATCGAAGAAGAAGATGTGCTGGTTGTGGCGGGCCGCGGTGCCGAAAAGGCTGTGGATATGCTGAAAGAACTGGCTGATGTTCTGGGGACACAGCTTTGCTTTACCAGACCCATGGTGGAAAACGGATTCGGAGATACGGCTCATCAGATCGGATTGTCGGGACGAACGGTAAAACCCAAGCTCATTCTTACCTTTGGAGTATCGGGAGCCATCCAGTTTACTTCCTGTATGAATGGTTCCGAGTGTATCGTTGCGGTGAATACGGATCCGGATGCACCGATTTTCAAAATTGCAGATATTTGTGTGAAGGATGATCTTTATCAGGTACTGCCGACCATGCTCCAGGAACTGAAAAACAGAAAGGAGGGCGAGCAAAATGCCGTTTCCTTATAAGAAAATGACGGAGGAGGATTTTGAACAGATCCGTCAGGTGACAGCTCCCGAGAGAGTATGGGTTGGAGATGCCATTGCAAAAGAATACTATCATGATGAAATGCCGGAGTACGGTGTTTACCCGCCGGAACTCTATGTGGAAGCAGAGAACAAGGACGAAATCTGTGCCATTATGAAATATGCCTATGAGCAAAACATTCCCGTAGTAGTCCGCGGTGCCGGAACCGGATTGGCCGGAGGTGCCAACTGCAAATACGGAGGTATCATGCTTTCCGTTATGAAAATGAATAAACTGATCCGTTTGGATAAGGCAAATATGACGATTACCGTACAGCCTGGTATGCTTCTGACCGATGTGGCAGCGGCTGCAGCGGCGGAAGGTCTGTTCTATCCCCCGGATCCCGGTGAACGAACGGCTTCTATCGGAGGCAATGTCATTACCAACGCAGGTGGTATGCGAGCTGTGCGTTATGGCCTGACCAGAGACTTTGTCCGCTGTATTGAAGCGGTACTGCCGGACGGATCCCTGGTACAGTTTTCTTCCAACGTGGTAAAAAACACAACTGGTTATGATGTGAAAGATCTGGTGATCGGATCAGAGGGAACACTCTGCATTCTGACAGAGGTTACACTGAAGCTGATCCCCATGCCCAAATATACCCGCACCCTGGTTCTTCCTTTTAACAGTCTGGAAGCCTGCATTGATATGGTGCCGAAACTGCTGCAGATGTCTGCAGTGCCTACCGCCATTGAGTTCCTGGAACGAGAGCTCATCGATATCGTGGAGAGAAATCTTCACAAGATGCTCCCGGTGAAGGAAGGCGAGGCCGTGCTGATTGTTATGTATGATGCCGGCAGTGAGCAGGAACTGATCAATGCATGCAATGCGGCAGCCGAAGGCGCTCTGGAAGCAGGAGCCATTGATGTTTGCATTGCCGACACACCGGAACGAATCGGATCCGTATGGTCGGTAAGAGGCGCTATTCTGGAAGGAATGAAGGCCGAGAGCATCGCCCAGGAAGAGTGTGATGTGGTGGTTCCCCGGTCGCGGATTGCGGATTATGTGCGGATTGCAAAATCGATTGGGCAGAAATACGGGATCAAAGTAGAGCCCTGCGGACATGCGGGTGACGGAAACATCCATACAGAGATGCTTCGTATGGAAGGGATGAGTGACGAAGAATGGAAAAAAGGAACCCAGGCCTGCCTCACCGAACTCTATGGGGTTGCCAAGGAATTTGGCGGTCAGCTGTCGGGAGAACATGGAATCGGAAATGGACGACTGGAGTATCTGAAACCTTTTGTGGGAGATCGGATGTACAAGCTTTACCAGTCCATCAAGCTGGCCTTCGACGACAAGCTTATTTTGAACCCGGGCAAGATCATCAGTTTCGAACAATAAAAAGAGGAGAGAGAGGAAACAAATGATTAACAAAAACAAAATGCCTTTGGCGGTAGGTGTTGCCTTTGTAGCATTTACCACCCAGTTCGGAGGCGGCTTTGCCTCCGGTGCACAGATTTACCAGTATTTTATCAACTACGGAATATGGGCACTTATTCTTCCGTTTTTGACCCAGTTCCTGCTGGCTTTCTTCTTCTGGTATGGCCTGCGCTATGCTTACAGAAACAAATGCTATGATTACCGTACTTTTTCTGACAGCTTCAACGGAAAATCCAGTATTATTTTCTCAAACCTGTATGAGATCTGCTATCTGATTCTGATTGCAACGGCAACCTCTGCAGCTTTCGCAACGGGCGGTTCTACCCTGAACACACTGCTGGGAATTCCCTATTGGCTCTGTACTCTGATCGTTGGTGCATTCATCTTCGTCATTGCACTGTACGGTACTCAGATTGTAAGAAAATGTGCAGCTACCCTGTCTGTTCTGATTATTATCGGGCTTGTTATCGTACTGGTTCCGAACATTATTGTACAGTGGGGAACTATTTCTGATTCCATTGGTCAGATGGCAGCCGGAGCTGTACCTGTTGGATCCAAAGAAACCGGAGCTTTTGGTGCAGCACTTTGGAGCGCTATCCTGTATTTCCTGTTCCAGCTGCCGTCCATCGGTCTTATGTATCAGCATACGGAACCTCTGACGGAAGAGAAGCAGGTAACGAAAGCAGCTATTTATATGTTTATTGTAAATACGGCAGCTATGCTGCTCTCCATTGTAGGTCTTCTCGCCATCGCCTTTAATGCAGAACTCGGCAATGTAAGTGTTCCCATGCTTCTGTTTGTTCAGAATGGTGTTGGTGCATCTGTCCTGACTCCTATTATCTCCATTCTGATCATTCTGGGTTCCGTATCTACCGGTGTAAACATGATTGCCGGTATCGTAGCCCGTTGTGTAAATGGTTTGGAGAAAAATATGGACGAAGAGAAAAAGGCTTCCGGTCATATGGTCAGAAGTGCAGTTTTCTCCCTGATCTTCACTCTTATTGCTTTCGGTATCGCCCAGTTCGGTCTGATGGCAGTAATCAAGAAGGGATACGCATATCTTGGTTATGCAGGATTCATCGCAGTAGGTATTCCTTTCATCGTACGGATGATCTTTGGAAGAAAAGAAAAAGCTTAATACATAATAGAAAACATAAGCGGGCCCTTTCGGGGCCCGCTTTATGTTTTGGGATAAAAAAGCTGCTTCGCAGATGATTCAGATTCCTCTCTGGAATAAAAAAACTGCTGCTTTGCAGATGATTCATCCACTTTTGCAGCAACTTTTACAATGGTATATTACCACAAAACGGGAAAAATTTCAAGTCTGGTAAATGACAGCATCATGAGTTATACTGCATTCCTCACAGGTGACATCGGAGTTGGTTTTGCTGAATTTCTTCCGTATGGATGAGCAGAGAACAACTGCACAGCTGACAGAAAGAATGGAAGAATATAAAGCAGAAAACAGCAGATCAGGCGAATGAAAGAATGGAAAAATACAAAGCAGAATAAAGCAGTGCAGATGGGAGGAAAAGGCAGGCATGATGGAAGAAAAAATGTGGCTTGAAATGATGAATCATCAGCAGTGTATCGAACAGCTGCGGGACACCAATTCGTATACGGAACAATATGGATTGGAGCTTTCGGAAGAGGATATGGAGATTCTGGCACAGGAAAGGAAACAGGTGCTGACAACAGAACGCAGAGTAGAATTCGGTCCCGGAATTCTTCCGAAAATCATTTATACCTTTTGTGACTCACCCTTTTTTTCCCAGGACAGTTACCGGGATACACTGATACGTCTGCAGGAGATTTTTTTCCAGTATAAAAATGAAATGCATGATGAGATCACCGACGATGAACTCCTCACATTTATGAAGGAACAGTTCGATGGGGTATGTTATGGGGATCTGGATTATCTGGAAGGTACTTGTCTGGAGATTTTTGCCCAGGCGGTTCGGGCCGGTTACCGGGGATATCGGGTGACCCAGGGCAAGGGTGAGTTTTCAAAGGTGGATCTCGCTGCAAGGTGGGACAGAAACCTGTATCTGAAAGTGTTGGAAGAACTATTTTGGGAGTAAAGCGGATGACGGAAGAAAAAATGAATCAATTAATTCCCATTGTGGCAGAACTGGCACGGAAGTATGAAGGCTGCGACAGCACCTCCATCACCTATGAAAAGGCACAGATGCTGATGGAAGGCATCCTTTATTGCATTGACGAATACAATCATTCGTTGCCTCATGGGATTGTCTGTGCGGACATTTCTGTCACCGAACAGTACCGGATAGGATCCCGGCTGGTACAGGAAAAAGCAAGAGAAGTCCGGGATATTTATAATGAAATGGCCGACTATTTTGATGATTATGGGATGGAATGTCTTCATGATACCGTTGGAAAAGGAATCCCGGAATTCTTAAAATGGTACAATGTGAAGTTCTCACCCCAGGAAACGCTGCTGACCCTGGATTATCCTTTGCTTGTGGATATTCATGACCAGAAAGGTGTGGATGCCGTTCATTCTTTTATCTGTTCAGTCAGAACCGAACAGCGTTTTCTCAGAAAGTATGATCGAAATTATGTGACGGCGGTTCTGGAGAAAGCAATACCAGGTTATCGGTCCATGTTTGAAAATGTATGCGGCATTGTTTTGATGAATACTTTGGGGCATCTTTTAATGGCAAAGCCATTGGAAGAATATGGATTCCGTCAGAAAGAATATGACAAAATATCCGATATGCTTTCCGGTTTGTCTGTTTCCGGTATGGAAAGTCTGCTCCGAAATGCAGTGAATCAGATGATTGACCGGGGCTATGGCGGGGATGAAGAAATGAAGGCTTATCTGTACGGTGACCTGAAAAACATAGCCGTTCGATTGGATCTTGCTGTAAAGAATCACCATCTGGAACGAATTTTTGTGATATGATAGTATTTATCAAATACCCAATCGCAGTGGGGAGAAAGGAAGGATCCGATTCCTGGCAATAAGAACTGGCAATAAGAATTGGATGAAGGTAAAGATATGGGATATTTAGGTGAAGAAATCGGAAAACTGGGTTTTGGTTTGATGAGACTGCCTCAGATCGATGGAAAAATAGATATTGAAGAGACGAAAAGGATGGTAGATGCCTTCCTTGAGGCGGGATTCACTTATTTTGATACAGCCTGGGCATACCAGGGCAGTGAGGATGCCATTCGCCAGGCCTTGGTGGAGCGTTATCCGAGAGAAAAATATCAGCTGGCTACGAAGAATGCGGCCTGGATTAATTGCAAAACAAAAGAAGAAGCAGCGGCTCAATTTGAAACCTCTCTGAAACAAACGGGTGCCGGGTATTTTGATTTTTACCTGCTTCACAATCTGGGAGAAGGCCGGACTCGTTATTTTGATGAATTTGATATGTGGAACTGGATTGCAGAAAAGAAGGCCCAGGGAAAAATCAAACACATGGGATTTTCCTTCCACTCCACACCGGAAGAACTGGACGAAATTCTCACAGCACATCCTGAGATGGATTTTGTACAGCTTCAGATCAATTATGCCGATTGGGAGAATCCGGCAGTACAGTCCCGGGCCTGCTATGAGATAGCCAGAAGACATGGAAAATCAGTGGTGATCATGGAACCGGTGAAAGGCGGTATGCTTGCCAATCCGCCGGAATCGGTACAGGCTATATTCAAAGAGGCCGAAGCGGATCATTCCATTGCTTCCTGGGCCGTTCGTTTTGCGGCAGACCTGGATGGTATCATTACGGTACTCTCCGGTATGAGCAATATGGAACAGATGGAAGATAATCTTTCTTATATGAAGGATTTTACCGGCCTGACAGATAAACAAAGAGAAGTGATCAAAGCAGCTCAGGAAGAAATGAATCGGATACCTTTGATTCCTTGTACGACCTGCAATTATTGTGCCAAGGTATGTCCCATGGAAATCGGAATTTCCGGTACCTTTACGGCCATGAACGAACTGCTGTTATACCGGAATCTGGAAGCAGCACAGCGTCAGGAAGGCTGGCTTGTAGGCGGTCACGGCAGAAAGAAAGCGGCCGAATGTGTTGGATGCGGAAAATGTGAAGAAGTTTGTCCTCAGCATATTTCCATCCGGGAAGAACTGAAAAAAGCTGCTGCGGAATTGAAATAAAAGGGGGATCCATCACCAAAATCGGTGGACGATTGGAAAAGAAGCATGGAAGAAAAGCAATGGAATGCTTTGGAAATGGAGAAACCGTCACTTACCATGAATGAGGTTTGTGAGCTGCTTTCCATTTCCAGGGATACTGCGAAAAACTGGATTCGTTTGGGAAAAATGATTCCGGATGTGGAAAATCAGGAATTCAGCCGGGAATATATGGATAATTTCCTGGCTGAAATTCGATCAGATAATAACAGGAAGCTGAAAAGCCGCAGAAATAAGAAAAAGGCGGCGGGAAAGATTCTATATAAAGAATATATTCATACCGAAGAAAACCGGGAGCTGGTGAAAGATTTGCTGGAGCTGGGTATCATTCAAAGCGAGAACGATTTGCGTATGGTTCTCGCTGATTTTGCTGTACAGCTATATTATCAGAGCCGTGGAATCGGGTACTCCAAGGGTCCTGTTCTGGTTGATTTTCTATCTCAAAAGGAATTCCAGGATTTTCGGATTCTTGTTCAGGATCTGCTGGGGCCGCAGAGTCTGGATGGGGATAGGGTGAATCGACTGCTGCCAGCCTTGGAAAAAGATATTCATTATGTTCAGGGAGAGGACTCCTTAGGTTTTGTGTACATTTCCCTGCGTGATATTGGTCAGAGGAAAAGCACAGGAGCTTATTATACTCCGGAAAAGGTGATGGATGAGCTGATTGAGAACCTGATGGAGAATCTGCACAAAACAGGGAAAGAAAGAAAACAGAGAACCATCTGCGATCCCTGCTGCGGATCGGGAAATTTCCTGCTGCGCCTGGGAACCCAGGGGATGGATTGTTCCAGGCTATACGGGCAGGATATGGATCCTGTCAGCGTTTATCTGGCCCGGATTAACATGGCTTTGGCAGATCCCCGACTGTCTGCCAGGGATCTTCAATCCCAGATGATAATCGGGAACACATTGTTTGAAACCTTTGATCAAAAGTTTGATGTCATTCTGGGAAATCCGCCCTGGGGCAGCGAATTCTCTCCGGAAGACACATGGAAGTGCCGCAGACTTTTTAGGACGGCCGCAGGTACCGGTATGGAGGCTTATGATCTGCTGATCGAAAAGGCTTTGACCATGCTGAATCCCACCGGAGTTCTGGCCTTTGTGCTTCCTGAAGCTGTTTTAAGTGTTTCCTCTCATGCAGCGGTAAGAAGATGGCTGCTGGATTCCTGCTCTTTTCAATTTGTTTCATATCTGGGAAATGTTTTTTCAGGGGTACAATGTCCGGCCATTATTCTGGGAGTCACACCAGATTATAATCCGACGGCAGTGGGCTGCAAAGTAACAATGAAAGAAAACACTTTTGTGATCACCCATGAAAGAACTTTTGATGATGGTATTTTGTCTTTTCATGTATCCGATGAAGAGTATGAGTGTCTTCATGAAATATGCAGCAGGAAAAATACTGCATATCTGAAGGGAAACGCAAAATTTGCTCTGGGCATCGTCACCGGCAGCAACAGAGAAATGATTTCAGAG
>JAQXIM010000095.1 GCA_029007785.1 Clostridiales bacterium | reverse complement strand
TACAGGATACCTGAGCATCAACGTATTTGCCAATGTGCAAATACGATAAACTATATCAGGTTTGGTCAAATACAGTCAAATACGGCTAAAATCAGCGAAACAGAATCAAAGTCATAGATGCAGGAAACCCCCGGAAAACCTTGATTTTCCGGGGGTTTTTGAGCATTTTCGATTGTAAAAATCCAGCTGATTATCTCTTGCTGAACTGCGGTGCGCGACGAGCTGCCTTGAGACCGTATTTCTTTCTTTCTTTCATACGAGGGTCTCTGGTCAGGTAGCCTGCTTTTTTCAGTACAGGACGATTTTCAGGATCAACCTGCAGCAGAGCTCTGGAAATACCATGACGGATAGCACCAGCCTGTCCGGTGAATCCACCACCGTGAACGTTAACCAGTACATCAAACTTACCAGCATTCTCGGTTGCTTCCAGGGGCTGGCGAACTACAACTTTCAGAGTCTCCAGACCAAAATACTCATCAATATCTCTCTTATTGATCGTGATCTTGCCAGTACCGGGTACCAGATATACACGAGCAATACTCTTTTTTCTTCTTCCAGTTCCGTAGAATTTGTTTGCCATTATATGTTTCCTCCTTTCCACACCCTATTAAAATACCAGCTCTTCCGGCTTCTGAGCCTGCTGCTCATGTTCCGGTCCGGCATATACATGCAGTTTCGTAATCATCTGACGACCGATCGGTCCCTTCGGCAGCATGCCTTTAACAGCCAGTTCGATAACTTTCTCAGGCTTCTTATTCAGCATCTCACGCAGGGTGGTTTCTTTCATGCCGCCAACGTAATCGGAATGATGATAGTAAACCTTCTGATCCAGTTTCTTTCCGCTTACTTTGATTTTAGCTGCATTAACAACGATCACATAATCACCGGTATCAATGTGGGGGGTGAAAGTGGGTTTATTCTTTCCTCTTAAAACACTGGCAACTTCAGATGCCAAACGACCTAAAGTCTTCCCTTCAGCGTCTACAACATACCATTTTCTTTCGATAGTAGACGGGCTGGCCATAAAACTCTTCATTAGTTGGGCCTCCTTATTCTCTTCAATCTGATTATTTTACTATGCAATATAACAATCATAAAATGGCGAGTACATCACCGGGGCATGGTTATTTGTACATCCATCTAATGTCGCACTGCGTTATTATAATACACCCATTCGGATGTGTCAAGCGATAATTTCCTATAATTTCTATTTTTTCCTCATATATTTTTGTTTGTTCTTTGCTTCGAACGCTTCCCATCCATATCACAATGGATCCTCTTGCAAAGACCTCATTTTATCTTTCGGACTTTCATCTTCTCCGTTTCGTTCATCCGCGATCCCAGAAGATTCCTCTCCTTTTTCATACCCTCATATCAGACAGGTTCTTCTTCTCTTGTCTCTATAGCCTGATCCAACCGTTCATTTTCTTCGGCATATTTCCAGGGATCCTCCTGCAAAGCAATTTCCATGAGGCACAGTCCTTCCGGAGGAACCTTCGGACCAGCCTTTGCCCGGTCGCAGGCCTGAAGAATGGTTTTCACCTGTTCCGGAGGATACATACCTCGTCCCACTTCCAGAAGAGTTCCCACAATAATGCGAACCATATTATATAAGAAGCCGGTACCGCGAATCCGAAAAATAATTTTACAGCCTTCCTGACGAATATCCAGACTCAGAATTCTGCGTACGGTTGTCTCCACTTCGGTTCGTTTGGAGCAGAAGCTTTTAAAATCGTGTTCACCCACCAGCCATCGGGCTGCCTCACGCATCTTCTCCACATCGACTTTCATATAGTAGGAATAGGCATATCTCCGTTCCAGGGGATTGGGAAAACGCTGATTCCACACGGTATACTCGTATGTTTTAATGGTGCTGCACTTTCTGGGGTGAAAATTCCGAGGTACCTGACAGGAATCCTGCACCACAATATCATCCGGTAAGCTCTGATTCAATGCATAACAAATTTTCTCCGGAGGAATTCTTGTCTCCGTATCAAAAATACACAAATTCCCCAGAGCATGGACTCCCGAGTCTGTCCGGCTGGTTCCGCGAACGTGAATATCTTCCCGAAGAAGACGGGATAGTTCCCGATTAAGAATTTCCTCCACGGTAACTCCATTGGGCTGCCACTGCCAGCCACAGTATGCGGTTCCATCATAGGCCACTGTCAGCATAATACGTTTCATTGTCTGTTTCTTTTCCTTTACTCGGATTTCTTGCCATCTGTTCCTCTTTCTGCTGCGGATCTTTTCTGTCCATATCTCTGATGGTTTCTGCAGCCGTTTGATTCGTCTGCCTCACACTAGAAGAGGAAACGAAGAAGAATCACGATAAGAAGATAACCAAACAGAATCAGGTAGCTTAAATGATCATTCTTCTTATATTGCAGAGGGAACATTTTTGTTCTTCCATCACCGCCATGATAGCAGCGGGCTTCCATGGCCATGGCCAGATCGGTGGCGCGACGGAATGCTGAAATAAACAGGGGTACCAGAAGGGGAATCAAAGCCTTTGCCCTGGCAATGAGATTTCCATTCTCAAAATCTGCACCTCTTGCCATCTGAGCTTTCTGAATTTTATCTGCTTCCTCTGTAAGAATGGGGATAAAACGAAGAGCAATGGACATCATCATTGCTACTTCATGTACCGGCACTTTGAAAACCCGAAGAAAACGAAGTCCCTTCTCCATACCATCTGTTAAAGCGGTGGGAGTGGTTGTAAATGTCATGAGAGAAGATCCCATAATAAGGAAAATCAGTCTCAATGCCATGAAAAAGGCCTGCCGAATTCCTGTTCCCGTTAACTGCAAAAACCCCCATTTCCAGTAGACCGGCTCACCATTGGTTAAGAAAAGATTGAATGCCACGCTGATCATCAACAGGAAGAAGATCGGTCTCAAACCTCTTACAATATATCCCAGCGGTACCCGGGAAATATGAATTACTGCAAAAATAAAAAGAATTGCCATCAAATAGCAGAACAGATTATCTGCCAGAAACAAAGACACGATGTAAATCATGGTAGCAGATAATTTTGTACGGGGATCCAGTCGATGTATCGGTGAATCCACCGGATAATATTGCCCCAAAGTAATATCTTTTAACATATCTTTTTCCTCTTGGAATGATTACTTATTTTTATTTTTCAGAGCCTTCAAAATGGATTTCTTTGCTTCCTCTACCGTCGTAACCGTATCATCCACCATCAGACCGCGCTCTCTCAAAGCCCGGGCAATATAAGTTACCTGAGGTGCAGAAAGGCCGAAGGCCTCCAGTTCTTTGTAATGACGGAACACCTGATGAGGAACATCATCAAAGGCGATCTCACCATTGTTGATTACAATAATACGATCGACATAATTTGCCACATCTTCCATGCTGTGAGAAACAAGAATAACCGTGATTCCGTTCTCTTCATGAAGTTTGCGAAGAACACCCAGAATTTCATCCCGTCCGCCGGGATCCAATCCTGCTGTGGGCTCATCCAAAATCAAATAATCGGGCTTCATGGCAAGTACACCGGCAATGGCAACACGTCTCTTCTGGCCTCCGGACAGTTCAAAGGGAGATCTTTTATCGTAATCTTCCGTAAGACCTACCATATCCATGGCTTCCCTGGCACGCTGTTGGATTTCTTCCTGAGACAAGCCCTGGTTTTTCGGCCCAAAACAAACATCGGTAAATACATCGGTTTCAAAAAGCTGATGTTCCGGGTACTGAAAAACAAGTCCTACATGACCGCGGAGTGCCCGCCTGTCATAACCTTCGGAAAAAATATTGACCCCGTCATAACAAACTTCACCTTCGGTGGCCTGAAGCAGACCGTTCAAATGCTGAATCAAAGTGGATTTACCGGAACCGGTATGACCGATAATACCGATAAACTCCCCCTTATGAATGGTCAAATTGATATCTTTCAGAACATGAACCTCCGAAGGGGTACCTTTACCATAAAAATAATTTACATTCCTGCACTCTATTGACATAATGCATCCACCAATTCCTGGATGGTGAGAATTCCATCCGGCAAATCAATTCCTTCCTTTTTCAGTTCATAAGCCAACTCTGTTACCTGGGGAACATCCAATTTCATGGATTTTAATTCCTGAACATGACTAAAGATCTCTCTGGGAGTTCCTGTCATCTGAATTTTTCCCTGATCCATTACGATAATTCGATCCGCATGAACAGTTTCTTCCATATAATGAGTGATCAGGACAACAGTGATACCCTCCTGACGATTCAGTTCCCGGACAGTCCGAATTACTTCCTGACGTCCGTTGGGATCCAGCATGGCCGTAGGTTCATCCAGAATGATACATTTGGGTTTCATTGCCATAACGCCGGCAATAGCCACTCTCTGTTTCTGACCACCGGACAAATGATTGGGAGAGGCTTTCCGATAGGCCATCATTCCAACTGCATTCAGGCTTTCTTCTACCCGCTTCCAGATTTCTTTGGAAGGAACACCCATATTTTCCGGACCAAATCCAACGTCCTCTTCAACGACTGTGGCAATGATCTGGTTGTCCGGATTCTGAAATACCATACCGGCAGACTGACGGATCTCCCACAGGAATTTCTCATCCCTGGTATCCTTTTCTCCAATCCAAATGGTTCCCTGGGAAGGAAACAGAAGGGCATTCATCTGCTTCGCGATGGTAGACTTGCCTGAACCATTTCGTCCAAGAATCGCAACAAATTCTCCCTCTTGAATATCCAGATTTACTTCATCGACAGCACGAACCGTCTCTACCACATTATTATCTTCATCTCTTCTGGCATATTCATAAATAAGTTTCGCTGTTTTTATGATTCCCATATACCGTTCCTCTGCTTCTGCATCATAATAGTCACTTTGCATACTTATTCATAGTAATAGAAAATACGAAAAAAAACAAGTTCTCCGTCACTTTTTTTCCTTTCCTTCTCCAGCATTTTAACAGCTGCACCCTTTTCCTGATCCATCCTGGATTCCCTCACCATTTCTTTACGCAGAGAAAAAGCTGCCACAGATTTTATGTGACAGCTTTCCTTCTTTATCTCTTTTTCTTTGTTGCTCAGAAGATTATTTTGTAATTTTAGCTTTGGAGCTTACGCCTGCTTTCAGCAGCATCTTTTTATATGCGCTGTATTTGGAGGAAGGCACTGTAATCTTCACTGTAGACTTGATTCCTTTAAAGGCCGTCGTATCAATGAAAGTCAGCTTCGTTGACTTAATGGTAATCTTGCCAAGCTTGCTGCAGTCTTTAAATGCTTTCGACTTAATTCTGGTAATATTTTTACCAATCGTCACACTGGTAAGCTTTGTATTTCCTTTGAATGCATCCGATGCAATGACCGTTACCTTGTACGTTTTCTTATTCAATACAACGGCGGCAGGAATAACAACACTGGTGGCTTTCTTATCGGTACAGCCTACATAAGCTACCGTACCATCGGTACGGGCTTTGTAAATACCCTTCGTTGCTTTATCTTTTACAATCGTACCTGCCTCGATACCGGTAACGACTTCCTCTTTATTATTATCTTCTTTTTCTTCCTCTTTTATCTCTTCCTTCTCATCCTCTTTTTCCGGTGTGAGATCTACCGTAACCGGCTCAGCAACAGCATCGCTGCCATACTTGGAAACATAACCATCACGGTACAGAGCTGCCAGTTTATCATAGAGTTTGGAATAGAGATCCGGGTTGAAAGTATAGCCGGATGCACTGAATCCGGTACCGGAAAGATTCATATCTGCAATTTCCAGACCAAGAGGACTGGTCTTGCCTCTTTCTTCAAATCCTTCGGATTCTGCACCGGTACCATTGTAATTGATACGAGGCTTCAGCTGTGTATCTGCCGTGGAACCCTTGGTGGCGATGAAACTTGTACTGTTAAAGATTTTTCCGGAACCCAGCCAGTTCTTGGAATTCCAATAAGGATCATTTTCAATCTCGTTCTGATTATAAATCACTTCCGGAATTTCCGATCCGCCGATAAAATCACCATTTTCGTCAATATCATCAGCACTGGCCACGTACTCTCCATCTGCTACGTAAATACCATCGCCGCCCAGCAGATTACAGGTAATGGAAGCCATATTGTCACGGTCTACATAAGAACCAATTCTGGTGGAGCGATACCATGCATTACCGGTAGTGGCAGTGGGATGAATAAACATGGTGCATCCCTTTGCTGCATAATATCTTCCAAGTTCCGGATAGAAATGACCGTCTCGGCAAATATCAATTCCAATCTTACCCCATTTGGTTTCAATCATCTTGGGAGTCTTTCCACAGACAGACCACTTGGATTCCAAACCTGCACGGTGAATTTTCTGATAGGAATCAATATTTCCGTTGGGATACAAAATAGCAGCCGAGTTATAGCATTTCTGAACACCATCTTCCGTAATGGTTCCCTTTTCGTCCAGTTCCGTCATACCGAAAATGATATACATATTGTACTTCTGAGCCAATTCAGACAGTTCATAAGTGGATTCACCTGGAATCGTCTCAGCTGTGGCCACCTGCATGGACACGCCATATTTCTGATAGAAAGGATCCTGTGCAGGATCAACATAACCGTAACCGGAAAGAACTGTCTCCGGGAATACCAGCAGCTCGACACCTTCTGCTGCAGCTTCCTCAATATATTTCTTCATCAGCTCTTTTGTCTTTGTTTTGTTGCCCCAGTAACCAACCATATTGACAACTGCTGTCTTGGGACCATCGGTGGTGTAGGGATCATAATTCAGGCTGTCACCATTTTCACGCATATCATCTTCCAGTTCTGCGTAAAGCCTGGTGTAAAGCTCCGGGTTGAAATCCTGGTTGGAACAGGTGCTGCCGGTGGAGGAAGTAAATGCTGCGCCGTTGGTCAGCAGTCCTTCTTCCAGAGTAATAATAGCAGCATCATCATCCATAACTCCGGGAGTACCGGTGCTGCCTGCATAGTATACAGGACCATTGAATGCTGCTGTCAGAATAGCACTTCCGCCGGGGAATACAACATCTTTGCCAGGCTGTTCATTGTTAAATACCAGATCCGAACTCAGAATGGTATATCCATCTCTGGAAGCAATACTTTCCAGACGGATCTTATAATATTCCTGCCATGCATCCATATTGCCGGTGGACCAGCCACCGCCGGTTGCAGTAGGATTCAGGAGAAGGTTGCATCCCATGGCGGAATAGTAACGTTCCAACTCGGGAGTGGAATATGTGTCATAACAAATGCTTACACCCATCTTTCCGTATTCGCCGGTATCGATGATTACCGGTGTCTCACCAGGGGTACACCAGCTTCCCTCTACGGGAGTAATTTTCTGATAAGTGGTAACTTCGCCTTCCGGAGAACAAATAAATGCAGAATTATATGCGTGTTTCGTATCTGCCACACCATCTTCCACAATCGTCTCCGTAGCACCGTATATAATCCACATATCCGTTTCATCGGCAATTTCTGCAAAATGGGAAGCGGTGGGACCATCAATGGCTTCCGCACTGCTTACCGCATACTGATATCCTTCGGAATTTTCATCACTGGAAGAAACATAACCATTTACACACATTTCGGGAAACAGGAGAATTTTAACACCTTTTGCATCTGCTTCCTCAATGTAAGCATCCATACTTTTAATATTTGCTTCTTTGTCACCCCAAACCGGATCGAAATTCACAACACCAAGTTCATTTTCATCGTACTGAACTCTTAAAGAAGGCTGTTCCAGACGTTCCAGTCTGCTGTATTCGCCGGTCGTTCCGTAATAGCCGTACACATCAGTGGCAGGACTTGCCAGCGTCAAAGCCATCATCATCGACAGCCCCAAGGCCGCAGTCTTGAATGACATTTTTTTCTTCATGTTTTTTCCTCCGTAACATTCATTGTTCCAGACAAAAAAGTGCGCGCAGATAAAAAAAGAGGGAATCACGTTATCGTGACTCCCTTGTCTGAACGAAATTATTATAAGTGGTTAAATAATAAATATTTAACACGATGGCAAAATCATACAGCAGCTTTTCATTTTTGTCAATATTTATTCGATAAAATCTCTTTTTCCTGTTTTTATGCACATTACTAACTGGGTTTTCCGTTATTTTCTCGTACATTTTGTATTTGATTTATAAGAATTACGCATATCCATATATATGCTATTTGTATTTTAAAATAGCTTGTCCGATTTTGAGTTTTGTCATTTCAGAATGGAAAAAGGAGATTCCGCAAGGGAATCTCCTTTTTATCCGTGATCTTAAGCTTATACCAGCTCCAGAATAACTTCCATAGCAGCATCACCACGACGAGGTCCAATTTTAACCATGCGGGTGTATCCGCCCTGACGAGAAACGTACTTGGGAGCGATCTCATCAAACAGTTTTGCAACGAGATCAACTTCCTTGGTGTTGCGTTTCTTTCCAGCCTGCTCCGTAGGAACTTCGGTAACAGGATACAGAACCTTCAGCATCTGTCTTCTAGCATGAAGTCTGCTGGGCATATCTTTTTTGATGGTTTTCTCAACTTTCTCAAACTGAGTTACTTTCTTGCCGTCAACGACTGTTTTTACTCTCTTACCCTGAGCATCTTTAACAGCAACTTTAGCAGTTACGGTAACAGTCTCAAAATTATCTTTTTCTTTTACTGCAAGTGCAATCATGCCTTCGGCGATCTTGCGTACTTCCTTTGCACGAGCTTCCGTAGTAACAATTTTGCCATTATTCAGCAGGGCAGTTACCTGGTTTCTCAGCAAAGCTTTTCTCTGACTTGCAGTCTTTCCAAGCTTTCTATACTGTGCCATTATCTAACCTCCGATGTATTACTCATCGCTGGGATTCAGTTCCAATCCGAGCTCTTTCAATTTCGCTAATACTTCCTCCAAAGATTTGCGTCCAAGATTGCGGACTTTCATCATATCTTCGGAAGTACGGTTTGTTAATTCTTCCACCGTATTAATACCGGCTCTCTTGAGGCAATTATAAGAACGAACGGACAATTCAAGCTCATCGATATTCATCTCAAGCACTTTTTCTTTCTCATTGTCCTCTTTCTCTACCATAACCTCAGCGGTTCTGGCGTTCTCAGACAGATCAATGAACAGATTCAAATGCTCACTCAAAACTTTGGCAGCCAGACTGACAGCCTCATCGGGAGCCAGTGTGCCATTCGTATAAACGTCCAGCGTTAACTTATCATAATCGGTAATCTTGCCAACACGGGTATTCTCAACAGACATATTTACACGCTCAACGGGCGTATAAATGGAGTCAACAGCGATTACTCCGATAGGCATATCTTCCGTCTTGTTTCGATCAGAACTTACATAGCCTCTTCCGCGTGTAATTGTAATTTCCGCATTGAATTTGGTGTCCTTGCCGCCGCTGCAGGTAGCAATAACCAATTCCGGATTCATGATCTCAAGGTCGGCATCCAAGCGAATATCAGCTGCGGTAATAACACCTTCGCCTTCAAACTCAATATACCCAACCTTAGCTTCACTGAATTCGCAATTACTCTTGATGGCAAGACTCTTCAGATTCATTACGATCTCCGTAACGTCTTCTTTTACGCCGGGGATCGAGCTGAATTCATGAAGAACTCCATCGATCTTTACCTGGCTTACGGCTACACCAGGCAAAGAAGATAACATAATTCTCCGCAGAGAATTCCCCAGAGTTGTGCCATAGCCACGTTCCAGAGGTTCTACCACAAATCTGCCATATCTCTTATCATCGGAGATTTCGGCAATCTCGATATTAGGTTTTTCAAATTCAAACATGATACTTCCTCCTTCTGGGACTCTACTCTATTCCGCTGACGTTTTCTCCTCAATTATTTGGAGTACAACTCAACGATAAGCATCTCATCAACGGGAACGTCGATGGCTTCTCTCGTAGGAAGTTCTTTCACAGTAATTCTCAGGTTTTCCAGATCACTCTCAACCCATGCAGGAGTCAGTCTTCCGGCAGTGGTCTCCAGGATTTCTTTATATCTCTGAGAACCTTTGTGTTTCTCTTTGATTTCAATCACATCGCCAGCCTTTACCTGGTAGGAAGGAATATTGACACATTTTCCATTAACCAGTACATGCTTGTGATCAACGATCTGACGAGTCTCCATACGGGTTCTTCCCAGACCGCCTCTGAAAAGTACGTTGTCCAGTCTGAGTTCAAGAAGAACCATCAGATTTTCACCAACCATACCTCTCATTTTTTCAGCTCTTGCATAATAATTTCTAAAAGGTTTCTCTAATACACCATAAATGAATTTTGCTTTCTGCTTTTCTCTCAGCTGAAGGCCATATTCACTCATTTTTTTATTGGCTCTCTTAGACTGTCTATTGGATTTCTTGTCGATTCCAATATAAACAGGATCAAGGTCTAAAGATCTGCATCTTTTAAGAACAGGAACTCTATTTACTGCCACTTGTCTGCACCTCCATTATACTCTTCTGCGTTTAGGCGGACGGCATCCGTTGTGAGGAACGGGTGTTACATCCTTAATACTAGTTACCTCGAGTCCACATGCCTGCAGCGCACGAATAGCTGCTTCACGTCCGGATCCGGGTCCCTTAACAAATACGTCAACGGTCTTCAAACCGTGAATAAGAGCGGCTTTAGTAGCAGTTTCCGCTGCCATCTGAGCGGCATAAGGAGTAGATTTCCTTGAACCTCTGAAGCCCAGTCCACCAGCGCTTGCCCAAGACAATGCATTACCCTGGGTATCAGTAAGAGTAACGATTGTATTATTGAAGGATGACTGGATATGAGCCTGTCCGCGTTCAACGTTTTTCTTGACACGTTTTTTTGTCACTTTTTTAGCTGACACTTTTTTAGCCATTTTAAAACTAACCTTCCCTTCTGGGTTCCTTTCTAATTATTTTTTCTTGTTTGCAACAGTCTTCTTCGGACCCTTACGAGTTCTAGCGTTGGTCTTGGTTTTCTGACCACGAACCGGAAGACCTCTTCTATGACGGATACCACGATAGCAACCGATTTCCTGCAGACGCTTGATATTGAGAGCGATCTCTCTTCTCAGGTCACCTTCTACCACCTGTGTAGCATCAATAACCTCACGGATTCTGTTTACTTCTTCGTCCGTCAGATCTTTTACACGGGTATCAGGATTTACTTTTGCTTCAGCCAGGATACGATTGGAGCTGGTTCTGCCAATACCGTAGATATAGGTTAATCCGATTTCAACACGTTTTTCCCTCGGTAAGTCAACACCTGAAATACGAGCCATTGTGTACTACCTCCATTAGTATTTTATCTTAGAATCTGTAGAGATTAACCCTGTCTCTGCTTATGCTTGGGGTTCTCACAGATAATTCTAACACTACCTTTGCGTTTGATAACTTTGCATTTTTCGCAAATCGGTTTTACGGATGATCTAACTTTCATTTGTTATCTCCTTTCAAAAAAGTGCATCAGAAATTATAACACTTCCGACACAATTATGCAAGAACTTTTTTCAATTTTTAACAGATTTTTCTTCCCCGATCCATCTGTTTATTTATCACGCCAAATGATTCTTCCCTTGGAAAGATCGTAGGGGGAAAGTTCAAGAGTTACTTTATCTCCCGGCAGAATACGAATATAGTTCATGCGAAGCTTGCCACTGATATGTGCCAGAACCTGATGTCCATTTTCCAACTCCACCTGAAACATTGCATTAGGCAACTTCTCTACAACAGTTCCCTCAATTTCAATTACATCGGCTTTAGACATTACGTCCGCCCTCCTTATTGCATGGATTCTCTGTCAGAATGGGATAAGGTAAATATTTCCGGATCACCTTCTGTAATAAGAACGGTGTTCTCATAATGAGCTGCCAGGGAATGATCTGCCGTTACTGCAGTCCATCCATCATCCAGAAATTTCACCTTCCAGGTACCAGCGGCAATCATGGGCTCGATTGCCAGTGTCATACCCGGCTTCAACAGTACTCCTTTTGTTTTCTGTCGAAAATTAGGTACTTCCGGCGCTTCATGCAAATGGGTTCCAATACCATGACCAACCAGATCTCTCACGACACCGTACCCAAACTTTTCTGCGTAAGCATGAATAGCAGCAGAAATATCATGGAGATGATATCCTGCTTTTGCAAATTGAATGCCTTGAAAAAAACATTCCCTTGTAACATTGATGAGCTGGGAAGCTTCCTCACTGACCGTTCCCACACGGTGGGTTCTGGCTGCATCAGAATGAAAGCCTTTATAAATCAAACCGGCATCCAGGCTGACAATGTCACCCTCTTTTAATATTCTTTTCTTATTCGGGATCCCATGTACCACTTCATCATTTATCGAAACACAAATGGAAGCAGGATATCCGTTATAATTAAGAAAAGAAGGAATACACCCGAAACCACGAATGATCTCTTCTCCCAACCGATCAATATCTTTTGTAGAGATCCCCGGCCTTATGCTTTTGCCCAATTCGTCATGGACGATGGACAAAAGCCGACCGGATTCTCTCATCAGTTCAATTTCTTTCTCTGACTTGATGGAAATAGGCATATACTACTCCCCGATCTTCTCAACAATGCTTGTGAAAACATTTTCCATAGACTGGGTTCCGTCAATTTCTACTTCCTTCCCCTTCTCTCTGTAATAGTCGATCAGGGGCTGTGTCTGTTCGTGATAAACATCCAGACGTTTCTTTACGGTTTCTGCTTTATCGTCGTCACGCTGAATGACAGCAGCGCCGCAGCGGTCACAGATACCTTCTACCTTGGTAGGAATATTCACTACATGGTAGCTGGCTCCGCATGCCGGGCAGACACGTCTGCCGGACATTCTGTCAATGATGGCTTCATCCGGAACATCCACATTTACAGCAAAATCGATATCTCCTGTTTCTGCAAGAGCTTCTGTCAGTTTCTGGGCCTGATTAATGGTTCTGGGGAATCCATCCAGGATATATCCCTTCGCACAGTCTTCACGGCCAATTCGATCAATCACAAGATCAACCGTAAGTTCATCTGGAACCAGTGCACCGGCATCCATATACTCTTTTGCCTTCTTGCCTAACTCTGTTCCCTCTTTAATATTCGCACGGAAAATATCTCCGGTAGAAATATGAGGAATCGAGTATTTATCGGATAATAACTTTGCCTGTGTGCCTTTACCGGCACCAGGAGCACCCAACATGATAATCTTCATATCAGCATCTCCTTACATTCTGCCTGATCTGATTACTCGCTCAGGAAACCTTTATAATAACGAACCAGCATCATAGATTCCACCTGCTTCAGAGTTTCCATGATAACACCAACAATAATGATCAGGGAAGTACCGAAGAAGCAAAGAGAATTGCCTACGCCGGTCAGACCGGTAAGTACAATCGGAATTACTGCAATAACAGCAAGACCGGCTGCACCGATAAAGATCAGGTAGTTCAAAACACTTTCCAGATAGTCCGAAGTGGGTTTACCAGGACGGATACCAGGAATAAATCCACCCTGTTTCTTCATATTATCGGCAACTTCAATGGGATTAAAGGTAATCGAAGTATAGAAATAAGCGAAGAAAACAAGGAGCAGCAGATAAATTACCAGACCAATGGTGTAAATCGGCTCTGCAGGATTACACCAATAACCCTGAGTCAAAGCTTTGATGATATGTCCACCAATGTTGGTAGGTGCCTGATAATTAAATCCGACAAAACCGGCGATAACGCCGGGGAAACTTAACAGAGAAGAAGCAAAGATAACCGGGATAACACCAGCAGTGTTAACCTTCAGCGGAATATGAGAGGACTGTCCTCCCACAAGCTGTCTTCCCTGCATCTTTTTCGCATACTGTACAGGAATACGGCGCTGACCATCCTGCAGGTAAATAACGAATACTACCAATGCGATCAAAAGTGCAACAATAACAACTAAAGATACTCCGCCAATCGCAAAGCCTTTTCCCTTAACAAAGGTTGTATAAAGAGTTCTGAAGTCATTGGGCATATCAGAAACAATGTTGACTAACAAGATGATAGAAATACCATTGCCAATACCGCTCTCAGTGATACGCTCACCAATCCACATCAAAAGTGCACTACCGGTGGTCATGATCAAGGCAACGAAAAGTACGTTGTACCAGGTGTAGTTCAATAAGAACTGGGAACCAAATCCGACAGCCATGGATACAGACTGGATAACAGAAAGACCAATGTTCAAGAATCTGGTAATCTTGATAATTACCTTACGTCCCTCTTCGCCTTCCTTTTGCAATTCCTCTAAACGAGGAATTGCAATCGTAAGCAGCTGAACAATAATGGACGCAGTGATGTACGGCGTAATACTCAATGCAAAAATTGACATGGTAGTGAAAGAACTACCAGTAATTGTATTGAAGAAATTAAATGCCGAAGACGTTTGGTTACTCCACCATTCCGCAACGAACGCCGTGTTAACTCCCGGTGTAGGAATCTGGCTTCCAATGCGGACAATGAGAATCATGAAGAAAGTGAACAACAGTTTTCTTCTGATATCTTTAATTTTAAGTGCATTGCGGAGCGATTTAAACATATTATTATACCTCTACTGTACCACCTAAAGCTTCAATTTTTTCTTTCGCAGATGCGCTGAAGGCGTCGACTTTAACGTTTAACTTCTTGGTAAGTTCGCCATTGCCAAGGATCTTAACGCCATCTCTGGGATTCTTGATGATTCCTTTTTCCATGAGAGCTTCAACGGTTACGTTATCACCATTTTCAAATACTTCCAGAGCACTTACATTGATAGCAACGATGTTCTTGGAGTTAATGTTGGTAAAGCCTCTCTTAGGAAGACGACGGTACAAAGGCATCTGACCACCTTCAAAACCAGGTCTGGGTGCTCCGGAACGAGCCTTCTGACCCTTGTGACCTTTACCAGCAGTTTTTCCGTTACCGGAACCATGACCGCGACCTCTTCTGAAATTATCATTATGGGTAGCGCCTGCAGCCGGCTTCAAATTAGATAAATCCATGGTTAACCTCCTATGCTTCTTCTACCTTAACAAGGTGTCTAACCTGCTGGATCATACCTCTTACAGAAGCATTATCCGGCAGTTCTACCGTCTTCTGCATCTTGGTCAGACCAAGTGCTTCCACAGTTTTTCTGTGCTTCGGAACGGCACCGATGGGTGATTTTACTAAAGTAATTTTCAATTTCTCTGCCATTTTTGATTCCTCCTTATTCACCCAGAATCTCATCTACAGACTTACCGCGAAGTTTTGCAACTTCCTCGGGAGTCTTCAGAGCTTTCAGGCCTTCGATGGTAGCCAGAACAACGTTCTGCTTGTTGTTGGAACCAAGGGATTTGGTACGAATGTTTTCAATACCAGCCAATTCCATAACCGCACGGGCAGGACCACCAGCGATAACACCGGTACCTTCGGGAGCACGCTTCAGCATAACCTGAGCACTGCCGAATTTTCCAATGTAATCGTGAGGAATGCTCTTGTTTTCATCAATAGCAATCTCAACCAGATTCTTAACTGCAGCTTCTTTGCCTTTACGGATAGCTTCCGGAATTTCAGCAGCCTTACCCATACCAGCACCAACGTGACCATTGCCGTCTCCAACAACGACCAGAGCAGTAAATCTCATATTACGTCCGCCCTTAACCGTTTTGGATACACGCTTGATCGTTACGACTTTATCCTGCAACTCCAGATTGCTCGGATCAATAATTGTACGTTTCATGCGCTTGTTGCCTCCTTACTAAAATTCCAGACCAGCTTCACGAGCTGCATCTGCTAACGCCTTGATTTTTCCCTGATATATAAATCCGCCTCTGTCAAAAACAACTTCGGTAATACCTTTTTCCATTGCTCTCTTAGCAATAACTGTTCCAAGATAGGAAGCAGCGGCAACGTCATTTGTCTTTTCAAGTTCTGCTTTGATCTCTTTCTGAAGAGTAGACGCAGAAACTAAAGTAGTCTGAGCGACATCATCAATGATCTGGGCATACATGTGTTTATTACTTCTGAAAACAGCCAAACGAGGTCTTTCAGCGGTTCCAGAAAAACGACTACGGAGTCTTCTGTGTTTCTGTTCACGGATTTCCGTTCTGGATTTCTTGCTAACCATTTTTGTTCACTCCTCCTTATTTTATTTCTTACCGGCTTTGCCGACTTTGCGTCTGATCACTTCATCAGCATACTTGATACCTTTGCCCTTATAAGGTTCCGGCTCTCTCTTGCTTCTGATTTCAGCAGCATACTGACCAACTTTTTCCTTGTCGATACCTTTAACAATCAGCTTGTTCTGACCATCGCAGACAACCTCAATGCCTTCAGGATCTTCCATCTCTACGGGATGAGAGTATCCCAGAGAGAGTACCAGGGTTTTACCCTGCTTCTGAGCTCTGTAACCAACACCGTTGATCTCCAGAACTTTTTCGTAACCGTTGGAAACACCGATGATCATGTTGTTGATCAGGGTTCTGGTCAGACCATGCAGAGATTTCATTCTCTTCAGGTCGTTGGGACGGCTAACCTTAACTACATCGCCTTCAACCTGAATGGTGAGCTCTGCAGGAAGTACTCTTTCCAGAGTTCCCTTCGGTCCTTTTACCGTCACTTTATTATTTTCTGCAACTTCTACAGTAACACCTGCAGGAATTGCGATAGGCATTCTTCCAATACGTGACATTTCGCCTTACCTCCATAATATACTTGTGGATTCTCTTTCATAGTTCCTCGTGAACCGAAATCGGTTCACAAGGTTACAGCTGCATTGGTTCAGCTGTGACTGCCGGTTTTACCAAACGAAAGCCAGCACTTCGCCGCCAACATTCAGTTTGCGGGCTTCTTTATCAGTGATAACACCCTGGTTGGTGGAGATGATTGCTACACCAAGGCCGCCCAGTACTTTGGGAAGCTCATCAGCATTAGCATATACACGCAGACCGGGTTTGGAAATTCTCTTCAGACCATTGATGATCTTTTCGTTCTTGTCTGCACCGTATTTCAGGAAAACGCGCATGGTAACGGCAGCGCCTTCTTCGATCAGTTCATATTTTGCAATATATCCTTCATCTACCAGAATATTAGCGATTGCAACTTTCATCTTGGAGGAAGGAATATCTACCGTATCATGTTTTGCCGTATTTGCATTACGAATTCTAGTAAGCATATCAGCAATCGGATCACTCATTGTCATTTTATGTTGCCTCCTTTCGAAACTTTATCCTACCAGCTTGCCTTACGAACACCGGGAATCTGTCCCTTGTACGCCAGCTCACGGAAGCATACTCTGCATACTCCGTATTTTCTCAGATAAGCGTGAGGACGACCACAAATTTTGCAACGGTTGTATTCTCTGGTGGAGAATTTAGCCGGGCGCTGCTGTTTAATCTTCATTGAAGTCTTTGCCATGGTTAATTTCCTCCTAATTCTTCTTGAAAGGCATGTTGAACAGTCTCAGCAACTCACGTGCTTCTTCATCGGTTTTAGCAGTGGTAACGAAGATGATGTCCATACCTCTTACCTTGTCTACTTTATCGTATTCGATTTCCGGGAAGATCAGCTGTTCTTTAATACCCAGGGCATAGTTTCCTCTTCCATCGAATGCATCCGGGTTAACACCGCGGAAGTCACGTACACGAGGCAGAGCCAGGTTAATCAGACGATCAACGAACTCATACATCTTGTCCCCTCTCAGGGTAACTTTGCATCCGATATTCATGCCTTCACGAAGTTTGAAGTTTGCAATGGATTTTTTAGCCTTAGTCAGAACAGGTTTCTGACCGGTAATGATTTCCATTTCATTAGCTGCAGATTCAAGAATCTTTGCATTCTCTTTTGCTTCGCCAACGCCCATGTTGACAACAACTTTATCCAGCTTCGGAACCTGCATTACATTGGTATATCCGAACTTTTTGATCATTGCGTCAACCATCTCATTATAATAAGCTTCTTTTAATCTACTCAACGTCTCGAACCTCCCTTCTCAATTAGTCAATTACGTAATTTGCAGAATTGTTTCTCTTAGCCTTCTTATCCACACGCTTTTTATCTTTGCCGGTTCCTTCGAAACCAACGCGAGTGGGTTCAGCTTTCTCATTTGCAACATACATTACGTTGGAAATGTCGATGCTGCAGGGCAGATGAACAATTCCTCCATTGGGGTTCTGTGCGCTCTGCTTATTGTGCTTGGTGATCATTTTCAGGTCTTCGCCTTCCAGAACTACTCTGTGGTTCTTAGCGTCAACTTTGATAACCTTACCAAATGCACCTTTATTAGTACCGGTGATAACTTTTACAGTATCGCCAACTTTAATTTTCATTGTAGACATCGCCGAACCTCCTTATAATACTTCGGGTGCCAAAGAAACAATCTTCATGAACTGTTTCTCTCTCAGCTCTCTGGCTACCGGTCCGAAAATACGAGTTCCTCTGGGTGTTTTATCGTCTTTAATGATAACTGCTGCATTCTCATCAAATTTGATGTAGGAACCGTCTTCACGACGAGCACCTTTCTTGGTACGTACAACGACAGCTTTTACTACATCACCTTTTTTTACAACACCGCCGGGTGTTGCATCTTTAACCGTAGCAACAATGATATCACCAATATTTGCATATCTTCTAAGAGAACCGCCCATAACTCTGATGCAGAGTAACTCTTTGGCGCCAGTATTATCAGCGACTCTCAGTCTGCTTCCCTGTTGAATCATAGCTTTACTCCTCTCAAACTATTTAGCTCTTTCAACGATCTCAACCAGTCTCCATCTCTTGTCCTTGGACAGCGGTCTGGTTTCCATTACCTTAACGGTATCGCCGATTGCACATTCGTTTTTCTCATCATGAGCTTTCAGCTTATAAGTTCTCTTTACAATCTTACCGTACAACGGATGTCTTACGTGGTCTTCAATGGCAACAACGATGGTTTTGTCCATCTTATCGCTAACAACCTTACCGGTACGTGTTTTTCTCAGATTTCTTTCCACGTTACACTTCCTCCTTATTCAGCAACAGAATTCTTCTGCATGATAACAGTCTGAATACGGGCAATATTTCTTTTTACCTCTTTGATTCTTCCTGTATTGTCAAGCTGATTTGTTGCATTCTGAAATCTCAAGTTGAACAGTTCCTTCTTAGCAGCAACCAATTCAGTCTGCAGTTCTGCTACAGTTTTCTTATTTAATTCTTCCTTATAAGCCTTATGCTTCACTGTTATCACCGCCTTCTAAGTCTGCTTTGGAAACGATTTTACACTTTACGGGCAATTTGTGCATAGCCAGACGCAATGCTTCTCTTGCAACTTCTTCCGGAACACCGGCAATTTCAAACATAACACGACCGGGTTTAACTACTGCTACCCAGTACTCCAGAGCACCTTTACCGGAACCCATACGAGTCTCAGCAGGTTTTGCCGTTACGGGCTTGTCAGGGAAAATTTTGATCCAAACTTTACCACCACGTTTGATGTAACGAGTCATAGCAACACGGGCAGCCTCAATCTGGTTGGATTTGATCCATGCGGGTTCTACAGCAACAAGACCGTATTCACCGTTGGAAATGGTATTACCTCTAAGCGCTTTACCAGCCATGGAACCACGGAACTGTTTACGACGCTTTACTCTCTTCGGCATTAACATTATTTATCTCCCCCTTCTCTGTTTTTCTTGGTGGGAAGCACTTCTCCATTGTAGATCCAAACCTTTACGCCAATCTTGCCGTAAGTGGTATCTGCTTCCGCAAAGCCATAGTCAATATCAGCACGCAGGGTCTGCAGCGGGATAGTACCTTCGCTGTAGAATTCGGTACGAGCAATATCAGCACCGCCAAGACGTCCACCGCAGGAAGCTTTGATTCCCAGGATGCCGGCCTTCATGGATCTGGACATGCTGGACTTCATTGCACGACGGAAAGAAACACGGTTCTCCAGCTGTCTTGCAATGTTCTCTGCAACGAGCTGAGCTTCACGGTCAGGTCTCTTAACTTCTTTAACATCGATAAAGAGCTTCTTGGAAGTCATCTTCTGAACGTCAGCTTTCAGCTTTTCAATTTCAGCACCGCCCTTGCCGATTACCAGGCCGGGTTTTGCAGTGTAGATGATGATCTTAACGCGGTCAGATGCTCTTTCAATTTCAATTTTATTGATACCTGCTTCATACAGTCTCTTTTTCAGGTATTTTCTTAATTTATAATCTTCTACCAGGTTATCAGAGAAGTCGCGCTCTGCATACCAGTTGGAATCCCAACCTTTGATAACGCCGACTCTTAAACCATGAGGATTAACTTTCTGTCCCATTTTGACCCTCCTTATTTCTCGTCAAGCACGATGGTGATATGGCTGCTGCGTTTCAGAATGCGATAAGCTCTACCCTGTGCTCTCGGATGGATTCTCTTCATTGTCGGTCCCTTATTGGCATAGCATTCTGCCACATAAAGGTTATCAACGTTCATTCCATTGTTGTTTTCTGCGTTTGCGATTGCAGACTTCAGTAACTTAGTGATTACTTCAGATGCATATCTGGGATTATAGGTAACGATTGCCAGAGCCTCCTGAGCGCTCTTACCTCTGATTGCATCCAATACAAAACATGCCTTCTGAACAGAAACTCTAGCGTAAGACAGCTTAGCACTGGGTCTCATGTCTTTGACATCATTTCTCTCTCTTTTAATGCGGGATCTATGTCCTTTTGCCATGGTTGAGAACCTCCTTCCTGTTATTTATAGACTAGCGAGCTCTGCTCTTCTTTTCGTCCTTACCATGTCCTCTGTAAGTTCTGGTTACTACAAATTCACCCAGCTTGTGGCCTACCATATCTTCGGTGATGTATACCGGAACATGTCTTCTGCCATCATGCACTGCGATGGTGTGACCAACCATCTGCGGGAAAATTGTAGAACGGCGGGACCAGGTTTTAATAACAGTTTTCTGTCCTGCTGCATTCAAAGCATCTACCTTCTTCAGCAGATGTTCATCAGCAAAAGGGCCTTTCTTTAATGAACGAGCCATGATTTACCTCCTAATTATTTCAGTGTTCTACCGTCGCGTCTTCTTACAATCAGCTTGTTGGACTGATTCTTTTTCTTACGGGTCTTCAGGCCAAGAGCAGGCTTGCCCCAAGGAGTGCAGGGACCGGGACGACCGATGCTGGTCTTACCTTCACCACCGCCGTGAGGATGATCATTCGGGTTCATAACGGAACCGCGAACAGTGGGACGAATACCCATGTGACGCTTACGTCCTGCTTTACCGATGTTAACCAGAGAATGCTCACCGTTGCCAACAACACCGATGGTAGCGCGGCAAACGATCGGAACCATTCTCATTTCACCGGAAGGAAGTCTCAAGGTTGCATATTTGCCTTCTTTTGCCATCAGCTGTGCGCTGTTGCCAGCGGAGCGAACCATCTGGCCGCCTTTTCCGGGGTGAAGCTCAATGTTGTGAACCTGAGTACCAACCGGGATCTTCTGCAGAGGCAGGCAATTACCAACTCTCAGTTCTGCATTTTCACCGCTCATTACCTGCATGCCGTCGGTCAGACCTTCGGGAGCCAGGATATAAGCTTTTTCGCCATCTGCATAAGCAATCAGAGCGATATTAGCAGTTCTGTTGGGATCGTATTCGATACCGATAACCTTGGCAGGAATACCATCTTTGGAGTTTCTCTTAAAATCGATAATTCTATATTTTTTCTTTGCACCGCCGCCCTGATGACGAACAGTGATTTTACCCTGATTATTACGTCCAGCGTTTTTCTTCAGAGACACTACCAGAGATTTCTCCGGTTCAGTCTTGGTGATTTCTGCGAAATCAAGACCAGTCATCTGTCTTCTGGACGGAGTATACGGATTATACTTTTTGATTCCCATTTTACTTACTCCTTATTTTATTTTCATCACGGCTTAGGATTCAGCCGTATAGTTGGAAGCCGAAGCTTCTGCGAGTTTCTCTCGCTTGTTCTTACAGACCTTCGAAGATTTCGATATCTGCACTTTCCTCAGTCAGTTTTACGATAGCTTTCTTCGTCTTAGCAGTTCTTCCTACCGTATAACCTCTTCTGCGTTTTTTGCCGTCGCAGTTCATTGTATTTACATAAAGAACCTTAGTTCCAGCAAACATTTTTTCTACAGCATCCTTGATCATGCTCTTGGTTGCTTCAGGATGTACGTAAAAAGTGTATTTCTTTTCGCCCATCAGGCCCATGCTCTTCTCAGTAATTACCGGTCTGAGGATCACGTCATAATATTTAATGTCAGCCATTATGCATATACCTCCTCAATCTTGGCCACAGCAGCCTTCGTCGTTACAACCGTGTTGTATTTCAGAATATCATATACGTTGATGGTGTTGGTCAAAGCAGTCTTAACGCCGGCAATATTTCTTGCGGACAGAATTACGTTCTGATCATTTTCATCCAGAACAACCAGTGCCTTGTTTACATTCAGGTTATCAAGGATTCCCTTGAAAACTTTGGTCTTAACATCGTCCATCTTCAGTTCATCCAGAACAACGAACTTGGACTCGTTTACGCAAGAAGTAAGAACAGACTTCAGAGCCATTCTCTTTTCTTTCTTGTTCAGCTTGAAGCTGTAATCTCTGGGAGTGGGAGCAAATACGATTCCGCCGCCAGTCCACTGAGGTGCTCTTGTGGAACCCTGTCTTGCATGACCGGTTCCTTTCTGTCTCCAGGGCTTTCTTCCGCCGCCGCTTACTTCGCTGCGGGTTTTGGCTTTCTGAGTTCCCTGACGATTATTAGCCAGCTGCTGTACAACTGCCATATGAACCAGGTGATCATTAACTTCTACGCCGAATACAGCGTCATTCAGTTCGATTTCGCCTACCTGAGTTCCTTCCATATTATATACAGATACTTTTGCCATCTCTAGTTTCCTCCTTTCCTATAAGCCTTACGCTTTTACAGTCTCTTTGATGGTTACCAGAGACTTCTTAGGTCCCGGAACAGACCCCTTCACCAACAGAAGGTTGTCATCAGCGTCAACGCGAACAACCTCCAGATTCTGAACAGTGATCTGTCTGCAGCCAGTGTGACCAGCCATTTTCTTGCCCTTGAATACCTTGGAAGGATCGGAACAAGCGCCGTTGGAACCTGCATGACGATGGTATTTGGAACCGTGAGCCATGGGTCCTCTGCTCAGACCGTGTCTCTTGATTGCACCCTGGAATCCTTTACCTTTGGAAACAGCAGTTGCATCGATCTTATCTCCGGCAGCAAATACGTCTGCTTTGATCTCTGCACCCAGAGCATAGCTCTCTGCGTCTTCCAGTCTGAACTCGCGAAGGTATCTCTTATAGGAAGTACCGGCTTTCTCAAAATGACCTTTCTGGCATTTGTTAACAAGTTTTTCTCTCTTGTCAACGAAGCCTACCTGTACGGCACTATATCCGTCATTTTCAACCGTCTTTACCTGTGTTACTACGCAGGGACCAGCCTGCAGTACCGTTACCGGAGTCAGAACTCCGTCTTCGCCGAAAATCTGAGTCATTCCGACTTTGGTTGCTAAGATAGCTTTTTTCATTGTTTTTTCCTCCTACAGCGGAGCGCTTAAGCGCTCATACTAGAATTATTATTTCTGTTTCATTTTGATGTCGATGTAAACGCCAGCAGGCATTTCCAGTCTCGACAGAGCGTCAACCGTTTTCTGGTTGGGAGTAATGATATCAATCAATCTCTTGTGAGTTCTCTGCTCAAACTGTTCTCTGGAATCTTTGTACTTGTGAACAGCACGCAGAATGGTTACTACCTCTCTCTTAGTGGGCAGCGGAACCGGTCCACTCACCTGAGCACCTGTTTTCTTTACGGTATCAATGATTTTTGCTGCACTCTGATCTACCAGCTGATGGTCATATGCTTTCAGAGTGATTCTCATTACTTGACTTGACATAAAAAAAGTCGCCTCCTTTTCGTATGCTTATAGCAGTACGACAAGTGGTGACTGTACACATTCCCGCGTGTGTCCTGTAAATCCACACACGTCATTTCTACCTAATCCTTCGTAGATGATTCATTTTGTACAGTGACTTGTCGCCAGTTTCCTAACTTGACATTCGCTCCACGGAAAAACCTGTCCGGATCGACAGCAACCTCCCGTCTCTTCACTATCATGTCACAGCCTCTGTATCATACAATATTATTTTTTAAATTGCAAGCCTTTTTTCTATATTTTTTATATATTACATTATTTTCCCTATTCCATACCATATCTTGCAGTTGTCAGCCAGTTATTGTATGATTATGGGGTAATAAGAGGATTGTGCAAAGCACAAACACCAACGTCATCGGGAACTTTTTTCTGGTAACTTATACATATATAAAGGAGTTCATTATGCTGAAAACGGCAGGAATTTATCTCATTCTCATCAATATCATTTCATTTATCCAATTTGGTCTGGATAAATACAAAGCCCGAAAAGGAATGTGGCGCATTCCGGAAGCCACCTTGCTTCTTTCCGCTGCTGTCGGCGGAGCTCTTGGTGCCTGGATTGGTATGTTTGTTTTTCATCACAAAACAAAACATCTGAAATTCATTCTCTGTGTCCCTCTTTTTCTGCTTCTCCATATCCTCCTTCTTTTTGTCCTGATTCGCGGAGGAATTTAGAAACTGCATCATTACCTCAAACAACCTTTTTTCAAAAACCCGGCAGGAATTATCTTTCTCAGATTTCCTGCCGGATTTATTATTTCCTCCCGGGTTTATTGATACAACGCTTATCCTATTTGCAGTCTTCTGCATTAAGTTTTCCTGCATTATGTTTTTCTGTATTAAGGTTTCCTGCATTAAGTTTTCTGCATTAAAGTTTTCTGTATTAAGGTTTGCCGCCTTACTTTTCCCACCGTCCTGAGGAACCACAGGGAAGAACGAGACCGTTGCTGCTGACCGGCAGTCCTACTTCATCCGACTGAACATGTCCGCCATGAAAAGGAACCACTTCTGTTCCTAATAAATAAGAAAGAACAGAGGGAGCAAAACCGGTGGTATAAGAATTAATCAGGAAAAACAGGGGATCATCGGTCAACAGTTTGGCACAGGCTTTGACCAGGGGATGAATGGCATCCTCTATCTTCCAGATCTCACCCTTGGGACCTCTTCCATAAGAAGGCGGATCCATAATAATGCCGTCATAGTGATTGCCCCGCCGAATTTCCCGTTCCACAAATTTCATGCAGTCATCTACAATCCAACGAATCGGTGCCTTTTCCAATCCACTGGCAACGGCGTTTTCCTTTGCCCAGGAAACCATTCCCTTGGAAGCATCTACATGGGTCACCGATGCTCCTGCCGCGGCTGCGGCCAAAGTTGCTCCTCCTGTATAGGCGAAAAGATTCAATACTTTGATGGGCCGACCTGCTTTCCGAATCTTCTCAGAAAACCAGTCCCAGTTCGCTGCCTGTTCCGGAAAAAGCCCGGTATGTTTAAAACTGAAAGGTTTCAAATGAAAAGTTAAATCACGATAATGGATTGACCACTGTTCCGGCAAATCAAAGAATTCCCATTCACCGCCGCCTTTCTGGCTGCGATGATAATGAGCATTGGGTCTGCGCCATCCATGATGACGCTTCGGTGTATCCCAAATCACCTGAGGATCCGGTCTCACCAGAAGATATTTTCCCCAACGTTCCAGCTTCTCTCCTTTACTGGTATCAATTACTTCATAATCTTTCCAATTTTCCGCCAACCACATAAAGCCGCTCCTTTATCCTTTCCAAATCCTTTCCAGTCTTCAAAGGATTTCTGAAAATGATCCATTCCATGGTCTTACTACTTGTTCGAAGGAATCCGTCTCCGGCAGTTTCCTTCAGATGCATGTGAATGCATAATAACATAAAAAGAACCCTTGATATCAAGGGTTCTGATCATGGAGCATAGGGGATTCGAACCCCTGGCCTCTTGACTGCCAGTCAAGCGCGATCCCAACTTCGCCAATGCCCCGTACGAATAGTAGCTTATCACAGATTATTGATAATTGCAACTACTTTCTGGGCATTTTTACGGCACACTGCTTTCAGCACACTGCTTCCAGGCATTTCGATTCGATTCTGCTATGTCCAATTAAGCCTCGGTTAATCCCAGGCCCAGCTGATAGGCCTGTTTCATAATCTCTCCGTCTTCAGACAGATCACTGTCTCCGCCTACCACAATACTTCCGGCATCAATCAGACGTTTACTGCGGAAACATCCCAGATACCACTGATAATTTGCCCGATAAGCCTCATGAGAAGCAGGCGCTCCCTGGGCGAAAACACTGAGAAGCTTCACATCATGATCCAGCTTCGGCTGTTTCTCGCCATCCAGCATACAATAATGACGATTCATAAAGGTAATCATGGTACCGGACGGCTGGGAATTGTAATTGGGAGCACTGATTATCACTGCTCCGCACTCAGATAAATCTGTCCAATAAGGTGATAATGCATCCTCCAGGATACAATTCCTGTTCTCTGTACGGCAAACCCGGCAATTCTGACATCCCATTACTGCCATCTTATCCATGGGATAAAGCTTCACTTCATGTCCTGCTGCCTTTGCACCTTCCATCATTTTCTGAGCGACCTTCCACGCCCTGCTTCCGGGTCTTGTATTTGCTGCTGCCACTAATACTTTCATATTTAAAGCCTTTCCTTTCGTTTCATCCGGGACACAAGTTCTGAAGAATAAAATTGTCCGGATAGTTTTTTGCTGCTTATTATAATACACGTGCACCCTGTCAAATCAGAATGCATAAAAGCTCCGTTTAGGGCTGACATCTTTGGCAGGGTTCATATCCTGCTTTCTCTGCTTCCTTTTTGGAATAGAACCGGATCTGATTTTCCTCCTTGGGCAGACTGCTGCAGCTGGGAAGATGATATTTCTTTGAATTGATGTTCCCTATGTAATTCATCTCCGATATTCCCGCTGTCTCCGATGTTCCTCCCTCATCCAAACCGTCCTTATTTACTTCAACCTGGGGCTCCTCATTATCCTGGTCTTCCAGTACCTCTCCCGGGGACCAATCATTGCAGGGCTCTTCCCGGAATGTGATGATTTTTCCATCGGTACAGGCACAAATCGTTCCCTGCATATCGGTACGATACAAGGTAAAATCTTTATCCTCCAGCCGTTCCATAGTATCTTTTGAGGGATGACCATAGGAATTACCGAGTCCGGCACTGATAATCACAATCTGAGGATCCACGGCTTCCAGCAGTCGTTCCGAAGAGGATGAGGAACTGCCATGATGACCGGCCAAATACACATCCGATTCCAGTTCCATTCCTTCATCCAAAATTTCATATTCGCTTTCCATCTCGGCGTCGCCAAGGATAAGAAATTCACTTTCTCCGCAGACGATTCGAACTCCAATGGAATTATCATTCACATCCCTATGATCATAGGATACCGGTGCCACGATCGTAAATTCCGCCTCACCCAGTTCATACACATCTCCGATTTCCGGTATCTCGACCTCACAGCCATTATCCTCCTTTGCATCAATATAGGAAGAATAGATTTTGGTATCCTCCTCATAATCCGGATTCAGAAGGACATCCACATCGCAGGTTCTGAGAACCCCCACCATTCCACTGATATGATCCGCGTCATAATGGGAAACTACAGCATAATCCAGATCATCGATTCCCCTTTGTTTCAGGTAAGAAACAACATAAGAGGAGGTATCAGCAGGTCCGCCGTCAATGAGCATGGCCTGATCTCCCGATTCCACCAATATGGAATTTCCCTGCCCCACATCAAGAATATGTATCTTCAGCCTGGCATTCTCCTGACACTCTTCCCAGGAAAGTTCCTCTCCCTCCGAAACGGCCTTCCCTGTTTCTTCTGGTCTGGCGTTTTCCTTCGTCTGTTCCGCCGCTTCGCTGGTTGTTTCCACAGCTGCCGTCTTTGTTTCCCCGGAAGAATGGGAAGGACTGCAGCCTGTAAGCATAAATACAGACATCATCAGCAGCCATATGCACAAGACTCCAGACTTCCGCTTATTCTGCTTATTTTGCTTATTTTGCTTATTTTGCATATTCTGCTTATCCCGCTTATTCTGCGACATTTTATTCATTCCTTCCTGCTGTCTTTTTCCGAATCAACAGACAGCCATCCTCCCTCCCAGGAAAATGGCTGTCGTTGATGAAATACAATCTATGATTTATCGACTATGATGTTTATTTGAGATTCTCCACTGCAGATGCTACAGCTTCCGGAGTAAATCCAAAATGCTCAAACAGCTGACTGTAAGGAGCAGATGCACCCCAGCCGGTCATGGATACCGTAGCTCCATCCAATCCTACATATTTGCCCCAGCCAAAGCCGCTGAGAGCTTCCACTGCAACACGCTTGCGTACAGCCATAGGAAGAACCTTCTCTTTGTATTCCGGATCCTGCTGTTCAAAAAGATCCATACAAGGCATACTTACAACACGAACATCCATACCTTTTTCAGCCAGAATTGCTTTTGCTTCCACAGCCAACTGAACTTCAGAACCGCTGGCCATGATGATGGCATCCGGAACTTCCTTCTGGGAATCTTCCAGAATATATCCTCCTTTGAGAGCTTCCTTAGAGGAATTCTTCAGCTGAGGCAGATTCTGTCTTGTCAGAACCAAAGCGGTAGGTGTCTCTTTGGCAGTTGCAGCCAGATACCAGCCGGCCGCCGTCTCGAAAGCATCTGCCGGACGGAACACATTAAAGTTCGGCATGGAGCGAAGCATTGCCAGCTGCTCAATGGGCTCATGAGTAGGACCATCTTCACCTACGCCAATGCTGTCATGAGTAAATACATAGGTCAGCGGCAGCTTCATCAGTGCAGACAGTCTTGCCATAGGTTTTACATAGTCACTGAAAACAAAGAAGGTAGAAACATAAGGTCTTACTCCACCGTGGAGAGCCATACCATTACCAATGGCAGCCATGGCCAGCTCACGTACACCAAAGTGAAGATTTCTTCCTGCATAGTTTTCCGGACCAAAATCGCCTTCATCCTTCATATTTGTCTTATTGGACGGAGCCAGATCCGCGGAACCACCGATCAGAGAAGGCATTGCATCTTTCAGACGGTTAATCATCACATGAGAACAATTTCTCGTTGCCTGAGGTTTGTCCTCACAAGCCCAGAACTCTTCATTATTATAGAGTTTCTCTTCCATCTTGGGATTATGGTACTCTTCCCACTTCTCTGCCATTTCCGGATAAGCAGCACAGTAATCTGCAAAGAGCTTCTTCCAGTTTTCTTCTGCAGCGGCTTTGGATTCTGCCATTTCCTTGTAATGATCATATACATCCTGAGGAACAAAGAAGGGATCCATGCTTTCCCATCCCAGATTCTCCTTCATGGCCAGAATATTCTCATCACCAAGAGGTTCACCATGGGCAGATGCTTTACCCTGTTTTGCAGGGCATCCGTAACCAATCTGAGTCTTTACCGTAATCAAAGAAGGACGGCTGGTATCAGCTTTTGCCACTTCAATGGCTTTGCCGATGGCATCCAGATCATTACCGTCTTCCACCGTAATCGTCTGGAAACCAAATGCTTCAAATCTCTTCTGGACATTTTCCGTGAAAGCGATATCGGTATTGCCTTCAATGGAAATCTTGTTGGAATCATAGATCACAATCAGTTTGCCCAGCTTCAGAGTGCCTGCCAGAGACATAGCTTCAGAAGAAATTCCTTCCATCATGCAGCCGTCGCCGCCAAGAACAAAGGTATAGTGATCCACGATGGGATAGTTTTCTTTATTAAATAAGGATGCCAGATGAGCCTCTGCCATAGCCATACCTACTGCCATTCCCATACCGGCACCCAGAGGACCGGTGGTAGCTTCAATGCCAATCGTATGACCATACTCCGGATGACCGGGAGTCAGGGATCCCATCTGTCTGAACTGTTTCAGATCATCGAGAGACAAATTTCCGTATCCATACAGGTGAAGCAGGGAATACAGAAGGGCAGATCCATGTCCGCCGGAAAGGATAAAGCGATCCCGATTTTCCCAAGCAGGATCGGCCGGATTGTGATTCATATGATTTGCCCACAATTCATATGCCGTCGGAGCAGCTCCTAAAGGCAGGCCTGGATGACCGGATTTTGCTTTTTGAATCATGTCAGCAGACAAAACTCGGATCGCATTCACGGATTTCTGATCAATCGTTTTATTCATAAACTCCTCCTTGGGGATTCCAGCAGTGCAGGATCTCTTTCTGCACCGATGGTTCCTACTGTTATTAAAATACTCTTCTATAATTATTTCATACAATACAATTTACCGTGCATTGTATTCATAATTTATCCGGATGATATTGGGTTCAAAAGTATTTGCCCCCATGATATTATCACAAAATCTTCCATAGTTCAACTTACAAAACATTAATCCCCGTTCTGTTATTTCTTTCTTTTCCTCATTTGGTATGCTAAACTGTAAATGAGATATCAGAATCAAAAGGTCATGTGCTTCATGCTTCCATGAAAATACATGACTCTGAGACCCAACATCAAAATGATTGAAACCGGTAAGAAAGAAGGATTTCCGACATATGGATGCCATCAAAGAACATTTTCTAAACAGCAAACAGATTTCCGTCAAAGTATCGATTGCGCTTTCCTGTCTGTTCGACAGGAACGGTTCTGCGACGGATCATTCCTGCTATATCCATTTTCTCCAAAAGCATCCCTTTCCCGCGGTTAAGCAGTTGACAGAAAAGAAGGATTCCAAAACCCTGTCCCGTCTTCTGTCCTCTTCCTGGTTCGACTCCTCTATCGCCGGAAAAATCCTGCAGGATACGGAAGTTTCGGATCCAGCCTGTCGAATCCTTCTGGCTAACCCCCATCTGGCTTCCCAATCTCTTGCCAAAAAAGATGCTCCATCCCTCCCCCAATCTCTGGTTCGATGGTCTCTTCGGCTCGGCCGGGAATATCCCACACTCCGGCCAGCTCTCTCTCAATGGAAAGCCATCCCGGATCCGGAGATGAAGCAGCCGGGAACAGACGGAAAAACCATTCACTATCCGGCATCCGTACCATCCGGAACCGACACAAAAACGATTCCCGATGCGGAAACAGAACAGTCCGGAGCTGACACAAAAACAATTCACCATGCGGAAACAGAACAATCCGGGGCAGAAGAAAGAATGGTTCCCGATCAGAAAAAGCACGTTCTTTCTTCCTTTGACTATTCCGATTATCTTCATATGCTAATCCACTGTCTCTTCTTTCACTGGAAAGTTCCGTCCCATGCAGAACCGGACATCTGGAATCTGGCCTGTGATCTCCAGGCGGAACAGTTGAAAGCCGAAATCTTTCCCGAAGAAGGAAACCCGCCATCCCTGGCCTGTTTCCGGAATTTTCCCCCTGGGCTTCTTAACCAAAGCGTGACTGCTGTCTATCAGCATCTGAAAGAATCCTGTTCCCCGGAAGAACTGTCTCAGGCATTCACACTCTTTCGCTGTGACGACCATCGACTTTGGTATCTCTCCCGCCAAAGAGCCGGCAAAGACAAAGCCCTGGCAGAAAATATCAGCCGGAATTCCACAGATTCCAGCTGGGAAGGATTGGCTGCCGGTTTGAAGGGTTCCCACTCTCAAAAAAGACATTTTGGACTGGCACCGGGAAGTCACGAAGAGAAAATCATATTACGGGAACAGGGAAAGTACGACTTTTCCCAATATCTTCGCCGTTTTTCTGTCACCAAAGAAGAAATTAAGATGGATCCGGAAAATTTCGACTATATTCCTTATTATTATGGATGGCAGCGGGATCACCGCATGCCTTTCATCGAACCTCTGGAATACACCGAAATGCGAAGGGTAGAGGAATTCGTCATAGCGATTGACACTTCCGGTTCCTGTTCTCTCCCCATTGTCCACCGATTTCTCGCCGAAATCCAAAGTACCTTGATGGAGGGAGACCATTTCTTCCAGAAAATGAATCTCCATCTGATTCAATGTGACTCAGAAGTACAACAGGATCAGACCATCCGTTCCAGGGAAGAATGGATCGAATACTGCAAAGATATCCGAATCCAAGGCCGCGGAGGAACAGATTTTACTCCTGTTTTCCGCCATGTGGAAAAGCTTCAGCAGCAGGGCGAACTCTCCCAGCTGAAAGGACTTCTCTACTTTACTGACGGTGACGGAATTTATCCCCGTTTTCCCACCAAATACGAAACCGCTTTTGTATTCACCGACCAGCGCTTTCTTCATCTGCCTGTACCGCCCTGGATTACCTGTCTCTGTCTGGATTTGGATCTTCCCGTCTCAACTGCAAGCAAGGAGAACGACTCATGAATATACAGGATGCCAAAAAAGAAATCATCCGAACTTTTTACGCCTATACCAGAAAAAACGATAAAGGGGAATACTGTATTCCCACAGAAAAGCAGCGTCCGATTCTTCTGATCGGTCCTCCCGGTATCGGAAAGACCGCCATTATGAAACAAATATCAGAAGAAACCGGTGCCGGACTTGTTGCCTACTCCATGACCCATCACACAAGACAAAGCGCCATCGGTCTCCCTTTCATTTCCGAGAAATCCTTTCAGGGCAAAACCTTTTCTGTCACTGAATACACCATGAGCGAGATTGTGGCTTCCCTCTATACTTATATGGAAGAAACACAAATCACAGAGGGAATTCTTTTTCTGGATGAAATCAACTGTGTTTCGGAGACATTGACCCCGGTTATGCTTCAGCTTCTTCAAAATAAGATCTTCGGTACCCATCCCCTTCCTCCGGGTTGGATCATTGCAGCGGCAGGAAACCCTCCGGAGTACAATAAATCCGTTCGGGAACTGGATATCGTAACCCTGGACCGTGTGAAGAATATGGAAATTTCAGCCGATTTATCCATTTGGCAGCAGTATGCTTCCAGACACGGTATTCACAGTGCCATTCGTTCTTACCTTTCCGTGTACCCGGATCATTTTTATCGGATTGAAAACAACAGTCACGGTCAGCAATTTGTAACAGCCCGCGGCTGGGAAGACCTTTCTGTTATTCTTTGCACCTATGAAGAAATGGAAGAAATCATTTCCGAAGACCTGATTCTTCAATATCTGCAGCACCAGGAAATTGCCCATTCCTTCTTTCTTTTTTATGACTTGTTCATGCACTTTACGAATCAGTTAGCGAAAGATTTCCCCCCTGCTCAAAGTATGACAGACCTTCCATCCTTCCATCTGAAAATGAACAGCAGCGTGGAGTGCCTGGCGGCAGCTTCCGTTATGTTCCGTCAGATCCAGGCCATGTCCATTGCCTGGAATCAAAAGCTCCGGTCCTGGCAGCGAGAAAAGGAACTGACCGATCTGATGGCATCGCAATGCAGTGAGGATGATTCATCCCTGAATGATTTCTTTCGCCAGAAACGTCAGGCATTGGATATCCGCCAGGAACACGGTCTCTTATCCTGGGAAGATCACTTTTTTGAAGAAAATGCACTTCGCAGCCTGGAAAACAGGATGGTTTCCTGGTATAAAACAACAGCCGATACCCCTCGTTCCTCCTGGACAGCCTTTCTTTCCGAACAGCTGTCTCACCAACAGGAGTATTTGAACAAGGAAAAAGAAGACATCCTTCACCTGACAGACAAATACTATGAGCTGCTGGAGTCTTCTTCCGACAGCACTGCCGGTCTCCTCTTCCTGACATCCGATCTGGCCGGCGATGATAACTGCAGCCGGGTATTATCTCATGGAAATTCCATGTATGATAAGTGGTGCGTTCGTCTCCTGGAGCAAACCATCTAAGGCAAAAATGTCTCAGCAGCCTTTCAAAAAACTCTCAATAAGTTTTCAAAAAACTCTCAATAAGCTTTCAAAAAGCTGAAAAATCTCACCGTCGGATCTGTTCCTTAATCCGACGATGAGATTTTTTAATCTATTTTATACTCATGGAATGTTATCACTCCAGAGACCAGGCGGTATCTGTCACTTCTCCCGTCTCCATGTCTACGGTAACTGTATAATATTTGTGTATCCATCCGCGGGTCGAGAATTCAACCTGTGCATCCAGTTCTACAACCCAGAACCATTTGTCTTTCGAGTATTTCTTCTCTGCGCCAAGAACTTTACTGTATTTCACAGCGATTGCTTCTTTACTTCCATCAATGAGGCCATTCAGAGTATTATACTCTGCCTGCTCCATGGCAAGTTCACTGGCCTGTCCTTCCGTAATCTTTTCCTCCGGAAGCGGATTTTCATTCAGGTTCGGCATAAATACAGCAATGATAAGCTGTTTCTTTTCGTCATAATTGATCAGAGCCTCATCTCCAGTGAAATTCTCCTCCTGATATCCTTTGAACAAAACATCATATCCGACACCTTCTGTATAGTTTGATTCACATTTCAGAGTTCGATCTTCGCTTTCCGGCATATAGCGGTTACACAACAATTCCGACTCATATTCCATATCATCAATGAAATATCCTTCTGCATTACTGTTCCTTAATACGATTCTGGAGATATACTCCTGTGCCGGATCAACATAATAATCATAAATGCCATCGGAATAGATCAGATTCCGTAAAGCTGTTTCATCCTCGGAAATTCCAACATATTCGACTTCGTGTCCAAGAAGAGAAACTACTTTGCCGCCATATTCTGCTGTAACATCGACAGCCTTGCTTTTCATTCCCATCATACAAGCAATACCAAAGACAATGAGTACTACTGCTCCGGCTATAACGAGTCTTTTCAAGGTCAATTTCATAAAACACCTCCTTAACTCACATATTTTGTTCCGTCTTTGACAGATACAGAATCCAAACAATAATAATCCCTTATCATTCTTATAAGCATCCCTCCTTATCCGGTAATTCTTTTTCTGATTATACTAATTATACAATCTTTTTTCATTGCCGCTCAAGCGATTTTTTTCTTAATATTCTGTTATTGTTCTATTATTATCCTATTCCTTCCGTTTTCACCATAGCAGAAAACTTTCGCCATGCCCTTTCAGCCTTTCAGATTTGATGATCCGCTCAATTATTACTCTTTCATGATCTGTATTGCTTACTCTGTTCACGATCAGCTGCATAATACAGATATACTTCTTCCAGTCCGATTCCCATCGTGACAGCACGGAATGAATCCGGCAGAGCATCGGTGACAATCCGAAAGTACAATCCATCTTCCCTCTGATAGAGCGTGCCGTTCGGATAATGGCTCTGGAGACCGCGAAGTTCCGTCATGGAGCAATGACACTCCCCCACATGGCCAGTCATACTGTGAATCAGTTCTTCCGGAGTACCGCATCGGACAATGCGGCCTTTTTTCATCAGGATCACCTGATCCGCAATACACTCCACATCACTGACGATATGGGTGGCAAGAATAATAATACGTTCCCCTGCCAATTCTGCAATCATATTTCTGGTATGAATTCTCTCTTCCGGATCCAGCCCGGCAGTAGGCTCATCCAGGATCAGAATTCCAGGATTTCCCAGGAGCGCCTGAGCCAGCGAATGCGAATAATCTCCAAACTGTACAATATCCTTGTTCCGAAGCATAGTATAATGCTTAGAAGAAATGCGGCTTTTTCTGCCATACATCCTGCCAGCAATGATACGACGGTTGTTATCATGCAATAAACAATACCGCGGAGTAAAATACTGATCAAATATACTGATCAAATATGCTGTTCCGATACTGCAGTTCCATGGCAGGAATGACCACTCTGGAATACTGCAGATCGGTGCCGCAAGATAGGATAAACCGAATCTGTACCATACTTCCAGAAGATTGATCGACGAGATCAACACAGTAAATACCATTGCAATACCAAGGCAGATTCTTTGTTTTTTCCGGATCATTGTCCTGATACCGACTGATGAGACCCGATGGATGGCATATACACTTCTTTGCCTGTCCGCATTCCATAACGGAATCACCAGCATGATCAAAAGAAGAATGGTCAGAAAATCCCTGTCACTCACCTTTTTCCAGCCGTATTCTCCCAGAAGGTATCGGTAACTCCACTGAGGAATCAGCAACGCACTCTTTCCCTCCGAATTACTTGTCCGAACGTATTCGTACTGTGTTTTTATCTTAGCATATGCGTTTCTGCGTGCCTCGCCTGCACTGTAGCCAAGCTGATATCCGGTATACTCTGACTCAGAGATCATTCCGTTAATATATAAATCTTGCTATCCCTGCAGTCTATACATAGGTAATATTTATCCACTAAAAAACTCCCTGGATAATTCCAGGGAGTTTTATAATCACGATAACTCGTGCAGTATTCGATTACTCGATGATGCTGGAAACAGTACCAGCACCTACAGTACGTCCACCTTCACGGATAGCGAAACGCAGACCTTCTTCCATAGCAACCTTGGAGATCAGTTCGATGGTCATGGTTACGTGGTCACCAGGCATGCACATCTCAGTGCCTTCGGGCAGTTCGCAAACGCCGGTAACGTCAGTTGTTCTGAAGTAGAACTGAGGTCTGTAGTTGTTGAAGAAAGGAGTGTGACGTCCACCCTCGTCTTTGGTCAGAACGTAAACCTGAGCAGTGAATTTCTTATGAGGAGTTACGCTGCCGGGTTTAGCCAGAACCTGTCCACGCTCGATTTCGGTTCTCTGAACACCACGAAGCAGAGCACCAATGTTATCACCTGCCTGACCTTCGTCCAGCAGTTTGTGGAACATCTCAACACCGGTAACAACTACTTTACGGCTCTCGTCATGGATACCAACGATTTCTACTTCGTCAGAAACATGGATAACACCACGCTCTACACGACCGGTAGCAACGGTACCACGACC
>JAQXIM010000094.1 GCA_029007785.1 Clostridiales bacterium | reverse complement strand
TGTGAAAATAATATTGCTGTATTTGCCCATAAGTTCCACAATCAATTTTTTGCGGCAAAGGTCGCCCATCTCATCCAGGTGTTCTATTTCAATATGAATGATTCGTTCCAATCCAGGCTGGCTGACGTTTAGAATCCGGCCGCCGCCGATATGTTTTCGAAGAAGCATGCAGAAATTAGGAGCAGTGGCCGGATTTTGTTTCTGCTGCTGGGTGAAATAAATCAGCGGCAGGCTGGCTCCGGCTGAAATCAGCAGACGATGCTGGTCTTTCTGATTTTTAACCGTCAGCATCAGTTCATCTGTCTCCGGCTGGGCAATCTTTGTGATTCTGCCGCCGATCAGCTTTTCCTGCATTTCTTTGACTATATTTGCAATAACAATTCCGTCGAGTGCCATGATAGTATCTCCTTTAATCCCTCCATCGGGATCTTATTTTCTAACTTTATATATAGAAGTTCCTGTCCGAATACCGACCGAATACCGATCTGCCTCCGGGTCTTGTCTTATTGACTTCGTATATGAAATGAATTATAATTGACCATGTATGCGAAGTCAACAGGTACGTCAGTTGGCTTCAAAAAACCGCTGACAAAGGGCGGCAGGAAGGATCGCGCATGGTAAAAAGTATGACTGGCTTCGGAAGATGGGAGTCTTCCGACGAAAACCGCAGGATTTTGGTGGAAATCAAAGCAGTAAATCATCGCTATTTGGATTTCGGCATCAAGATGCCTAAAAAATTCTATTTATTTGAGTCTCGTGTAAGGGGATTGATGAAGGAGTATGCCGTTCGCGGCAAAATTGACATTTTTGTTACCTATGAAGATTATACAGAGGATAGGGTAAGCCTGAAGTTTAATAAAACGTTAGCTTCCGAATATATGCAGAGCTTTCAGATGATGAGTGAAGAGTTTGGCATTCCCAATGATATTACCGTATCCAGATTGGCTTCCTTCCCCGATGTATTCACGATGGAACACAGTGAGGAAGATGAAGATCAGCTTTGGGAGCTTCTGGAAGGAGCTCTTCGTCGGGCTGGTGAGCTGTTTGCGGAGCAGAGACTTCATGAAGGAGAACAGCTGCAGAAAGATATTCTGGATAAACTGTCTTCTATGGAGGAATGGGTTTCTTTCATTGAAGCCAGATCTCCGGAAGTGGTGAAGGAATATCAGCAGAGGCTGGAAACCAGAATGAGAGAAATCCTGGAAGATAAGAATGTGGATGAGGCCCGTCTGATGACAGAGGTTGCGGTGTTCTCAGATAAAACCTGTGTGGATGAAGAAACTGTCCGTCTTAGAAGCCATATCGGAGCCATGAAAAAGGCACTGACAGAAAACAGTACAGAAAGTGTGGGACGCAAGCTGGATTTCCTGGCTCAGGAAATGAACAGAGAAGCCAACACGATTTTGTCCAAATGCAATAATATGGATATTTCCCAGACAGCCATTCAGCTGAAGACAGAAATTGAAAAGATAAGGGAACAGGTACAGAATATTGAATAAGCTGATTAATATTGGTTACGGCAATGTTATGAATGTGGATAAAATTGTGGCTGTGGTGAGTCCGGATTCTGCACCGGTGAAACGGCTGGTTCAGGCAGCAAAGGATGCAGGAACTGCTGTGGATGCAACCCAGGGACGAAAAACCAAGGGGGTCATTATTACAGACACCGATCGGATTGTGCTTTCTGCTCTTTTGCCGGAAACGATAGCCGGCAGATGTCAGGGAGAGTAGGGCAGAGGAGGTCAGTATGGCAAAAAGAGGAGATTTAGTTGTTGTATCCGGATTCTCCGGTGTGGGAAAGGGTACTGTAATTAAGGAACTGATGAAGAGTCATCCGGAATATGTTTTTTCTGTATCGGGAACAACCCGGTATCAGAGAGACGGTGAAGTGAATGGAAAAGATTATTTCTTCATGAGCCGGGAAGCTTTTGAGGAGAAGGTGTCTGCCGGCGGTTTCCTGGAATATGCAGAGTATTCTGGAAATTATTACGGAACTCCTTCGGATTACGTCTTTTCTCAGATGGATCAGGGGAAAAATGTGATTCTTGATATCGAATACCAGGGAGCTTTTCAGGTAAAGGAACGTTATCCGGAAGCCATTCTGTTTTTTCTGATTCCTCCGTCGGCGGAAGAACTTTACAATCGGCTGCTTAACAGAAAAACGGAGACCATGGCCCAGATTATCAAACGAATGGAGACAGCAGTAAAAGAGACGGATCATGTTCATCAATACGATACCATTTGGGTCAATGACAAACTGGAAGATACTGTGAATGATTTTCTGGCTATGCACGGGAATCCGGAACTGAGAATCCGTCGTTACGAAGAAAATATGATAAAAATTCCCCAGATCAAAAAGGAATTGTTGGAAATTCTGGATAAGATAAAAGAATAAAAGCGGAAAGGAGTTAGGATATTATGATACATCCTTCTTATTTTGAGTTAATGGATTTGGTAAATGCAGGAGCCGGTGAGGGAGAAGAACCCATTGTTACCAGCCGTTATTCTATCGTGCTGGGTACAGCCAAGAGAGCAAGACAGCTGGTTTCTGCCAACTGCACCACCTATGATGGAGAAGAGAAAAAACCTTTGTCCATCGCGGTAGAAGAATTGAAAAATGGACAGATTCATATTCTGAGACAGGAAGAAGAGAACTTCGAAGATGAAAAATAAGATCTTTTTTATCTCATTGGGATGTGATAAGAATCTGGTGGATTCCGAGCGCATGCTGGGAATTCTGGGCGATCAGGGATATGAACTGACAAATGACGAAACTGAAGCAGAATATATTATTGTAAATTCCTGTTGTTTTATCGGAGATGCCAAGGAAGAGAGTATTAACACGATTCTGGAAATGACAGAGTATAAGAAGGCGGGATGCTGCCGTGGCATTGTGGTTACGGGCTGTCTGGCAGAACGTTATCGGGAAGAAATTCTGAAAGAGATGCCGGAGGTGGATGCGGTTCTTGGAACAGCATCCTGGAGTCATATTGCAGAAGTGATCCGGAGTCTGGAGGAAGGAAACGCTTCCAGGGAAATTTTTGATGATTTGAACAGCCAGCCGGAACAATTGACACGTCGGGTACTGACAACGGGCGGCCATTATGCTTTTCTTAAAATTGCAGAAGGCTGTGACAAGCATTGTACTTACTGTATCATTCCCAAGGTAAGAGGTTCTTATCGAAGTGTTCCCATGGAACAGTTGGTGGAGGAAGCAGCTGTACTGGCCGAGCAGGGAGTAAAGGAACTGATTCTCGTTGCCCAGGAGACGACTCTTTACGGAGTAGATCTTTACGGTAAAAAGAGTCTGCATCAGCTTCTGGAACGGTTATCAGAAGTTCCGGGAATTTATTGGATACGGATCCAGTATTGTTATCCGGAAGAAATAACCGACGAGTTGATTGGGGCTATCCGTGATCTGCCTAAGGTTTGTCGTTATCTTGATATTCCGGTTCAGCATGCCAGCGATCGGATCCTTCGTCGTATGGGCCGTCGGACAAATCGGGCCAAGCTGGAGGAAATGATTGGAAAACTGCGTCAGGAAATTCCGGATATTGCGCTGAGAACGACACTGATTACCGGTTTTCCCGGGGAGACGGAAGAAGACCATCAGATCATGATGGACTTTGTGGAAGCGATGCGATTTGACCGGCTTGGTGTATTTGCTTATTCCCAGGAAGAGGATACCCCTGCAGCGGAGATGGAGGATCAGATTCCGGAAGAAGTAAAATTGGATCGACGTGATGCAGTGATGGAACTGCAGCAGGATATTGCTTTTGAAAAGGCAAGAGAGCAGATTGACCGTGTTATGACCGTTATGGTGGAAGGCAGTCTGACGGACAGTCCTGCCTATGTGGCCAGAACATATATGGATGCTCCGAATGTGGATGGCTACATCTTCATTCAGACAGAAGAAAATCTAATGACAGGTGATTTTGTCCGGGTGAAAGTAACCGGTGCCCTGGAATACGATTTGATAGGAGAGATATATAATGAATTTGCCGAATAAATTAACGATTATGCGGGCAATCATGGTACCGTTTTTTGTATTCTTTTTGCTTGCCGATATGGGCATGACGGGAGATATCGTTGCACTGGTGTTGTTCTGTGCTGCCAGTATCACAGATTTTCTGGATGGTTACATTGCAAGAAAGTATAATCTGGTAACCAATTTCGGAAAGTTTATGGATCCTCTGGCGGACAAGCTGTTGGTAGGATCTGCAGCGATCTGTTTGCTGGGCATAGGACGTCTGCCGGCCTGGGTTGTTGTTATCCTGATTGGAAGAGAGTTTGTCATCAGTGGTTTCCGTCTGGTTGCGGCAGAAAAAGGTGTGGTAATTGCTGCCAGCTACTGGGGCAAGTTCAAAACCACCTTCCAGATGCTTATGACCATTGTTTTGATTCTCCATCTGGATCTTGGATTCTGGGGAATTCTGGAACAGATTCTGATTTGGGTTTCCACGATTCTTACCCTGGTTTCCCTGATTGATTATCTGGTAAAGAATAAGGATGTGTTGAAGGATGCTGTGTAAAGAGAAGGAATTTTCTCTGGAGGAACGCGTTGTTTCAAAGCTGAAAAAGAAAAACTGGATGATTACGACTGCCGAGTCCTGTACCGGTGGTTTGATTGGTGCTGCGCTGGTAAATGTTGCTGGCGCATCATCTGTTTATTCCCAGGGATTTATTACCTATTCGGATGAGGCGAAGGAAGTTCTTCTCGGAGTCAAAAAATCTACCCTGGGGAGATATACAGCAGTCAGTGAGCAAACGGCAGCAGAGATGGCAGCTGGTGCTGCAGCTCGTGCCGGTGCTCAGGTCGCCATTGCATCGACAGGGATTGCCGGTCCCGGAGGAGGCAGTGAAGAACAGCCGGTAGGACTGGTATTTCTTTCCTGTCAGGTTCCCGGAGAAACAAGAGTGGAACGATATCTTTTTCAGGGAGATCGTATGTCTGTGCGTCAGCAGGCGACGATTAAAGCATTGGAAATGGCAGATCAAATGCTGGAGAGTTGATTCATTTGTCCTTGCATAAGGAAAGGGACGGAGAGAAGCGGTAAATCAGCCGATGAGCTCTCCCAGACGAATTTATGATTTGGTTGAAACATCTGTATGTGGGAGACGGTGCTTACAAAGAACGTCGTAAAATCCTTTGGAATATTCGTCACCGGCGATGGGACCAAAGAGTCTTTCTTCTTGTACTTTCCGTCAATCCGGCAAACCAGCTGGAAATTATATCTACCTGGGAATTAAAACAGCCCTATTACCGCGTCAGGGAAGATCTCACTGTGGTTGGAATTGCCAAGGGATATCAGGATGCAGTCATGCTGGTAATGAGAATTGCCGATGAGTGTTACCGAAAAAACGGAAATGGAGATCTTCGCTCTTTTCTGATGGATAAAATCCAAAAGGAGGGAGCAAAATGACAATAGTAACACTGGGACATACGATTTGGAATCTGGTTCTGATTCTGCTCCGTATCCTTGGTATTTTTCTGGGAGCGGCACTGGTATTGTTTCTTCTTGCTGTTATCAATCCGATTGCCTATGAATCGGCAGGAAGAGCCAATGATTCCGATATTACTCTTCGGGGGACGGTTCGTTGGTTTTTTGGTGCGGTGAAATTGCAGGTTGGGTTGAAGGAAAAGAA
>JAQXIM010000093.1 GCA_029007785.1 Clostridiales bacterium | reverse complement strand
TGGAAGCGTACCCAGAAAGGAAACTGGAAGCGTACCCAGAAAGGAAACTGGAAGCGTACCCAGAAAGGAAACTGGAAACGTACCCAGAAAGGAAACTGGAAAGGAAAAGAACAGGAGAGGTACTACGATTGAAAATTTTATTGGCAGGGATTAATGCAAAATATATTCACTCCAATCCGGCGATACACAGTCTCCGGTCCGTAGTGAAATCCGGTAAAGTAAATGTGGAACTGGGAGAATACACCATCAATCACAGCACAGAAGCCGTACGAAGCGACATTTACAGCAAAAAACCAGACGTAATCTGCTTCTCATGCTATATCTGGAACATCTCATATGTAGAAATCCTGATCCGGGATCTCAAAAAACTGATGCCAAAACTGGACATCTGGCTGGGAGGCCCCGAAGTCTCCTATAACGCCCCGGAAATGCTGGAACGCTTTCCCCAGATCACAGGCATTATGACCGGACCGGGAGAAGAAACCTTTCGCCGTCTGACAGACTGGTACGGAACCCGGCCCTCCTCCCGGGAAAAACTCCGGGAAATTCCGGGAATGGTTTACCGGGGAGACCGGGGAGAAATTCTGGACAATGGCGAATCCGTTCAGATGGCACTGTCTGACATTCCATTCTGGTACAACGGAATGCAGGAATTCGAAAACAGGATTGTATATTATGAAAGCAGCCGTGGATGCCCTTTTTCCTGCAGCTACTGTCTGTCCTCCATCGACAAAACCATGCAGTTCCGGGATCTCAATCTGGTTTTCCGGGAACTCCGATTCTTCCTCGATCAAAAGGTGCCTCAGGTCAAATTCATTGATCGCACCTTTAATTGCCGGGAGAGCCATGCCCTGGCAATCTGGAAATATCTGGCAGACAATGACAACGGCATAACCAATTTCCATTTTGAAATTGCAGCAGATCTTCTGACGGAAAACGAAATGGAAGTCCTCCGGGAAATGAGACCGGGGCTGGTACAGCTGGAAATCGGTGTTCAGTCCACCAACCCCAAAACAGTAAAGGAAATTCACCGGGTTATGGATGTGGAGAAACTGGCGGAAAGGGTAGCCAAGGTAAAGTCATGGCATAACATCCATCAGCATCTGGACCTTATTGCCGGACTGCCCTTTGAGGATTATGAAAGCTTTGGCCGATCCTTCGACGATGTATACCGAATGGAACCGGATCAGCTTCAGCTGGGATTTCTCAAAGTTCTTAAAGGATCCTGGATGGAAAAACAGGCAGAACGGTACGGTCTGGTGTATACTACAGAGCCGCCCTATGAGGTAATGTCCTCCCGTTGGATGACGTATGATGAAATCCTTCGCCTGAAAGGGGTGGAGGCCATGGTGGAAATCTTCTATAACAGCGGCCAGTTTACTGAGACACTCAGGCAGCTGGAGAAGCAGTATGACCGTCCCTTTGTGCTTTATGAAGATCTGGCAGAATTCTGGAAAGAAAAGGGATACGATACGATTCATTCTTCCCGGATTCGAAAATATGAGCTTCTCCTTCAGTTTATCCAGGAGCATTTTCCGGAGCAGACGGAGCTTTTCCGGGAACTGCTGACTATGGATTGCTATCTCCGGGAAAATATGAAGAGCCGTCCCGGGTTTGCCCCGATTCAGAGGGAAGAGGACTGGAAACAGTGGAAAGATTTTCTGCAGCAGGAAGCGAAGGAACATTCCCATTTTCCCGGTTATATCCGGGCCTCCTATCGGGAATTGTTGGGGGCTCTCCATGAAGAAGTACTTCGCCAGGGCCGGGAGGAGCCGGTGATTGCGGTCTTTGATTATCAGAACAGAGATCCTCTGACAGGCAATGCAGCGGTTGCCTATTATGGGCAAAAAGACTTGATTCCCGTGAAGAAATAGAATAAAATAGAAACATTAGAGAAGAAAGGAGCCGCTTTACGCGGCAAGTCATGACAGGAGGAAAAAGCATTATGATGAATTTTCATAATAAAAAAACAAAAAGAATTATTTCCGGAGTGATTGTGGGACTTTTAGTATTAGCTATGGTAGTTACCACCATGACCGGTCTGATTTCCGGTGGTATCTGATATGGATGTCATCATGACAGGATATGCAGGACTGTCGGCAAGTAAGGAAATGGCACAGCAGGAGGAAGCATTTTTGCGTCAGACGCTGAGTCATTCTTTTCTGCAGTCTTTGCAGTCCATACCGGAAGAAGGTGAACCTCTTTCTTTCCAGCCGGTTTATTGGGAACCGGTGGAACGAGGCGGTGTTTTTGAAGCTTTATGGAATCTGGCAGAGCAGGCGCAGACGGGGCTGCAGGCAGAACTGGCCCGTATTCCCATTCGTCAGGAAACGATTGAAGTCTGCGAAAGGCTGGATCAGAATCCATACCAGCTGCCTTCCGGCGGTATTCTTTATCTGGCAGAGAATGGAAACGGTTTGCCGGGGACGGTAATCGGACGGACACATAAAGCAAAGGCAAGAACGATTGTCGGTTATGAAGGAGTTCGTTATCTGGATAAACCAAGACATGGAAAGCCGGAAGAAGAAACTTCGGATGTGGATCCTGTATGAAAAAAGGATTGGGTGAAGGAATGAAATGAAGGAAAAAAGGTCTGATCGAAGAAGAGTCAGACCATTTTTTCTGTTTGAAAGAAGGGAATGGAATGAGAGAAAAAATACTGGCACTGATTGAAAAAAATGCCCGGATTGATCTGCATGATATGGCTGCCATGCTTGGGATGGAGGAATGGGAGCTGGCCAATGAGCTGGCCCGGATGGAGACAGAGAATATTATCTGTGGATACCATACGTTGATCAACTGGGAGAATACTTCCCGTGAGATTGTTACTGCTTTGATTGAAGTAAAAGTTACTCCCCAGAGGGGTATGGGTTTTGACAGCATTGCGGAAAGAATTTATCAGTATCCGGAAGTGGATACGGTTTATCTGATGTCCGGTGCCTTTGACTTCACCGTTATTCTGGAGGGAAAGAGCATGCGGGATGTGGCCCAGTTTGTATCAGAGAAGCTGAGCATCATGGATGCTGTCCTGAGTACGGCAACTCATTTTGTATTAAAGAAATACAAGGATCATGGAACCGTCCTGATTAAGACTACGAAAGATGAAAGGATGCTGGTGACGCCATGAGAAATTTTTTATCAGATAAAGTGAAAGGAATTGCACCTTCCGGGATCCGGAAGTTTTTTGATATTGTAAATGAGATGCCCGAGGCCATTTCCCTGGGTGTGGGAGAACCGGATTTTGATACTCCCTGGCATGTGAGGGAAGAAGGCATTTACTCTTTGGAAAGAGGAAGAACCTTCTATACTTCCAACAGTGGTCTGATGCCCCTGAGAGAAGAAATCTGCCGTTATCTGCAGCGCCGCTGCCAGGTATCCTATGATCCGAAGACAGAAACTCTGATTACCGTAGGAGGCAGTGAGGCCATTGATGTGGCTCTTCGTGCCATGCTGAATCCCGGAGATGAGGTCCTGATTCCTCAGCCCAGCTATGTATCTTATCTTCCTTGTACGGTTCTGGCGGATGGAGTTCCGGTGATTATCAATCTGAAGGAAGAGAATGCATTTAAGCTCACCCGTCAGGAATTGCTGGATGCCATTACTCCCAGAACAAAGGTTTTGATTCTTCCTTTTCCCAATAACCCCACGGGAGCTGTTATGAATCGGGAGGAACTGAAGGAGCTGGTGGATGTCATTGTGGAAAAGGATCTTTTCGTGATTTCGGATGAGATTTATTCCGAATTATCTTACCACGGCACTCACGTTACCATTGCTTCCTTCCCGGAAATGAAGGAGCGTACTCTCCTCATCAACGGCTTTTCCAAAGCCTATGCCATGACGGGATGGCGCCTTGGCTACTGCTGCGGACCGAAGATGCTTATTGCTGAAATGACGAAGATTCATCAGTATGCGATCATGTGTGCCCCTACCACCAGTCAGTATGCTGCCATCGAAGCCATGCGCCACGGAGACAGGGATGTGGAGACGATGCGGAATGCCTACGATCAGAGACGCCGTTTCCTTATGGCTCGTTTTGCGGAAATGAATCTTCCCTGTTTTGAGCCCCATGGAGCTTTTTACTGTTTCCCCAATATCAGTCGGTTCGGTATGAGTTCCGAGGAATTTGCGACAAAACTGCTGATGGAAGAGAAGGTTGCCGTGGTTCCCGGTACGGCCTTTGGTGACTGCGGAGAAGGCTTCCTGAGAATTTCCTATGCTTATTCTCTGGAAAGCCTGAAGGAAGCTCTGGATCGTCTGGAACGCTTCATTCATCGTCTGGATGAAAATGCAGGGAAATAGGAGGAGGCTGATTTATGCTGAATGTTGTTCTCCTGGAACCGGAAATGCCGGCCAATACAGGAAATATCGGCAGAACCTGTGTGGCTACTGGTTCCCGCCTCCATTTAATCCGGCCTCTGGGCTTCCAGATCAATGACAAGATGCTGAAACGTGCCGGATTGGATTATTGGCCCGATTTAGACGTTACGATTTATGATGATTATCAGGATTTTCTGGAGAAAAATCCCGGAGCAAAGATCTATATGGCTTCCACAAAAGCCAGACATCTTTATACAGAACCGGAATATGAAGACAATTGTTATCTTATGTTTGGAAAAGAGAGTGCAGGCATTCCCGAAGAAATACTTCTGGAAAATCGGGAGAACACCATCCGGATTCCCATGCTTCCGGATATTCGTTCTCTGAACCTGGCAAATTCCGTGGCTGTTGTGGTATACGAAGCTCTTCGTCATCAGAATTTTTCCGGAATGCAGATCGAAGGTCAGCTCCACCGTCTTCACTGGTAGGGGAAAGCTCATAATATCCAACAGATAAAGGAATTTGAAGAGCAAAAGGATAATATCCAATGGATAAAAGACTTCGAAACGCTGAGTTCCATATTCCATGGATAAAAAGAATCAAAAACAGGTTTCAGGCGTCAGCTCAGACAGAGAGGTTTGGGCTGAAATCTGGAACCTGTTCTTATTTTGCTTGTTTTTATTCTCCATACCTGAAAGGAAGGATTTCTTTCTCCTGTCTTCCGGGAGGATTTCATTTTCTTTGATATAGGAGTGATTTCCTTTGATATAGGAGTGATCTCCCTTTTTATAGGAGTGATTTCCTTTCCTTACAGAAATTATTTCTCCTCGTCCTCCATGGAAGACATGGCTTCCTTTGCTCTTGCCAGAAGTTCAATGGAACTGACGATCTGGTAAAGAGAACGATTCACCACTTCCTGATCCATGGATTCATCGTCAGCGTTGTTCCAGCGTTGTTCGAAGGCCTGGCGGAACAGGGTTCGGCTGGAATTACGGGACAGCAGCTGAATGCTGTTTGTTTTTTCCGGGATGTCCAGACGGAGGTAGGAAACCGAATCCGAAAGGAACATACTGGAATCTGCAATCTTCAGCAGTTTGGTGTTGGTACCTCGCTGAATCAGCTGGATTTGAAGCTTCTTGTTTTTCTGCAGATACTGAACCAGTTTGTCAACATAGGAGATCCGCTGTTCCGTGGTCAGGATGAGCTTGTGATTATAGAAATCAAGTTCACCGGATATGGCAAAGCTGTTCAGTGCCGTTGCAAAGAGCTGAATACGGATTTCAGAAGTTTCCAGAATTCGTTCTGTCAGGTTATGAATTTTTCGGAGTTCCTGCAAATCAAGATCCCAGTTGTCCAACTGGGAGGCCTGAAGCAGAAGTTCTTCAAAGGTATCTTCCGGCAGAAAATGTTCCATCATATGACCAATGAGCCAGCAGCGGTTTTCAGAAACCAGAGACTGAATATAGAGGAAAGAATCCAGCATCTCGTTCATGGGAGCCGGCCGAAGCAGCATCATCTGCGGATCACAGATGGAAAGCACCCTCTGGGAAAAGGTCTGACAGATATCGGAATCTTCGCTGGTGGTAACGGCAATGCAGTGATGGGGATTGACGAGCATACCGGTGATGGTATAGGCATCGTCAACAGTGAAGATGATTCTTCCTCTGGCCTGAGGACTTTCATATATGGTGAAATCCAGAAAATAGTGATAAGTCATCAGCTGCATGATCAGCAGGGCGGAATGGGCCGGATCTTCAAGAGCAGATTCCATGGAAATAATGAGAGAAAGATGAACACCGGGATATCGAATGAGAGTATTCTGACTTTCATTTTTCAGATCAAAGAACGTCATCTGGTGATCATGATCCATGGCCATAAGATCCACAAGCGTTGCTATATGCAGAGACTTTACTCTTCTGATCGCAGGATGCCTCAGTTTCAGGACAAAATCCGACAGGGTCAGCTCGGGATACAGCATAACGGAAGGTGCAATATCCTGGCCAAAGTTTTTCTTCAGATCTTTAATATAGATATACTCAGCATTGAGATGATCGTAGATGGCACGTCCCAGATCACCGATGTCATTTACCTGATATTCGTAATACAGTTTTGGCCTGGTGGATTCGGTAAGCTCACTGACAATACATTGACTGATCCCCCATAATACGTTGTCCAGACCTTTTTCAGCGGGGAGCATATGGCCGTTGATCCATTTGCTGATATAGGAAACATCGTATTGAAGGTATTGGGCTAATGTTGCGTTTTTTATTTCTGCTGTGGTAAGCAGATGTTCAAGAAGTATACTGAAACGATTTTTGTCTTGCATAGGATTCCTCCTGGAGTATGAATGCAGTTCCCTGGAATTAATGATTTGGAAAAAATGCCGTGCATATCAACCATGACAGCATATTCCCAGGGAACCTTTCATGAATCATCCACGGAAGAAGGTTCGGGGAATTCCTGCTTCATTATCTGAATTTGCTTTGGTCAGACTGAATATGAATTCCGTACCGATGCCCTCTGTACTGATAACATCAATGTTTTCTCCGTGGGCCTGGATAATTTCCTTTACAATGGAAAGTCCGAGGCCGGTTCCGTATTTATCTTTACCTCTCGATTCATCTGTTTTGAAGAATCGATTCCAGATTTTTTTCAGGTTTTCTTTTGGAATGCCAATGCCGTAATCTTTTACGGCAACAAAAACCTTCTCCCTCTTTTCCGTTACCTGGATACGAATGGAAGAATTATTGTTGGAAAATTTAATGGCATTGTCTGTTAAATTGTAAATTACCTGCTGAATCCGCCCCATATCCGCATGAACAGGAATGGAGGCAGAAGAGAGACGCAGGTCAATGGTAATATTTCGACTGAAGCATTTTCCCTCAAAGGTGGCACAGACATTTTTTATGAGCGGACAGATATCAAAATTGGAGTATTCCAGATGCATATTTTTCCGTTCCAGAGAGTTGAGGGACAGCATACTCTGGGTCAGGTTATTCAGCCGCTCTGTCTCTGCAATGACGATACGAATATATTTTTCCTGGTTTTCCGGTGGAATGACACCGTCAATCATGGCTTCCAGATATCCCTTGATGGAGGTCAGGGGAGAACGGAAATCATGGGAAACATTGGCGATGAATTTTTTCTGATTCTCTTCCGCATAGCTCAGCTCCTGAGTCATCAGGTTGAGAGTGTCAGCCAAATAGCCGAACTCATCCTGAGAGTCCACCTGAACGGTATATTTCAGATTTCCGGCAGCATATTCATTGGCAGCCTGGGTGATTTTGCTCAGGGGCAGAATTACATATACATGGACCAGCAGCAGAATCAGCAGAGACACGAAATAAACCAAAAGAACGGTATAATAAATCGAAGGCATCATCTGGTCGGCCAATGATTCCACCTCAGAAAGAGGAATATGGATAACAATATAGCCATAAGTCTGGAAATTCCCGGTCACGGGAGCCAGAACACTTAGCACATCGGAAGTCATACTCCCATAGAAGTCACCGGTCCGATAGTATTGATGGGAATCTGTAATGTCGAAGGACTCTACAATGGTATCTGTAAGGTTATTGGAGTCGGCAGAATCATAACAGATTCGTCCTTCTCCGTTGATGAACCAGATTCGCTGACCGGTATAGGCGGCCAGCATTGACATATGATCCTGGAGATTATCCGGATAGCCTTTTTCTCCATAGAGTTCACTGTAGCTTTCTGCCAGTGATGTAGCCTGTTCGTAAAGCTCTGCTGCCTTGTACTTGAGGCAGTGTTCATAAGTAAGAAAAGAAGAACACAGGAAGACAATGGCGCAGCAGAGAACACCAAAAACCAGGTATCCCCAGATAAAATAAGTGTAAAGTGATTTTTTCATCATGCTGTTGGGCCCCGTATCTTATTTTGTGCCGAATGGATATAGTTTACTGTATATACTATATACTGTATATACGGTTTTCTGCCGGGACAAGGATTTTAAGCCGGATTCCCTGGATGATATTACCTGGAACCGGAGGTTTTTATTTCAAAACGATAACCGATTCCCCATACGGTAGACAGCCGCCAATCGGCATGGTCTTTCAGTTTTTCCCGGAGCCGCTTGATATGCACATCCACTGTTCTGCTGTCTCCGGCATACTCATAGCCCCAGATATTATCGAGAAGCTGTTCTCTGGTAAATACCTGATTGGGGGAAGCAGCCAGAAAATACAGGAGCTCCAGTTCCTTGGGCGGCATCTCCAGATTCTTGCCCATATATGTTACGGAATAATTGGTGAGGTTTACCGTAAGGTCCGGGAGGTTCACCACCTTCTCGGAAGGAGGAGCCGCCGGCTTGGGCTGCTGGGTTGTGCGGCGGAGAACTGCCTTCACCCGGGCAACCATTTCCTTCGAATCAAAAGGTTTTACAATGTAATCATCTGCTCCCAGCTCCAGGCCCAGGACTTTATCAAAGATCTCGCCTTTAGCAGAAAGCATGATGATGGGAGTCTGGGATTCCCGGCGGATTTCCCGGCAGACCTGATAGCCGTCCATGCCGGGAAGCATCAAATCCAGGAGAATCAGATCCGGCTGGAAAGAATGAAATGCCAGAAGGGCAGATTCTCCGTCTTCCACTGTCTTTGTCTCGAAACATTCTTTTACAAGATAGAGGGAAATCAGTTCGGAAATATTGGTATCATCGTCTACGATGAGGATTTTTTGTTTGGCCAAATTTATATCTCCTTCTTTGACTATTGCTGCAAGTGGATCTTTTCATGGAGCCGAATCTTTTTGACCCCAGCACTAATGGAATGATCAGACCGACAAATGAGCTTACCATCGGTTTTATGCTCATTTGTCTCTGGCTTATTTGAATTCTACAATCGTTACTCCGTAGCCGCCCTCATCAAATTCGCCGCCCCGGTATTTGGCAACCCGGTGGCGATCCTTTCTCAGGAAGGATTGAACAGCTGCTTTCAGAGTTCCGGTGCCTCGGCCGTGGATAATCCGGACAGAGGGCATATGAGCCAGGTAGGCATCATCCAGATACTTGTCCAGTTCAGGAATCGCTTCATCCACCGTTTTTCCGATCAGGTTCAGCTCACCGGTAACGGAGGTGGATTTGGACATCTTGATCTGGCTGGCAGTGCTGCGGGTCTGTTTTCCTTCGAAGGCAACCGTCTCCTCCTGCAGCAGTTCCAGATCGCTGATATTTACCTGGGAACGAAGAATACCCATCTGTACCATGAGATTTCCCTTGGCATTGGGCAGGGTGCTGACGGTTCCGTTCAGATTCAGAGAAATGACATGAACGGCATCCCCGATATGGAAGTCTTTGGGATCGGAAGCCTTCTTGACTTTCTTCTTTTTGGGATTATTGGCCAGCTTCTTATCCGTTTCTGTTAGTTTATTACGAAGTTCTCCTCGCTCCTGTTCCATCTCTTTGGTAATCCGGATTCCCTGTTTGTTCAGATTGCGGATGGCTTTATCGGCAGAGTTCTTTGCTTCCTGGAGGATGTCCCGGGCTTCTTCTCTGGCTTTGCGAAGGATATTGTCCCGCTGTTCATTGAGCTGGCGCTGTTTTTCTGACAGCTCTTTCTGCAGTTTGTCTACTTCACCCCGGAGACGGGCAGCCTCCTTCTGGTCGGCTTCCAGCTGAAGACGCTGAGCTTCCAGATTGGAAATTACATCCTCAAAGGCTTCATCCTGTTCGCCGATGAATTCTTTCGCCTCTTCGATGATTTCATCCCTTAATCCCAGTTTCTGGGAAATGGCAAAGGCGTTGCTTTTGCCGGGAACACCGATGAGAAGGCGGTAGGTCGGACGGAGAGTGGTAACGTTAAATTCGCAGGATGCATTCTCCACGCCTTCGGTGGAAAGTGCATATACCTTCAGCTCACTGTAATGAGTGGTTGCCACGGTACGAATTCCCTGGCGATGGAGGCGGGAGAGGATGGCCATGGCCAGAGCTGCTCCCTCTACCGGATCCGTACCGGCACCTAATTCATCAAAGAGAATCAGAGAATTCTCATCTGCCTCGTCCAGAATGCGGACGGTGTTTGTCATATGGGCAGAGAAAGTACTCAGGTTCTGCTCGATGCTCTGTTCATCTCCGATGTCGGCATAAACTTCACGGAAAATGGCCAGCTGGGAACCGGTGCCGGCAGGAATATGAAGGCCGGACTGTCCCATGAGGGTGAAGAGACCCAGGGTTTTCAGCGTGACTGTCTTACCGCCGGTGTTG
>JAQXIM010000092.1 GCA_029007785.1 Clostridiales bacterium | reverse complement strand
GGCTGTTTGCTGGTCATGATAATACTGGTGGGATACATGGCAATGACGTGCATGGCAAAAGCGGCCTCAACATGGGGGTTTTCCAGAACACCGGCTTCCACAGCAGCCTTTGCTCCTCTAAATACTTCTTCCCCGGATTGGAACAGCAGCTTAACCGTTCCTTTCAGCTCTTTTTCATGGGTTTTCAACAGTTTGGCAGCTCCAAGCAAAATCGTTCCGTGCATATCATGACCGCATCCATGCATACAGCCATTGGTGGATTTGAAGGGGACATCCGCTTCTTCGGTGCAGGGGAGGCCATCGATATCGCTGCGAAGCAGGAAGCACTTTCCTCCGTTGCCGATGGTGGCCTCAATGCAGGAAATGTCTTCATATACCTTATAAGCAATATCCATTTCGTCTAACTGGGTTCTGATAAATGCAATCGTTTGGGGAAGGTTTGTGCCTACCTCCGGAATCTGATGAAGGGTTCGTCTCCATTTCACCAGCTGTTCTTGTAATTCTGCCGCTTCTTTTAATATTATGTCTTCCATCATGAAATCTCCTTTCCTTGTAAAAATCAAGGTCCATTCGGAATATCTGCTGCCGTAAGGGGAAAGCAGTCGTCATTATATTAATGGCCATTCTTTGGATATTTTAGCACCTTGATTTTGAAAAGCAATAGACAGGTTCTGATAAATTCTGACGGATTCCTTAAAATTAGATAAAGACAGTATATCCATTTTCAGGGATGATTCAAAGAGAACAGAGATAATTCAAAGAGAACAGGGATAATTCAAAGAGAACAGGGATAATTCAAAGAGAACAGGGATAATTCAAAGAGAACAAGGATGATTCAAAGAGAATCGAGATAACAGAAATAATTCAAAGAGAACTCCTTCTTGACAAAAAGGAACAGGATTCATATAATTACCAGTGGTAATTAACTAGGGTAACAAAAGGAGCTGAATATGACGACAGAAAAAGTCAAAGAAATTATGGATGCCTGTTATATGGCGAAACGGATCCGAGATATGCTGCCGACGCTGCCGGATGGCGTGTCTTCTTCCCATATTCGTTTTATGGATGTGATTCAAAAACTGGAGCTACAAAATAAAAAGGTAAAAGTTTCCGATATCAGCAGAGAACTGAATCTTCCCAGACCGGGAGTTACCAGAACCGTTAAGGATATGGAAGCAAAGGGATATCTTAGGAAAATTTCATCGGATGAAGATGGCCGTATTACCTATGTTGCCTTAACGTGTGAGGGTGAGAGGATATCAGAGAAATACAATCAGCAGTACTTCAGCGAATTATCCGGATACCTGGATGATATTTCAGAACAGGAGGCAGATTGTATGATTTCTGTGACGAAGAAATTGTATCAGATTATGTGTGAAAGGAAGAATCAATTTGAATAATTCGAACTCAGATTTTACCCAGGGCAGTATCATTAAGAAATTGATTGCATTTATGATGCCTATACTTGGAGCACTTATCCTGCAGGCCGCTTATGGTGCGGTGGATTTGCTGGTTGTAGGAAGATTTGGAACCACTTCCGGTTTGTCGGCAGTATCCACAGGAAGTCAGGTGCTGAATCTTGCAACTTTTGTTATTACACAGCTGGCCATGGGAATTACAGTTCTTATCGCAAGATATATCGGTGAAAAGCGTACGGAACAGATCGGATCCCTGATCGGCGGAGCCTTTGTGATATTTACTGTAATTTCTGTCGTTTTGTTTGTGATCATGGTATGTTTTCCGCGCCAGATTGCATGTCTTATGCAGGCGCCGGAGGAAGCAGTGGCATTTACTTCCACTTATATCCGTATCTGCGGAGCAGGCATTTTATTTATTGTGGCATACAATGTTCTGGCTGCCATCTTCCGGGGGCTTGGAGACAGCAAATCCCCGCTGATATTTGTGGCAATTGCGTGTGTCATCAATGTAATCGGTGACCTGGTGTTGATTGCAGGTCTTCATTTGGATGCCGCAGGTGCTGCCATTGCTACAGTATTTGCCCAGGCAATCAGTGTTGTTTTTGCCGTCTCTTTTCTGGCAAAGAAGAATCTGCCGTTTACCATATCAAAGAAAGATTTTCGATGGAACAGACAGTGTCGGCGCGTACTTAAGGTTGGTATTCCTCTCGCACTTCAGGAATGTCTTACACAGCTGTCCTTTCTTGCTCTGTGTGCTTTTGTCAATCGTTTGGGATTGGAAGCTTCCTCGGGATATGGAGTTGCCTGCAAGATTGTAAATTTTGCCATGCTGATTCCCGGTTCCCTTATGCAGTCCATGGCATCCTTTGTTTCTCAGAATGTGGGGGCCGGAAATGAAAAACGTGCAAAGAAATCCATGTTTACAGGTATTGGGATCGGCCTTGTCATCGGATGTATCGTATTTATCTTCGTATGGTTCCGGGGTAACATATTAACAGGAATCTTTACATCGGATACCGCTGTTGTTCAAAATGCGTATGACTATCTGAAGGGTTTTGCTCCGGAGACCATATTAACGGCCATACTATTCAGTATGATCGGATATTTCAATGGACATAATAAAACAGTCTGGGTAATGATGCAGGGATTGATTCAGACAATGCTTATTCGTCTGCCCTTCTCTTATTATATGAGTATTCAGCCCAATACCAGCCTGATGAAAATCGGATTGGCTGCACCGGCTGCAACAGTGGCGGGAATTATGCTGAATCTGGGATTCTATATGTGGATGAAAAAGAAAAAGGAAATATAATAAAATTCTCGAGTAATAAGCATAGAAACAGCCCAACCTTTTGGTGGTTTTGTGTCATGCCGGTATGGCAATACAAACAGAAAACCCCATAGAGGGAGGGCTGTTTTTATGTCCCAAAAGATGGTATCTCCGCCGCAAAAACGGAAGGCATGAACAACAAAGGCCGATTTTGTGATTGGATGAAAAAGTTTACATAAAAATATTATAACATGGAAAACGAAATAGCATATTGACAAACGATATGACATTATATTATGATAATCTTAGTTGAAACGGGTTTCATTAAGCAAAATTTTGGGAGAGAGGCTTAGGATGGTCAGTATCAGAAAGGTTGCATCCCTGGCGGGTGTATCTCCGGCAACAGTGTCTCGTGTGATCAACGGCACAGCCAATGTTAAACCGGAAAAAAAAGCGAAGGTTATGCAGGTGATTGAGGAAACAGGAT
>JAQXIM010000091.1 GCA_029007785.1 Clostridiales bacterium | reverse complement strand
ATTCCTTCCACCTCTGCTGCTGCAACCGACGGTTCCGGCGATCCTTACGTTCGCGGATACTATCATGTACCTGAAAACTACAATCCGGAAAATGGTATCGTAGTATATCTGCAGGGCCAGGGCATTTCCTACTGGCAGCTGCCCGACGGCACTAACAATGCCGGATGCGCTTTCTATTTCTGCCCCAACACCTACAGCTGGGCACAGAACGTAGACGCCATCGTAGTAAATATTCAGGATCGTTCCTCCGCAGCTGCCAAGTTTGGCACATACGATGACGTATATGACTATGTAATTGATGACTGTGAAGTTATTAAGTATTTCATGGATACCTATGGAATTAAGGAAGATGCTCCTCTGGTTATCCAGGGCAACTCCCGCGGAACCATGGCTTCCAACACCGTAATCCTGGCTCTGTCCGGCTGTGAATACAATATCAACGGTGATGCTGCAAGAGGCAAAGGAAAACTGGATAAGGAAAGATATCCTTTCATGCCTACCACTTACATCTGCCAGAATGGTACCATGGGCGGCAATTACTGGGATGATGCAGCAAAAGCAGCTATCGCAAAAACCGGAATGAGAGTATGGGCCTTCGACGGTGAACAGGATACCAACAACATCACCAACAATGCTCTGTACGCAGACGCACTGAAAGCTGCCGGCTACAGCGATGAATGGATCAAAGAAAACGTTCGTCTGACCGGTTACACCTCTGATATTTATTATTACTGGGGTGAAAGCGATCATTCCACCACTCGTATGCAGGGATATTACTTTGCATTCGAGCCGTACCTGGGTCCCGACCTGTACATTGACGATGACGGTGAGATCGTATATAACCATGCGCTGAGCGCTGGCGATACTTATACTCTGCAGTGCCGCGGCGGTGCAGCTGCTTCCAATAAAGTAGGTTATGAGTATACCGTATATGAGGATCTGTTCCAGGAATGGGCTGTCTCAGAGAATGCTGCAGAATAGTCGGACTATGGAATGAGTTTTTGGGAACTCTTTTCAAAAGTGCAAGGCTATAGAGATACAAGATTGTAGTAGTATAAAACCGCAATAGTTTCGATTACGGTATTTATAAAATACGTCAGGAACTGTCGTGGTATTATAACAATGGAATCGAAAATTTAAGAGACCACATTCTGAGTATGGAAATATCTGTATATCAGAATGTGGTTTTGTTTTATCTCTATGTTCCGGATGGATTGTCGTTATTCTATTTTTTGCTTTGCTGTTTCTGTTGAAAATTAAAGAGAAGGATGAGCAGAACCTTTTTATGTGGGATAAGTCTGCTAATCTGGATGTATTTGCTTTCAAGATATGATAGGATAATAGAATAGGCAAGTACAGATGAGCAGATGAATTAATTTTTATGATAAATGCCTTAGATATAGGGAGGACAAAAATGGTTAGACCGATAGTGAAAGATATTTTTTTTCTTAGTCAAAAATCAGAACCAGCTGCAAAGGCAGATCTGCAGATAGGGAAAGATTTGCAGGACACTTTGGAAGCAAATCGTGAGGGCTGTGTTGGCATGGCTGCCAATATGATTGGTTTTAAGAAGAATGTGATTATTGTAAATATGGGATTTGTTGATGTGGTGATGTTTAATCCGGTGCTTCTTCATAAAGATACTCCTTATGAGACAGAAGAAGGTTGTCTTTCTCTGGAAGGAGTTCGAAAAACAACTCGTTATGAAAACATTGAGGTGGAGTATCTGGATATGAACTGGAAGAAGCAAAGACGGAGGTTGAGCGGATGGCCTGCACAGATATGTCAGCATGAATTGGATCATCTGGAAGGAATTCTGATTTGAATCATAGGAAAAGGAATGGATAGAAAACAGGCAGAATGAAAACAGAGCAGAATGAAAGTAAATGGGACAAGTTATTACAGGTAAAAACTACGGGAAGAGACGAATCCAGGGCAGACCAGTATCGATACCCTTATGAGCCTACGCCTTATTCCGTTTTGGAAAGGCTGGCAAATTCCGGATATTTTCGAAAAGAAAATGTGGTTTTAGATTATGGATGCGGAAAGGGACGGGTGGATTTTTTTCTGTCATATCAGATTCGATGCCAAACCATTGGTATTGAATATGATGAGCGGATTTATCAAAAAGCCATGGAAAATCGGGAAACGGCAGTTTCCGGGGAGAGGGTGACGTTTCAACAGGAGACTGCAGAGTACTTTCCTGTACCGGAGCGTGTGGATCGTGTTTACTTTTTCAATCCTTTTTCCCTGGAACTTCTGAGACGTGTTATGGGGCGTATTCTGGAATCTTATTATGAAACCCCAAGAGATATTCTGTTATTCTTTTATTATCCTTCTCACGAGTATGTTTCTTATTTAATGACCGTGGATGAAATCATGTTTTTGGATGAAATCGAGTGTATGGATCTTTTTTCGGGAAACAACCCCAGGGAGAGAATTATAATTTTCCGGATTGCCGGCAGCGATTTTTCCTTGTCATAGAGAATGATCTAAATTAATTCCAGAAATCAGTTGTGAGTAATTATGAAAACGATTTGTTCTTTCGGGGCAAAGAAATATATTTGACGCGATATTGTTATTAAATGTATAATGTTTTTGTGATTTTTCATAGGCAGGGAGCGAAGAAATATCAGGGGGATGGGGTTACAGATGATTTCTCGTATCATGAAATCCAGAAGTGTTCTGCTTCAGATTATTTTATTTGTCGGTATGATTCTGTTTATTGTAATAGGAATCGTCATTTTTCTGTTTCAGAAGACTTATCTGGAAAATTATAAGGAAAACAAGATTTCTGCATGTGTCAGTGTTATGGAACGGGCAGAGATGGCGGTGGACACGGAAGTACGTTTGCTGGAGCAGTCTTTGGAAGATTTTTTTGTTGAAAAAAATGTAGTCAGTGAGATTGTTTCCGGCGGATCCGGCGAAAATGAATCTTTGCTGAGTACAATTATTCAGGTGCAGGATATCTCCGGCAGATCGTCATGGTTTGATGAAGTGTATTTGTATATTTATGCCGGAGATTTTATTTTGGATTCCAATGGAAAAAGATATATCTGGATGGAAAGTGATTCTGTAAAAAGTACTTTTCAGCAATATTTTGACCAAAGGACGAAAAAAGATACAGATGAACGGGTCATCGATGTTTTAGCTATGGAAGACGGTGTTTATATGTTTCATAATTTTCCGGTCAGCAGGAGTATCACTACCATGGCTCTTCGTATGAATTCGGAAAAATTGGCAGAAACCATGGCTTCTTGTATGGGAGAGGATTTTTTTGATTCCTGTCGAATTTATGACGAAAACTGGAAATGTATTATGGCCCCGGAGGACTCTGAGCATGAATTGAAGAATTGGGTGATAACCCAGGCAGAGCAAAAAGGGAATACCTACGTGGGAAAAATGGAGACAACTCAGGGAACGGAGACTGCAGTTGCTGTTACTTCGGATGTGACAGGATGGACGTATCTTTGTCTGCTGAGCCAATCTCAGCTTTTTCCGGCATCCCTTCAGTTTTTTTATCGTCTGATTCCAGCCATTGCGATTCTGTTTTTGGTCATAATTCTTCTGGCAGTATGGATGATTCGAAAAGTATACATGCCTCTTCGATCGATTCTGCGGATGATGGAAGCAGAGGAGAGTCAGAACAGCAGCCGTCCGAATAGTATGGATATCAGTGAATACGATCGGATCGGAAGTATTTACCGGAAAACCCAGGAACAAAAGGGACGTATGAAGGAGATGCTCATGGATGTATCTTCTGCGGTCAATGAAACTGTTTTAAAAAATTTGTTATTGGGCGAAGGAGATACGAATGTTCTGATGGAAGATCTCCGGCAGATGGGAAGTGTGCTGGTGGAAGACGGACGTTATCTTGTTTTATGTCTGCAGCATCACAAACCTCTGAATGCTATGGGACGTGAGAGTGAGAGTGAACTGGATTTCAGTGTTCTTGTAAAACGAACGGAAGATTTTTGGAAAAAACGATGTCAGGTATGGACGATTCATATGAATACCAATGAATACGTTTTCCTTTTGCGATATTCTGAAGGATATGCAGCAGGACAGGTGAAACGTGAGCTCAAAGAATATGAAGAACAATGGGAGAAAATGACGGAGAAAGGAAACAATCAGATCAGTATTGGTGTTAGTTCCGTCGTTCAGTCCATCAGTGACCTTACGGTTCCATATTCGGAAGCCTGCGAAGATAATCGGAGGCGATGGTATTATCAAGGGCAGCAGGAAGATTTGGATCATCTGAGTCAGGAACCGGAATTATTGTACTACAAGAATCAGTATGAAATGATCTGGAAAGAAATTGAATCCGGAAATGGTGTGGTACAGGATATGGAGAAGCTCCTGAAGAAAGCCGGGGAATTGGACAGTGGACACAAGAAGCAAATGATCGGTATCTGTGTTGACATACTTACGGAAAAAATGATGGAAATGACATTTTCGGACAATGAGAAAAATTACAGCAGTCGGAAAACAGAACTGGAAAAGGCTGTACTGGCAGGTGAACCCATGGAGACGCTGTGGGAACGTTTCGTTGAGCTGAACAGTTTTTGTATCCATCAGATACAAAAATATATGCAGAAAGAACAGTATCGTCACATGGAAAATGCTAAAAAGTACATTCGTCAGATTTATTCCGATCCCGGTATTTCGCTGGAAACGGTAAGCAGCCATCTGGGAATCAGTGCCTCTTATTTGTCGGCTTTGTTCAGTGAGTATACCTCCCAGGGATTTGTAGATTATCTGAACTGTGTTCGTTTGGAAAAAGCAAAGCAAATGATTGTGGAAACCAAATTAACGGTGGCAGAGATTGGATATAAAGTAGGATTCAACTCTCCGCAGAATTTCAATCGTGTTTTTAAACGCTATTGTAAAATGACACCCGGAAAATACAGAGAGACATACAATAAGGAGGAAAAACAGTGAGAAGAAAAAAATTTGGATGTGCAGCAATCATCCTGTTCTTACTATTTGTATGTGTGTCTTGCCAATCGGATTCCGGTCAGACCATCAATTTGCAAGCAGAATCTGACGCATTGCAGGAGAGTGTTCGGGTTATTCTTTTGTCCCATGCGGAGGTGGAAAGCAGTACCACTCATGCCATGGCAGTGCGTTTTAAAGAACGTGTGGAAAAATTATCCGGTGGAAATATATATGTGGATATTTTTCCGGATAATTCCCTGGGATATTATGACGCCTGTAGTACTGCACTGAGAAAGAATACTCTTCAGATGAGAATCGGTCCTTGTGAGTCCGAAATTTTCACGATTCTGGCATATCCGGATCTTAGTGGATGGTCATTGGAAGAGCTATCGGAGGCCTTACAGGATGGTCCTCTCCGTGAGGCGGTGGAAGAAGAGCAGTTGAGTGTGGGAATCCGGTATTTGGGCTGTTTACCCTTGGCACCGGCCGTTTTGATCAGCAAAAAGAAAATAGAAAATCTTAATGATTTGAAGGATCTGCGTGTTCGAATCATGGGAACAGAGATGATGTCAGCTTTTTGGAGAGCTGTAGATGCAGAACCGGCGATCTATTCTGCTGACGAAGTGTATTCTGTACTCCAGCAAAATCTGGCGGACGCCAATGCTCAGAATGGAATTAATGTTATTATCAGCAGAAAACTATATGAATCACAAAAATACGTGCTGAATCTGAATCATATGATTTACATTGAACCGGTGTATATCAGTGACATTTTCTTCCAAAGTCTTAGCAGTGAAGAACAGCAGTGGGTTACAGATGCTCTGGAAGAGACTCTGAAGGAAGAAGAGGAACTGGCGCGGCAGAGAGAGGAAGACAATGTTGATTTTTTGGAGTCCCAGGGAATTGAGTTCCTGGATCCGTCTGAAGAATTGCAGAATCAGATCCATGAAAGAGTAGAAGGAGCCTTAAGACAGAAGGCAGAGGATATGTTTGGAAAAGAACATTTTGAGCAGTTGATGGAGCAAGTCGCTGCGGAATGAAAGAATCCTGCGGTAAACAGGATGATGAATGAACAATACATATAAATGGATACAGCAAATGGATTGACAAAAATCCCTGTGGTAAACATATTTTACGGTATAGACAAAAATCGGTTTACCACAGGGAATTTTTTGTCTTTATATCGATAGATAAATTTGAAATAATAAAGATGTTCTGCTATAAGTGTATTCAGACAATGTCGGCTGATGGATGTTTGGCTATGGGTGTGTCGTAATCGTATCAGTAAGACGAAGGAGAAGCAAAGGAAGGAGGGCGTATTTTTTAGCAGTTCGTTATTATTCCATGTTTCAAATTAAGTAAAAGGAGGCTTTGTATATGAATCAATGGATAAAAAGATTTGGGCAAGTAATGTTATCACTTTTGGTCGGAATTTTAGTATTGAGCTCTGGGGCGGGGCTGATCTATGCTAAATCCTGCAAAAAACTGGAAGCCATTAAGTGGACGGAAGAAGACATCAAGATTAACAGTTCCATTTCCTCGGATCATGGAATTGAAATGCTGTATCAGGGATACTTTGAACAGGAAATCTCTGTAGGAGAAGAGACAAGAACTGCCAAGGTTTACATTCCTGAAGGAAGTGATCAGGGAAGTTATTTTGTCGTATTGACCGTACCGGACGGTATGAAAACGGAAACCTTCCTGCAAAAGAGCGGATGGGTAGATAAGGCCGATAAAGAAGATTTCTGCCTGTTTGTTATGGAACCTAAAGGCGGCAAAGGAAAATGGGGAACCGTGGAAGAGGAAGCCGAATACGTGAAGGCTGCTTATGCAGCTCTGGTTGCCGGTAAATATTATCTTCCTTTCCCGACCTTCTATCTGGTAGGATACGGAACCGGCGGAACAGCCCTGCAGAAATATGCTATGACAAATGCCATCACCGTTGCCGGTGCTGCTTTTATCAATGCCAGCGATATTGATTCTTCCTATCTGGAGGAAATGGCAGAAACCAAGTATGCCAAGAGTGATATTGCTTACAGTGAAGTT
>JAQXIM010000090.1 GCA_029007785.1 Clostridiales bacterium | reverse complement strand
TGGAAAGAAGAAGGATTCTGATGCAGAGAAATCTGTTGATGATAAATGTAGTTAAAAAATGAAGAAAGAGGATATCACAAGCAAGGCTTATGCGGAGGCAACTCTACTTATTAGTGTCCTTGACTTGGGGTACAGTTTACTTTTGATTCCATGGTTTTGTTTAGTATCCAAAAAAAATAGCATAGAAATCCAATAATTTGATACAGATAACACCATTTTCGAAGCAGTGAATCCTTGTTTTTCAGGTTTCTGAGTGGAGACACATAAATTTACATAGAATTTACATAGAATATGATCGGGTTTTACCTTTGCCTGTTAGTTTATATATTAGGCTAATTTGTTTGGAAACTCATTATACGATTCGGGAGGATTCTATGGATTTTTTTAGTGTTTTGACGATGATTGGAGGTTTGGCTCTTTTTCTCTATGGAATGCATGCTATGGGAGAGGGTCTGGAAAAGGCATCCGGCGGACGTCTGGAACGTGTGCTGGAAAAAATGACATCTAATCCAATGAAAGCAGTTTTGTTGGGAGCCGGTGTGACGGCAGTGATCCAGTCTTCATCTGCCACAACAGTTATGGTAGTTGGTTTTGTTAACTCAGGAATTATGAAACTGAACCAGGTTGTGGGAATTATCATGGGTGCCAATGTGGGAACCACCATAACTTCCTGGATTCTCAGTTTATCCGGTATTGAAAGTGATAACTTTTTTATTCGTCTTTTGAAACCCTCGTCTTTCTCACCGGTTCTTGGAATTATTGGTGTGATTTTCCTGCTGTTCATGAAAAGTGAAAAGAAGAAAAATCTGGGCCAGGTTTTCATTGGCTTTGCTGTTTTGATGACGGGAATGGAAACCATGAGCGGAGCGGTAAAGCCTCTGGCCAACGTACCTGAATTTACCAATCTCCTTACCATGTTCACGAATCCTGTGCTGGGACTGCTGATCGGTGCTCTGCTGACGGCGATCATTCAGTCATCTTCTGCTTCCGTCGGAATTCTTCAGGCACTCTGTGCCACCGGAGCAGTCAATTACAGCCTGGCGATTCCCATTATCATGGGTCAGAATATCGGTACCTGTGCGACGGCAATGATTTCCGGTGCCGGTGCTTCCAAGAATGCAAAAAGAGCGGCTTTGATTCATCTGTACTTTAACGTGATCGGAACATCCCTGTTTTTGATTGTTTTCTATACGGTCAATGCTTTTGTACATTTCAGTTTCCTGAATACTGCAGCCAATGCAGCGGGTATTGCTGTGATCCATTCTGTCTTCAACGTGGCGGCTACCCTCGTTCTGCTGCCTTTCTCCCGTGGATTGGAGAAATTGGCTACTCTTACAATTCCGGAAGAAGATCAGCCGGAGACCATTCGCGAATTCCAGCTGTTGGATGAACGTTTCCTCGGAAAACCTGGTTTTGCAGTGGAAGAATGCCGCCAGGTTACCTTGAAAATGGCCCAGCTGACCCAGCGGGCTATTCTGGCAGCGTTTGATATGCTGGAGAATGGTTATAAAGAAGGTCAGGCAGAAGAAATCCGTGGTCTGGAGACAAAAATTGACCGATATGAGGATGAATTGGGATCCTATCTGGTAAAACTGTCCCGTCACCAGATGTCCAAAAAGGACAATCGTACGGTTTCGATTCTCCTTCACAGCATCGGGGATTTTGAAAGAATTTCTGATCATGCCGTAAATCTGGTAGAATCGGCAGAAGAAATGTATAATAAGAATATGAAGTTCTCAGAAGGTGCAGCTGCGGAGATTCATACCTTTACAGAAGCATTGAGGGATATTATCAATCGAACCATCCGTTCTTTTGCGGAAGAAGATCTGGCTTTGGCAGCCACCGTAGAGCCTCTGGAAGAAACCATTGATGATATCAATGAGACGATTAAGAGAAATCATATTGAACGATTGAAACGTGGAGAGTGTACGATTGAATTAGGATTTGTCCTTTCGGATATTTCCAACAATTATGAGAGAGTTGCGGATCATTGTTCCAACCTGGCAGTTTGTCAGCTAGAAGCAAAGAGAGAGGAATTTGATCCCCATGCTTATCTGAGTACGGTAAAATCAACGGACGAGCAGTTCCTGAAAGAATATCAGGATTTCTCTGCCCAGTATCATTTATAACAGCAGAAGGGAGTAGGCAATGAATACCATTTATATTGTAGAGGATGATCAGAACATCAGAGAAATTGAGAGCTTTGCTCTGAAAAACAGTGGATACCACGTTCAGGGCTATGAGACTGCTTCCGATTTTTTCCATGGGATTGCGGCAAAAATACCGGATCTGATTATTTTGGATATCATGCTCCCCGATGAAGATGGATTGTCTATTCTGAAAAAACTTCGCAAGAGACCGGATACCCGCCGGGTTCCTGTGATGATGATTACAGCAAAACAGGAAGAAATTGACAAAGTGAAAGGCTTTGATTTGGGTGCTGACGATTATATGGCGAAGCCCTTTGGGGTCATGGAAATGATTGCCCGGGTTAAGGCACTTCTTCGGCGCAGCCAGGGAGGAGGAGAAGAAAAAATCCTCTCCCTGGGCCCCGTTGTTTTGGATGGGGAGAAGCGCCAGGCCATCGTCAATGGTCATCTGGTGGATCTTACTTTTAAAGAATATGAGCTTCTCCAGTTTCTTCTTCGGAATCAGGGAATTGTTCTGAGCAGAGACCAGATCATGGATCGGGTCTGGGATGGTTATGAAGGAGAATCCCGGACGCTGGATATGCACATCAAGTCCCTTCGGCAGAAGCTGGGAAGTGCCTCTTCCATGATCCGAACCATCCGTAATGTGGGATATATGGCAGAATGGGAAGATTCCATGGCCCGGGAGATGGAATAGATCCATCAAGAGGGGCAGCAAAAGAAAATTTCTGGAAACAAAGGAGGACCGGGAAAACATGAAAAAAAGAATCAACTTACAGTTGATGGGAATCGGCAGCCTGGGTATTTTATGTACCTTGTGCTGTCTTGTTCTTGTCTTTGTCAGTATTTTCAAAGAACAGGTTCTCCATGACCTGGAAATGGATGTTCATCTGCTGAAATATACCTGGACAGAAGCAGGCGAAACGGCTCTGGAAACCGATGAAAATCTCAGAGAACTTCGTATTACCTGGATTGATCAAGAGGGAAATGTTCTTTTTGATAATAATGCCAACCGACAGGATATGAGCAACCATTTGGATCGTCCGGAAATTCAGAATGCTTTTGAAGAGGGAGAGGGATTTGCTGTTCGCCAGTCTCAGACCATGGAAAAAAATACCTATTACTTTGCGATTCGTCTGGATGACGGCAGTGTGCTGCGAGTTGCCAAGGACGCAGGAAATACATGGACTTTTTTATTTCGTGCCGTGCCGATTCTTCTGGTAGTAATTATCCTGCTTTTAGTCATTTGTGCTGTCACATCGCGATTTTTGACCAGAATTATTACGGAACCCGTGGAAGCTTTGGCCCAAAATATGGAGAATCTGGAGAATATCCCTGTATACCCGGAACTTCAGCCTTTTGTGGCTACGATCCGGAAACAGCATGAGGAGCTGGTGAAAGCTTCGGATATGCGTCGGGAATTTACTGCCAATGTTTCTCATGAGCTGAAGACTCCCCTGACCTCGATCTCGGGATATGCAGAGTTGATTGAAAATGGAATGGTCCCCCAGGATCAGGTGGTACATTTTGCGGCACAGATTCGCGGATGTGCTGCCAGACTTCTTAATCTGATTAATGATATTATTCGACTTTCTCAGCTGGATGCACCGGTACAGGAGATTTATTTTGAACGGGTGAATCTGTATGAATTGGCTCGCAGTATGGTAGATCAGCTCCAGATCAATGCAGAAAAGCAGGAGATTCAGCTGACCGTTTCCGGAACAGACTGTGAGATCTGTGCCAACCGGGAAATGATAGAAGAATTGATTATGAATCTTTGCAGCAATGCCATCCGATATAATTATCGGGGCGGTGCCGTCCATGTATCGGTGGTGGACAGCGGAACTTCCATAATTTTGTCTGTACAGGATACGGGAATCGGCATGAGCAGAGAACAGCAGGAACGGATTTTCCAACGGTTTTACCGGGTGGATAAAGGAAGGTCGCGAAAAACAGGAGGAACAGGTTTGGGGCTGGCCATTGTAAAACACATTGCTGTGCAGCATCACGCGGAGATCAGTGTAAAGAGTGAATTGGGAAAAGGTACCGATATGCGTGTATTCTTTCCGAAAACAGAAAAGCTTTGATCCTATTTTAATTCCTGCAGGGGATGCCGGTGATGGTTTCAGGGTAAATAGACTGGTGAGAAGAAATGTCGTACTATGATTGGATAGTGCGGCATTTTTAATATTACGGAAAAATATCACGAAAACTATCACGAAAACTATCACGGAAAACTATCACGAAAACTATCACGGAAAACTATCACGAAAACTATCACGAAAACTATCACGAAAACTATCACGAAAAATTATCACGGAAAAAGAAATGGAGTTTGAAAGGGAAAAATGGCTGCCGCAAGCAAAGAACCTGATTCTCAAATGCAGAAAGCAGGATGAGAGATGATTTGTTTCATAAAATGAGAAAGGGTAGAAATAATCCCTCAGAAAGTGTAAAATAGGAACAAAGAAAACGATTTCCGAAGAATATTTTAGGAAATAACATTCTTTCCGGCGATATCTTCGAGAAGAAATACTTACGGAAGAAAATTATTAAATCATTTTGGAAAAGGGAATCGTTTTAGTGGGAGGCATTTATGTTAATTCAGGAAGTCACTGTGATTCCGGAGCTGTCCGGAGATGAAGAGAGACGAGTATTTATCTGGATTCCGGAAGCGTTTCAGGAAAATCAGGAAGAACGGTATCCGGTTTTATATATGTTTGATGGTCATAATGTATTTTTAGATGAAACAGCCACCTATGGGAAAAGCTGGGGAATGATGGAATATCTGATGTATACGGATCTTCCCCTGATCGTGGTGGCACCGGAATGCAATCACCATGGAAACCGCCGATTGGAGGAATACTCTCCCTATGATATGCGGATGAAGGGGGAAGGTCTGATCCGGGGACAGGGTGAGATTACCATGCGATGGATGGCAGAGACGTTGAAACCATATATTGACGCAAATTATCCGACGATGCCGGAACGGGAGAATACGTATATTGCCGGCAGCTCCATGGGCGGTTTGATGTCTTTGTATGCGGTAAGCTGCTGGAATCATGTATTTTCCAGGGCTGCTGCCTTATCTCCCAGTGTGAAATTCTGTACGGGAAAGCTGTTGGATTTGATGCGTCCCTGTGAATTGGGACCGGGAACCCAGGTTTATATGGACATGGGGACGGAAGAGATGGGAGATTGGAATCGTACCATGCGTTCCATGGAGAAAGTGAATCGAATGCTGTGGGAAAAAGGAGCGGCTGTGTGTATGCGGATGGTTCCGGGAGGAACCCACACAGAGGCTTCCTGGGAAAAGCAGATTCCGGTCTTTTTGTCCTGTCTGCAGATTCCAACCAGGGAGGAATTATTTGGAATGAGTAATGGCAGCGATTTCGGTCCGGAAGAGGAACAGGAGTGCCTTGATAAATAAGTAAAGTATTGCAAGTACAAAAGAAATGTGAGGATACGGTATGAATATTGAATATTGCAGAGAATACAGCAGAGCGTTAAACCGGGATATGGAATACAAGATTTATGGTCATGCCGGAAAACCGGTTATGTTTATTCCGTGTCAGGACGGCCGCTTCTTTGATTTCGAGAATTTTCACATGGTGGATGTCTGGGCCCAACGGATTGAGCGAGGAGAAGTTCAGGTCTTTTCTGTGGATACCATTGACAAAGAAACCTGGTCAGACAAAGGCGGTGATTGCCGATATCGTTTGGAACTCCATGAACGGTGGTTCAGCTATCTGACGGAAGAACTGGTTCCCCGAATTCATGCCCGCAGCAATCGAAATGGTTTCTGGAATGCCGGACCGGGAATTATGACCTTTGGCTGCAGTATGGGAGCGATGCATGCGGCGAATCTGTATTACCGCCGCCCCGATCTGTTTGACAGAAATCTGTCTTTGAGTGGTATTTATGATACCGAAGATTCCTTCGGCGGATATCATGATGATTTGACATATCAGAACTCACCGATTCAATTTCTGGCTCATATGCCGGCAAATCATCCCTGGATGGACAGATATCGAAACAACAAGGCAGTCATTTGTGTCGGTCAGGGTGCCTGGGAGGACCTGATGCAGGACAGCACCAGAAAACTGGAGGGTGTTCTTCGAATGAAGAACATTCCCACATGGGTAGATTTCTGGGGACATGATGTAAATCATGATTGGCCCTGGTGGTATAAGCAGGTGGAATATTTCCTTCCTTATCTGCTGGATGAGAGAGAGTAAAACTTGATACAGCGGAAAAAGATAGAACAAAGCCATGTTTCTATCGGATCAAAGTTCCGGAAAACTGTGGTGAAAACGGATAAAGAGAAAAGAATAATAACAAAGAAGAAAAAAACAGACAATAAACAGACAGCAAAAAGAAAGCAAACAGAAAGCAAACAGACAGCAAAAAGACAACGAACAGACAGCAAACAGACAACGAACAGACAGCAAACAGACAGCAAACAGACAAAGAAAAGACAACGAATACACAACAACGATAACAGATTGAGTGAAGATAAGTATACACAGGTACAAGCAAGAATAAGAAACGTATGGGAGGAAAATGTATGAATCTGATATTTGTGTCTCCGAATTTTCCGTTGAATTACTATAATTTTTGTCGGGAATTGAAAAATGATGGAGTGAATGTTTTAGGTATTGGAGATTGCCCCTATGATCAGCTGGATCCCAAGTGTCGGGAAAGCCTGACGGAATATTACAAGGTTAATTCTTTAGAGGATTATGATCAGGTATATCGTGCGGTTGCCTTTTTCGCTTTCAAATACGGAAGGATAGACTGGATTGAAAGCAATAATGAGTATTGGCTGGAACGGGATGCCAGACTTCGTACCGATTTTCATGTAACCTCTGGTTTTCAGAGCAGTGATATGAAAAAAATCAAATACAAATCGGAAATGAAGGCTTATTACAGGAAGGCAAAGATCCCCACAGCCCGGTATCATTTGACAACGGATCTGAGCTCCGCCAAAAAGTTCATTAAAAAGGTTGGCTATCCTGTGGTTGTAAAACCGGATAATGGGGTTGGCGCCAGTGATACCCATCGGATTGAAAATGAGGCAGAACTGGAAGCTTTCTATGCGAATAAACCGGAAGTTCCCTATATTATGGAAGAGTTTGTTCGGGGAGTGGTTTGTTCTTATGATGCGATTATTGACAGTCAGGGAAATCCGATCTTTGAATCCGGCAATGTTTCTCCCATGAGTATCATGGATATTGTAAACAACAATGACAACAGTTTCTTCTATATTGTAAAGGATCTGGCGCCGGATGTTAGGGAAGCCGGACGGAAATGTGTCGATGTATTTGGAGTACGCAGCCGTTTTATCCATCTGGAATTCTTCCGTCTTCAGGAAGATCAGAAACCCTTAGGTAAAAAAGGCGATATTCTGGGATTGGAAGTAAATATGCGTCCTTCCGGCGGTGTAACACCGGATATGCATAATTTTGCCAACAGTACCAATGTGTACAAAATCTGGGCAGACATGATTGCTTTTGACAGTTCCAAACTGGAAGAAAGCAGCGATCGCTATTTCTGTGGATTTGGAAGCCGTCGTTTGGGCCGGGATTTTGTCCGGAGTCATGAAGAGATCATGGAACAGTACAGGGATGCCATTTGTATGGAAGGACCGGTTCCGGAAGCCTTGTCTTCTGCCATGGGAAATTACATGTATCTGGCGAAATTTAAAGAGGAAGAAGCTCTTTATTCCTTCATTCAGGATCTTTTTGCATAGTCTTGTCGGAGAAAAAAATTGCTGCTTTATGCTGCTTAGGCAGTTGGGAATCGTAAACAAGGAAAGGCAGAAGAATTATTCTGCCTTCCACTTCTCTTTTAGCGCAGGGAGGTAAGTATGGGATTATTGAAGGCGGTCGGCGGTGCAGCCGGCAGTACATTGGGAGACCAGTGGAAAGAGTATTTTGTTTGTGACAGCATGGATGCCGATGTTCTGGTAACAAAAGGCAGGAAAAAAGTATCAGGACGATCCAGCAACACCAAAGGAAGCGAAAATGTCATTTCCACCGGTTCTGTGATTGCAGTAAATGCCGGACAATGTATGCTGATTGTGGAACAGGGAAAAGTAGCAGAAGTTTGCTGCGAACCGGGAGAATTCATCTATGATGCATCGACAGAACCTTCGATTTTTGTCGGAGATCTGGGCCAGGGCATTAAAGATGTATTCGCCATGATCGGAAAAAGATTTACTTTTGGCGGTGAGACTCCGAAGGACCAGAGAGTTTATTTTGTCAATTTAAAGGAACTTACCGGAAATAAATATGGAACCCCGAATCCGGTACCCTTCCGCGTGGTGGATACGAATATCGGACTGGATGCCGACATTGCGATCCGATGCTTTGGTGAGTACAGCTATAAAATCACAAATCCTGTTTTGTTTTATACCAATGTTTGTGGAAATGTCACCGAAGATTACACAAGGGATCAGATTGAGGGACAGCTCAAGAGTGAGCTTCTGACAGCTCTGCAGCCGGCCTTTGCCCGGATTTCTTCCATGGGTGTGCGTTACAGTGCTTTGCCCGGACATACCATGGAGATTGCGGATGCTTTGAATGAGATTCTTACAGCAAAATGGGCAGATCTTCGTGGAATTGAAATTGCTGCTTTTGGAATTTCCAGTGTTTCTGCTTCGGAAGAAGATGAAAAGATGATCAAAGAGCTTCAGCGTACGGCAGTATTTCGTAATCCCACCATGGCTGCCGCTCAGCTTACCGGAGCTCAGGCTGCTGCCATGCAGGCGGCCGCTTCCAATTCCGGTGCCGGTCCTGCCATGGCTTTTATGGGCATGAATATGGCAGCAAATGCAGGAGGAATCAATGCGGGAGATCTTTTTGCCATGGGTCAGAAGCAGGAGCAGGAGAGAACTGCCGCGCAGGCTGCGCAGACATCCCAGGTACCTCAGGGAAATCAGGGAAGTACGCAGGAATACAAATCCACCTGGGACTGCAGCTGTGGTCATACAGGAAACACAGGAAAATTCTGTGTAGAGTGTGGGTCTCCACGTCCCCAGCAGAATGCATGGATCTGTCCTTCCTGCGGAACGGCAAATAAGGGAAAATTCTGTATGGAATGCGGCACGAAAAAACCTCCGAAGGAACCCCTGTATCGCTGTGATAAATGTGGCTGGGAACCGGAAGATCCCCGGAAACCTCCGAAGTTCTGCCCGGAGTGCGGCGATCCGTTTAATGATGAGGATATGATTTAGGCATAAAATGCTGTGAAATATGCAGAAAAACCTGCGGTAAGTTTGCAGGAACGTATGCGGCAAAACATGCAGATAAATACGAAGGAAAGCGTACAGAAAGCATACAGATAAATATGAAGGAAAGCATGCAGAAAGCATACAGATAAATATGAAGGAAAGCATACAGAAAACAAGCGGCAAAACATGGAGAAACGGACAATATGTGTCCGGAAGGACCGAAAATAGAGGGAGAAGATGGCGATAGAGTATAAGTGTCCTTGTTGTGGGGGAGCAATTGAATTTGACAGTAAAATACAAAAGCTGAAATGTCCATACTGTGATACGGAATTTGAAATTGATGCTCTGGATGGATATAATCAGGAACTCCGGCGGGATCAGGAAAAGGATGAAATGGACTGGCAGGAGAAAGCCGGAGGAACCTGGAAAGAGAACGAACAGGAGAATATATTTGCTTTTCATTGTCAGTCCTGCGGTGCGGGAATTCTGGGTACAGAGCAGACCGGTGCCGTGTCCTGTCCTTACTGCGGCAACCATATGGTTCAGGAGAATCAGTTTGCCGGAGATCTGCGGCCGGATTATGTGATTCCTTTTAAATTAGACAAAAAAGCGGCAAAAACAGCACTGAAGCGTCATCTTTCCGGAAAAAAGCTTTTGCCCAAAGTTTTCCAGGATGAAAATCATCTCGATAAAATTCAGGGAGTTTATGTACCGTTCTGGCTTTTTGATACGGATACGGAAGCATATCTTCGTTACCGTGGAACAAAGGTGAGGGTATGGAGTGACAGCCGCTATAATTATACGGACACCAGTTACTATTCTGTTGTCCGGGAAGGAAAGGTTAATTTTCGTCATGTGCCGGTGGATGGTTCCTCTCAGATGCCCAATGATTTGATGGAATCCATAGAACCCTTTGATTTCTCCGAAGCAGTGGAATTTCATCCGGCATATCTGGCCGGATTCCTGGCGGATCGGTACGATGTCGGAGCCGAAGAGAGTGAAGAACGGGCCAATGAAAGGATTCGAAAAAGTGCAGGTGATGTCTTTGCATCCACGATTCACGGCGGTTATGCTTCCCTGACGGAAGAAAGCAATAAAGTCCGTTTTTCCAACAGCCATGCCAGCTATGCTCTGTTTCCTGTATGGATTCTGAATACGACCTGGCAGGGAAATACATATCTTTTTGCCATGAATGGACAGACCGGAAAATTTGTGGGAGATCTTCCCCTGGATAAAGGGATCTATAGACGATGGCTGGCCGGACTGACTCTGGGAATCGGAGCATTGGTTTATGGAGTGATCTGGCTGATGAATTTGCTGTGATTCCGGGAACAGGATGATCCGGTAAAGAACAGGTTGGTATCGGTCAGGTTTCATGAACCAATCGTTTCCGTACCAGACAGAATTGGGAGGTTAAGCGTGGAAGCGAAAAGATTTCAGGAATGGATGGATCAGGGAGCAATGTCGTCTGTCATCACCGTATATGGCGCGACTGCTCATCCGGGTCGTGTGGTGGATCAGGCAGATCTTTTGACAGATCAGGAAGAAGCAGAGCTTTCCTGGGAACTGGATTCCATCAGTGAGGAACTCAATTTTGATGTGGTTGTCGTTTCGGTCTCTTCTCTGAACGGGGAGACCATACAGACGGCGGCCGATGATTTTTTTGATGAACAAGGCTATGGTATGGGAAATAGCCAGGATGGTGCTCTTCTGATGCTGGCCATGGAGGAACGCCAATGGTATGTTTCCACATCAGGAACCGGTATAGATTATATCGATGAAAATGATCTGGATGAAATGGAAAATCGTATGGTGGAACATTTTTCCGAAGGTAATTATCTGGAAGGTTTTCTTGCCTATGCGGATTCCTGTCGGGAGGCCGTGGAGTATGGAGGTATCTCCGGACATGGAGGGAATGGTGTTAGCTTATTCTGGATTCCCGGTTCTCTGCTGATTGGATTTGTTCTGGCTTTTCTTGTGACAAAAACATGGAAAGATCAGTTGAAGAGCGTTCACTATCAGAAAGCAGCTCTCAGTTATGTGGAGGAAGAAAGCAAAAAGGTAACAAAAAGTCAGGATCAGTTTTTATATCATGTGGTGGTTCCGACACCCCGTCCAAAACAACAGAGTGGAAACAGTCATGTAAGTTCTTCCGGCCATCGTCACGGCGGCGGAGGAGGTCGGTTTTAATGTAGACTGTGTTGAAGTAAATGACGAGGGAAAGAATCGGTATGAGGGGAATGGAGAGAAGAAAGGAAAAGAAGCACAGAGTCAGATTTGGAAAGAACAGTGTATTCACAAGTACGTTGCTGACATTGTTGATTTTGTTTGTCTGTTTACTGCTGATTACCATGTTCATGATAAATTCTGTTTTGGTCAGGGCACAGCAGCGTCGGGTTCAGGAGACCAATTTGCAGATGCTGGAGCAGACAAGTGAAATGTCAGAACTGGCATTGCAGATGCTGCAGTCGGATTTGAATGAACTGGCATGGAATGATCAGATGGTTCGTGTTATGATTAATCCAAATCAGATTGATTCTAATCAAAGTTTTGAAATTTTTCGTTTGCTGGAGAATAGTTTTCAAGCCAATGAATTGATTCGTGGAATATGGCTTTATTTACCCACAGAAGAAAAAATTTTCAGTTCCAATGGACTTATTTGTTCTTTGGAGGAATTCGCCGATCGTGATTTGATTCAAAACCATGTTTCGACAGATATGCCGTCTATGCCGGGAGAAGCGGCAAAGGTGGAGTTGTTGCTTGAGAAAGAACGTTTGTTTCTGATTCAGGATATGGTTTTGACGGAGTCCATTGGCTGTATCTATCTGGAAGTGGATTTGGATCGTTTATATGAGATACTGGATTTAACGAAGACAGAAGATCCCGTTTACTTATATGATAAGAACGGTGATTTTATCGGAACACACCAAGTTAGGGGAAGTGCTCCTGAGAGAATGGACTTTTCTCAGGAGAGTTTGTTTCTGACTGAAACTATGCAGCACCATGGAGAGGAAGAGTGGTATTCTGCAGAAAATGAATTTCTGGGTTGGCATTTTATCCGACGGATGGATGTGTCTTCTACGGGAGCTGAATGGAAAAGTGCAATGCCGCAGCTTTGGATGGGAATTCTTCTTTTTATTGGTATCGGTCTGGCTGCATCTTACTTTATTACGGCAAAAATCTATAATCCCATTAATCATTTGGTTCAGTTGGTGCTCGCACAGAAAAGGGGTCAGTTTCCGAAAAATCAGAGTGAAATGGCATACTTGGAACTGTCTTTTTTCCAGGCGATTGACGAAAAGAAAAACATGCAGGAAACAATGAACCGGTTTTCGCAGGATATTTTGGAACAGGTATTTCGAAAACTTCTTCTGGGAAAGTCTCTGCAGGAGTCGGGAATGATGGACTTAGAGGAAAGCTGGAAGAACCCTTGGCTGTCCGGACAGAGGTATCAGGTTATTGTCTGTCGAAAACAAGCCAGTTTGGATGGTGTTGCCTCAGCCGTCGATGCACAGTTCTATTATTTGAGTATCTGTCAGGTGTTGGAATCCGTTGACATTCCGGTAAAACGAATTGCTGTCAGCATGGAATATGATGTGGCAGCCATTGTTCTTTGCTCAGATTCCCACTCAATGGTTCAGTTTAAAGAAATGGTGCAGAAATTGGAGCAGAGAATTGCAGATGCTTTTCAGCCCAGTGCATATCCAGTCTATATAGACCATGGTAAAGTGTATCTGACAATTGAAGATATTATGTATTCCTGGCAGGAAGGGCTTCAAAAAGTAAATTATCTTGCATACGTGAGAAGATCAGGAATGACGGAAGCGGAAGATTCAGAAAGTCTCCGGGAACATTATTACAGGGAATTGGCACGGCATATACTGGATTATACTTTGAAAGATCAGATACAGGAAGCGGAAGAATTGCTGAGTCGTGTAGTGAAGGAACTGATTACTTCGGAGCAAAGCCTTGAGGAAAAGAAGACGATCTATCAAAAAATTCAGGAGGTTTTTCTTGAAAAAAAGATGTCACTGTCAGGGAAGGCGGAGAAGCAGTGGTCTCTCGAAGAGGATGACCTGGACCAGATAAACTCAGCGGAAGAATTGGGACATATGATGCTTTCTCAGATTCATGGTCAGATGGATCAGATTGGTGAAGAAACGAGAAAGAGCAGCTATGTTCATGTGGAAAATGCGAAAAGGTACATACAACAGCATTACCAGAACAGTGATTTAGGCGTACAGGATGTAGCAGAATATCTTCATCTGAACATGAATTATTTCAGCGAAATTTTTAATGAACGGGCAGGCGAATCTTTTTCTTCTTATTTAAATAGGTTACGGATTGAGAATGCCTGTCAGCTGTTGACAGAAACCACGATGTCTGTGAAGGATGTTGGATTCAAATGCGGATTCAATACGGTGCAGCATTTTAATCGGATGTTCAAAAAATACACGGGTGTTACGCCTACCAAATATAGGGAAAAGACCATTTCTCTGTAAATAGGACGGATTCTGAATTTATACTTAGGATATGAACGGATATTTGGCAGAACATAAGTGAATGTTCAATGCTGAATATCCGTTTCTTGCAATTTCCTAGAGATTAGAATAAGCTGAAGCTGATTTCTCAGGCGAATATATCAGATGGGTATGTTCTGCTTTCCCGGTTTCATCAGAAATGGGGATTCAAAAGAGAAATTACTATTTTCAGGGAGGAAAAGGAATGAAGAAAAGTAACAAAATGAAATGGTGTTCTGCCATGCTGGCCATTACCTTGACCTTGGGTAATGTAGGATCTGTTCCTGTTGAGATCAAAGCAGCGGAACTGCCAGAACTTCAGAAAGCAGTTGTTCAGACACAGAAGCCGGAAGCGGTAGATATGGATTCTTACACAGAGAATTTCTCCATTGATTACAACAAGCTTCAGCTTCAGCCGGTTTACGGATGGTTTACAGAAACCGTCAGTGAAGGCCGTACCGTAAAGGTTTATATTTCCGAGGAAGCTGGTCTGCGTGCCAGATTTACCGTTGTTGCAGTTCCCGATGGTGTGGATACCTGGGAATTCCTGGATGAGAATGGTTGGTTTGAACAAGCAGATGAAAAGAGAGAGTGTCTTTTTATTCTGGAACCCGGTTCCGAAGGATGGGGAGACGTGGAGGCAGAGCGCAGTTATGTAAAGGCTGCTATGAGCGTGCTGACTTCTCAGAAAAACCACAACGGAGTAACCATGTTTAATACCTTCGGAACATTTGCTGTAACAGGCTATGATAAGGGATGTGCTCCGCTGGAAGCCTGGGTACTGCAGAATCCTCTGCACATCTATTCTCAGGTATACATTGGAGGAGAAAGTGCCGGCGAAGCAGCGCTTCAGGAAGCAAGAGATTATGTATATGATCATAACTTCCCCGGTCCCCGCCAGATTACACCGGAACAGTTTGCAGATGGAATGGCCAGTATTGGACTGACTGTGGATGATGCCGGTCACAAATCCGATGTTCCGATTCCCACCTGGTTTGTCGATTACGATAAAGAAGATCCCAGTGTGGAATTCTGGAAAACTGCAAATGATGTAGTTTCTCAGGCGAATGAAGATGGTGTGTATTATCAGAGTATTGATTCGGATGCATTCCAGACTTTATATGCCAATAAGATCATCAAGAACTGGGAACCGGATACTTTGTATGGTCTGTCTCAGGTTCGGGTGACAGAAGAGGTGAGTGTAGAAGATATTTATGAGTTTACCGGATCTTATATGAATTACACCGCTCTGTGCTCTTACAGTAATAACCTGGCTTCCCGTATGAGTTATGCAGAGGTTATGGAAGCTTCAATTGATTCCGCTAAAACAGGAGTGAAGGGAAGCTATGAGTACACCAATTTTGAAGGAAAGAAAGCATATGCAGATCTGTACGCCATGGAGTCCATGCGGGTACAGTATGATCGCAGCAACGTAGGCGCTACTCTGTATGCCGGTTCCATCGGAACATGGGATTATGATGGAAACGGAACACTGGATCCCCGTGAAATTCTGATTTATGTACCGGACAGTGCATCGAAATTCGGAAAAGAAGGAGCTCCTATGGTATTGGTAAATCCGGGCAGTTCGCAGACTTGTGAGACCTTCCTGGATTGTTCCGGATGGGTTCCGGTAGCCAATGATGAAGGATGTGTCCTGGTTATCATTAACCAGCCCTGCAATACTGCTACATCTGTACGTTATCAACAGGCCGACAGCGGTTATGTGATGCAGGAAGATCCGGAGACAGCCGATTTCTCCAGAGGATTAATGTCTTATATGAAGAACGGATTCCAGGGTGCAGCAATTGATTTCACCCGTGTATATGTAACAGGTCACTCTGCCGGTTCCAATGCATCTGAGCAGCTGGGACTGGTGTCCGACGGAGACTGGATTGCTGCTATTGGTTCCACTTCTCTGATTTCCAATGCAGATGTTTTTGCCGATGGTATTATGCCGACCTACGTGATGGTTGGACAGACAGACTTAAATGATTATCGTGTGGATTTGGTATCGGATCCTTACGTTTCCAAACCTACGGTAGAAGGTGCCGGATATCTCCATATCTGGCTGAACAAACTGCTCAAAAAGAATGGTATCAATAAGACAATCGTTCCCGATGACAAAGAAGCCTTCCTTGCTTCCTGTTCTTCTATCGACGATGATACAAGATATCTGACCTATAACTGGGAAAATGAGCAGGGTATTGAATTGATTAAATTTGGACGGACGTATCTGCGTGAGCATAACTGCTATCCGGAAGAAGCACGTTTGGCTTGGGATTACATGGAACAGTTCCGTCTGATCAATGAAAAAGATGGAACTCAGACACGTCTCTACAGTGAATCTGCCTTTACTGAGGATGATGCCATTGTTATCGGTGCGAAAAAGGATCAGAAGATCACAACGAAGGTAACTTCCAGCATTCTTACCAGTGTAACGGAAAAGCCTTTCCAGCTGAAAGCAGAAACCAGCGGAAACGGAAAGCTGACTTATAAGTCCAGCAACAGTCAGGTTGCCAAGGTAAGCAAAGACGGACTGGTTACCATTAAAGGCACTGGAAAAGCAACAATCACAATTACCGCCCATTCGACTGCTACATGTAATATGGCGGTAAAGAAAATTGTGATTCGCGTAGTACCCGATAAAGCTGTACTGAAAAATGTGGAAGCTGTCGGAAAAGGCGCAATTCAGGTTTCAGTGAAAAAAGATCCTATGGCAGATGGATATATGATTCAATATTCTGCAGATAAGAATTTTAAGAAATTCAGTACTGTTGTTCTTGATCGCAGTGGAAGAAACAGCATTATGATTAAGAAGGTCAAAGCCGGAAAATGTTATGTAAGAGCTTGTTCCTATACCAGTATCGGCGGAAACAAATACTGTGGTGCTTACAGTGATGCTGTAAAAGTGAAGGTAAAATAATTTGAGTTATTTTGATGGAAGTTGTTCTGTATCAGAAATTTCCGGAAGAAAAAGTTTTTTCGGATAATGGAGAATACTTTCTGATATGGCAGCAATAAGCCAGGACGGGGATGTTGCACAACTTAGTTGTGCAGCATCCTCTTTTTTGAGCCTAAAACAGAAAACGGGGTCAAAGGACCCGTATCCGTGGTGGAATCAAGTATGCCAACTGCCAAAAACATAAAAATCATACCGGATTCTAAGATAAAAATCTGTAGGAATAATACAGATGAGACCAAGGCTGTCCGTAAAAGGATGAACGGAGAGAAAATTGCAACAAAAGTCGAAAAATGTCAATATAAAAAGATAACAAAAATGTATTTTAGGCAGACAGAATTGTCAAAAAAATGTATAATAATGGTACAGATTGCGGTTTGGATTCTTAAGAGGAGATATCATGAATAGATACAGATGTTTTGTAATGCTATTGCTTATTTTGTTGTTGACTGGATGTTCCTCTTATCGTGACAACGGTTCAGAGGAAAAAAAGGTTGATATGTCATCAGATGAAAGTGAAAGTTTTCCTTTGCCGGAAACAGATTATGACGACAGTAGAGTACAAAGAATATCGGTGGCATTTAGTTCACAACGAGATTTTCCAGAGGAACTGATATGTTCAGATGGGACAAAACTGGAATTTATTGTTTATAATCGGGGAGTTCTGGGAAGTGATCAGGAGATTTTTCAGGGATGTCAGGCAGGAACGATTTCCATGTTTCTTGGAAATATTACGGTATGTGCGGATACAGTACCTGAAGTTGCCTTGTTGGATATTCCCTATCTTGTGGAAGAGTTGAATGAATATGATCAAATGATGCAGGAACGAATCATAGATTGGCTGCAGCCATATTATCATCGGGAAGGACTGCAGTTGATTTCTGCCAGTGTAAATTATATGGGATGTTTGACTTCTCAGGTTCCAGTCAGAACCGAAGAGGATCTAAAGAAACTGAAACTGCGGACGATGGAAAATATTTATCGCAAAGCATATTGGGAATATCTAGGAGTTGATGTGGAAATGATGGCATATGATGTTGCATGTCATAGTCTGAAGCAGGGCAAGATTAATGCGATGGAAGCGGGGATTCTTGCATTGGCAAATGATGGGACCATTCATGATTTCGACTATATTATTGAAGTCAAGCAAGTTCCGGTTGTAGGGACTCTTGTCATGAATCGAGAAATATATAATAATTTATCACCGGAATGTCAAATGGAATTACGGACATGGGCGAGAGATTACATGCATCAGGACGATCCAACCCGGATCTATGCCAATCAGTATGATTTGGAGATATTGGAACCGGAAGGGAAACTGAAAGAAATGCTTTACAGCGGAAAACAAGTAGTGATTGATCAGCTGAAGGCGGATTTGGGAGAGGATATAGTAGACGATTTTTTGGATGAAGTGGAACAATTTCAGGCTGGCTTGAATTAATGGCAACAGATTGTCCTTTATTTTATTGTTTCTGGTAAGATAAAGGATAATTTATGACCATATACACATACTATCGTAGTGAAATATGATATAATACATATTATCATGTTTATTATCCGAAAGACAAATGGAGAAAAAATACATGCCCGTATGTATTTTTTGTGTCTATGGGTTCTGATGTTGGGCTCATTTCCCGGGTAAGGCATGTTTATGATACAAGAGCAGCTTTCATGATTCAAAATAATGGAAGGAAAGAAGGCGATGCATAGAAGGATTGCATAAGGGGAGAAGAGCGGAAAGAATTTACAGAAATGAGGAGAGTATGAAAACAATAAGAAAGAAAATGTTTCAGGAAGAACAACAGGAGGGATCATATGACTGGTGAATTGATGGAATTGTATATTCAGTATGCCTATGAAGCAGAACTTCTGTATGAAGGTTTGATTCGGAAAGAACCTTCGGAATTATCAAAAGAAGAAATTCAGTCCTATAAAGAGAAGCTTGGCCGTATGGATTCTGAGGAAAATCCACAGTGGGGGAAAGAAATGGTCCAGCGTGTTCAAAGAATCGCGGAAGAAGAGAAGCAGGAATGGCAGAATACCGTAACTTATTTGAAAGAGATCTGTGATCTTTATCTGATTGTAGAGTATCTTCCAAAGAGCCTTCGGAATCATAAAGCGATCCGGGAATTGTACCGACTGCATTTCATGGAAGGACAGGAAGATCTCAGTGAAAGTATTCTGCAGATGATGAACCATTCGGAGGAAGATCAGGAAACTGATTGTTGGACGGAACCGGATGAAGAATTGAATGGGATGGTAAAATCCCTTGTTGATGAATGGTACGAAGGCCGGAATCATAAATGGAAAACCTGGGTGGAATACGAAAAAAACAGATGGCATTGGAAACACATGGCAAAGGAAGCTCACAGAGAAAAACATCAGGAAGACGAGGAAGCTTACTACAACATGTATATCCTGATAAGGGTCAGGAAAGAAATGTGGGAACATTGTGCAAAGAGCTTTCGCCGATTCTTTTTCAATGCACAATAAATTGCTAGACAATTCTTAAAGAATAAGGTGTGATAGAAAAACGAAGAAGAGCATGTAAATGAAATAAAAAATGAACATCAGCATAAAAATGGAATATTGAATGTCAATATTCTGCAATTTATAATGGAATTGTTATGACAGAATCTGCGGTTTAATGTCATAGCCGACTGAAATACCTTCAAAAAGGGAAAAGACTTTTCAAAGGTGCAGGAAAGAGAGGTATTGTCAGTGTAACATGTTGTATTTTTTAAGGAGGAGTTTATTTATGAAGATTCGACAGAAAATCTTATCCTCCGTGCTGATGATCGTGATGCTGCTTGCCATGTGCAGCACCGTATTTGCAGCCGGAGCATCCTCAGGAAGTGCGAATAAAGCTGCAGCTGCTTCCTATCAGGATGTCGATGCCATCACGGAACTTCCGATCGACTATACCCAGTCGGCTCAGGTTCCGTTGGAAGGTTGGTATAGTAAAACTTTGGAAAGCGGACGTACAGTAAAAATGTATATTCCTGAATACGCCGCTTGCCGTGCTTATTTCACCGTAGTAGCTGCCCCTGCCGGCGTAAAAGATATCCAGGTATGGGCTGAGAAACAGGGTTACACAGATCTCATGGAAGAGAGAGGTGAAATTCTGGCCGTTCTGGAAGCTGACAAAAAGTGGACAGATCTGGAAACCGAACTGGCTTATGTAACAGAAGCTATGAACTTTGTAAACTCCGGTAAGAATGCCAATGGCATTACCCTGTTTACAAACTACAGCACCTTCTATCTGATCGGTTATGAAGGCGGCGCTGCGCCTCTGGAAGCATGGTCCGCAGAACATCCGATTCTGGTAGACAGCCAGGTATTCATCAACGGAAAATCCGCCGGATATCAGTACCTGAGCGAAGTTGGTCAGAAGATCTATGATGGAACCAATACCGGTGGTTATGATCCTGGTATTGCCGATCTGGATGAGTTTGAAAAAGTTCTGGCTGAACACGGATATGAAGGAAAAGCTATCACCCGCAGTGAAGTAGCCGTTCCTACCTGGTTCGTAAACTACAGCTCTTTTGATTATAGTGTAAGATATTGGAAATCTGCTAATGACTGCAAGGTTATCCCCAATGGATTCCTTCTGAATCGTACCTACTGGCAGTCTAAAGATTCCGATGCATTCCAGACTGAGTATGCCAATAGCTGCACCGAAGAAAATCATGGTATTTCTCAGGTTAAGATGTCTTATGCACTGTATGTTCCTGC
>JAQXIM010000089.1 GCA_029007785.1 Clostridiales bacterium | reverse complement strand
TGCAGAGTCTTTCGGTTCCCAGCGAGCTCAGGATATACGGAAGCAAGGAGCAGGAGGAGATCGCCCATGTGTTCCATGTCAATATAAAGCTCCCGGAAGCAGGGAAGTGCAATGACGAGGAATGTGAGTTTTTTAAGAGGTTTGTGGCTTGCAAACCAATGACAAAAAATGTATAAGGGGGCAGAAGTTTTTTGAGTAAAGTAACTGCCTTGAACGACCCACCAAAAATGGTGTATCGTTCAACAAATATTGGAGGGAAAGATTTCATGAGAACCATAAGATATGAATATATGCGTCCGCAGGAGATTCGGGATGCTCAGAAAGAAAAATCTATTATTTATTTACCGATAGGACCGCTTGAGTGGCACAGTCCGGCAATGCCTTTTGGGACAGATCCACTTGCTGCTGAGGCTTCGGCGCAGCGGGCGGCTGAAAGAACCGGCGGCGTTGTACTTCCTACCGTATATGCGGGAACGGAAAGGGAAAGGGAACCTCAGCTTTTAAAGGCTATGGGTTTTGAAGAAAATCAATATATTTTAGGGCAGGATTTCCCACGGAATATACTTCCGAGTTTTTATTTCCGAGAGGAAGTGTTCAGTCTTATTGTCAGAGAATATCTCAGAATATTAGCAGATCAGAAATACAGACTGATAGTAATTGTGAATGGACATGGAGCAACTAATCAGAAAAATGTGTTGCAGCGATTGGCTACAGAATTCTCAAATGAGACAGAGAGCAAAGTAATAGTTACGATGGCAGTACCGGAAGAGGATGAAAGATTTGCTTTTGAAGGGCATGCCACCAAGGCGGAAGCTTCCGTGCAGATGTTTCTCAATGAGGAAAGCGTTGATTTATCACAGCTTCCAGCAAAGCCTGAAAAACTGAAGAATACCGATTGGGGGATTACGGGCGGCAATACCTATCGTCTGCAGCCTAATGAAGACAAAACTGTCGAACCGGAATGTGATCCAAGAGATGCTTCGGTACAGCTGGGAAAGGAACTTTTTGAGAAAGGCGTGGATGTTGTGGTAAGAGAAGTAAACCGCGCATGGGAAGAAATCAATCAGTAAATAATATTTGTTTTATGAGCAGAACAAATGTTTGCTAAGCGTGTATAGATGTGCTATAATAGGTAAAGCTAATCTATACACGCTTTTATTTATGCTAACCAGGAGGCTTTTTTATGGATAAATTGAATAAACCGGCACGATTTATTCTTCATTCTGAATATCAACCGACCGGCGACCAGCCCCAGGCCATCAAAGACCTTGTAGACGGATTTAAGCAGGGCAATCAGTTTCAGACGCTGCTTGGCGTTACCGGCTCCGGTAAGACCTTTACCATGGCAAATGTGATCGCAGCTTTAAATAAGCCTACTCTGGTCATTGCACATAACAAGACACTTGCAGGGCAGCTCTACGGAGAATTCAAGGAATTTTTTCCGGAGAATGCGGTAGAATACTTTGTGTCCTACTATGATTATTACCAGCCGGAGGCTTATGTACCTTCCTCCGATACGTATATTGCCAAGGATTCTTCTGTCAATGATGAGATTGACAAGCTGCGGCTTTCCGCTACCGCCTCTCTTTCCGAGAGAAGAGATGTGATCGTGGTAGCCAGTGTATCCTGCATTTACGGTCTGGGAAGCCCTGATGATTACAAGGAAATGATCGTTTCTCTCCGTCCGGGTATGGTGAAGGACAGAGATCAGGTGATCCGGGAGCTGATCGATATTCAATATGACAGAAATGATCTGGACTTGGACAGAGGGTGTTTTCGTGTCCGGGGTGACGTGGTGGAAATATATCCGGCCCAGGGTGGGGATTATCTGATCCGGGTGGAATTTTTCGGAGACGAAATAGACAGGATCACAGAGACGGATCCGCTTACAGGTCAGGTGCATGCCACCCTGGAGCATGTTGCAATCTTTCCGGCTTCCCACTATGTGGTTCCCCAGGAGAAGATCAATGCTGCCTGCAAAGCGATTGAAGAAGAGCTGGATGAGAGGATCCGCTTTTTTAAGAGCGAGGATAAGCTGCTGGAAGCACAGAGAATTTCCGAGAGAACGAATTTTGATG
>JAQXIM010000088.1 GCA_029007785.1 Clostridiales bacterium | reverse complement strand
ATGCCGCAACGGGACCTTTTCCATTCTCAAGAACCCCCACCACACCGGTATATCCGCCTTTCATGGGTTCCATTTCTTCCTCAATGCCGCCGGAATCCAGGGCCTTCTTCCAGGCTTCTTCCAATTCCATTTCCGATGGTACTCCCATACGAATAGTTTTCGGAGTTACCATCGGCCCGGTCCATACCTGCCACCCCGTTTTCCGCAGATGATCCGCCACAATGGAGGCGGTACGAAATTCACACCAGCCAAGCTCCGGATGTACATGAAAATCACGTCTCCACTGAATCATTTCCGGCTGACAGGATTCTGCTCTCTCCTTCAACCTTTCTAAAATGTTCTGAAAATCCTGTTCCATGTCATCTTCTCTCCTCTCCCGGAAACGATTCTTCTCGTACCAAGCATTCCATTGCATCAACCGTAACCTTTTTTCGTATCTTAATTCTCATTCTGAATGGAAGACATCAGGGTAGGAACCAGCTGTTTTTTTCTGGATACCACACCTTTCAGATAAATCGTATGGTTTTCACCCTTCTGTCCGAAGGCGGTCTCTGCCTGTTCCAGGGCATTCTCTCCGATACAAAGAAGGTAAGAACCCTCATTTAAAATATCTGTCAGCATCAGGAAAATCATATCCATATCGTCTTTCTCATAAACCTTCTCGGCAAAGGGAAGAAGACGGTCACGGATTTCCAGCAGTTCCTTATCATCCATGGAACTAAGCTGACCAATTCCCATAGAAATATCTCCCATCATGAATTTTTTGAAATCCTGATAGAAAATTTCTTCATCGGTGCGGTTGCCGAAATTGCTGCCAGCCGTAAACATGGCCTTGGCATGTTCCTCTACCTGAAGGCCGGCGATGGCCGCCAACTCCTCGCAAATACTGCGGTCCAGAGGAGTACAGGTGGGAGAACGATACATCAGCGTATCGGAAATAATCGCCGAACACATGAGTCCTGCCATGGTAGGATCAATTTCCACGCCGTTCTCTTTATACATCAAAGTCACAATGGTTGCCGTACAGCCAAGAGGCTGATTTCGAAAATAAACAGGCCCCACTGTTTCCAGGCTTCCGATTCGATGGTGATCGATAATCTCCAGTATCTCCGCATCAGCCAGGCCGTCCACTGCCTGAGACATTTCATTATGATCCACCAGAATCATACGTTTTTTCCGGGCCCCCAACAATTTTCTTCGGGAAATCATACCCAGAAAGTTACCATCCTTATCCACAACGGGAAAATCACGATGGCGGTATTTTGTCATCGTTTCTTTTACATCATCGATAAAATCATTAAGATCAAAGGTTATCAGATCGTCTTTTCTCATAAAGAATTCAATGGGAATACTCTGATTGATCAGACGTGCCACGGTGAATGTATCATAGGGTGTAGCAATAATATGACAGCCGTGATCCTCCGCCATTTTTATAATCGTTTTGCTGACTCTGGCACCGGCACTGACAATCACGCAGCCGGCATTCATCTCAATGGCGCACAGCTGGGTCTCATAGCGATTACCGGTAATGACAACATCGCCTTCATCAATGAAATCCTCCAAAGTATCCGGATTTGCTGCTGCAATCAGAATCTTACCATGATCCAGGATATCTTCTTTGGTTCCCACCAACAGCTCACCATTCAGAGTTTCTACCATATTTTTATAGGAAGTATTTGCCTGGGAGAGCACATCACTGCTGTACATACCCATATATGACTCGGCAATATCTCCCTCTGTGATAATACCTTCCAGAATGCCGTCCTCAGAACACACCGGCAGAGTAACCACGCTGGAATCCTCCATCCGTTCCCAGGCCTTCTTCAGAGACAGGCAGCCGCGAATGGGTTTGATGTAATTGACTTCCATATCCTTTACCTGACGTCGTACATCGCTGAGATAGTAAGGCGCCGGAACACCAAAACGCTTCAGAACATATTTCGTTTCCAGATTCATCTGGCCCGCCCGCTTTGCAATATATTTCTTACCCGTAGTTTTCTGCTTCAGATTTGCATAGGCAATGGCGGAGCATATCGAGTCTGTATCCGGATTCATATGGCCAATTACAAAGACCGGTTTTTCCGGTACTTCCGCTGCAGCTGTCTGCTGCGCCTTATCTTTTTTCATATTTTTCGTTTCCTCCTGAAGATACGTTTTACTTTTCCAATAGATCTATGATTTCCTTCTCTGAATATTATTTCAAACATCATTTCATGCAGTATCTTTCATCCAATCTCTGAAATATCTCCCGTATATTCCGGCTTTCGCTTTCCTCCCGGACTTTTTTCAGAGAGCTTTTTCAGAGGGCTTTTTCAGAGAGCTTTTTCAGAGAGCTTTTCTCCGAACCTATTTCCGAGTACTGCTCGCATCTTCCATTTTAGTCATCGGATCTACCCATCGTCAAGCATTCTTCGCAGAAATTATAAAATATTTTTTCAATCTATCTTCATCAAAAGCAGCAAAAAAGAAAAAGTCCCTCTGTTCCATATCCAGCAACGAAACTTCGCTCCAGAAATAAAACACAGGGCCTTTTTCTTATTATTTCATTGATATGATCCAAGGGACAACTGGGCATAAAAATACATGCCTGCATGGATTATTATGTCTATGGGGCTCTTGTATCCTGATATTAAGTTAACTCCCGCTTCAGTTCCCGCATAACGGAAACCGTCAGGGGGATTGTGAGCAGGAAAGTGAAAATATCTGCCACAGGCTGTGCCCATACCAGACCATCCAGCCCCCACAGATAAGGCATAATGATCATACAAGGGATAAAGAACAGACCTTTTCTCGACATGGATACCACAGCTGCACGGATAGGCTTGTGGGTCAGCTGCATCAGCATACTTCCGATGATAGCCACACTCTCCACCGGCATCAGCAAGGCCTGACAGCGCATAGCCCGGGTTCCGATGGAAATAACTTCCATATCCTCCCGGCGGAACATGGTAATAACCTGAGGAGCAAAAATCAGCAAAAGCACACCGGTTCCCAGCAAAATGCCAACGGCCAGCTGCATACAGAAACGATAGGTTTCCTTGATTCTCTGATAATTTTTTGCACCGTAGTTGAAACCAAATACTGGCTGACTGGCCTGACCAAATCCAATCAGAACCGATGTAATGAAGCTTACTACTCTCTGAGTAATACCCAGGGCTGCAATGGCCGCATCTCCAAAAGGACCGGCACAGCGATTCATTGCCACTGCAGAGAGACTGTTGATTCCCTGACGACAAAAACTGGGGAATCCGTTCATCAGTATTTCCCTCATCATTTTTTTCGTAGGCCGAACATCACGCAGCCGAAGAGTCAGATTGACCGACTTCGCCTGGGTGTAAAAGAACAACAGGGAAAAAGAAATAAACTGACTTAAAATGGTTGCCATTGCCGCACCACGAATTCCCAGTCTGAAAGTAAAGATAAATAAGGGATCCAGGAACAAATTAATGATACAGCCGCTTGCTACTCCAAGCATGGAAAAGAAAGCATTTCCCTGATTTCTCATCTGAACATTCAACACAAAGGTACATACCATATAAGGAGCACCGATGAGAATATATCGGGTATACTCCCGGGCATAGGGAAGAATCGTATCCGTTGCTCCCATAAGGCGAACCAGTGGATCCAGAAAAATCAATCCAAACACCATCAAAAGCACTCCGATGCCAAAAGCAAAGGCAAACGCCGTGGAAGCATAACGACCTGCAATATCCCTTTTCTTTTCTCCCATGAATTTGGATATGCAAACACCGGAACCCGTTCCAAAAGTATAACCAATGGTCTGAATAATTCCCATCAGAGATAATACAATTCCTACTGCCGCCGAAGCACTGGTACCCAGCTGACTGACAAAATAGGTATCCGCCATATTATAGAGAGTGGTGATCAGCTGAGTGATAATTGTAGGCGGTGCCAGAGACAAAACCAGATGGGGAACCGGTTCCGTCGTCAGCTTCTGAAAACGCTCCTCCTGGGTCAGTGGTTTATTGATACTAAACATAAATAATATTCATTCCTTTCACATAAAACAGCCTCCCTTTTCCTGCTGCTTTGGATTTTTTTGTAGGAAGTCTTTTATCCAAACACTTATTCTACACCTTTTCACACAAAAATCCAGAGGAAACAATGAATTATTTTAAATTCATATCATATAAATAATGTATTATTTTTGTTTTCCGTTTCTGCCTGGCAAACGAAGTCTCCTTTATCCGGAAATCCTAACTCACAAATACACCGGAAATTCTATCTATTCTCTATATTGAAAATACTATCTCTCCTCTATATTGAAAATCTTCTCTTTCCTCTATATTGAAAATCCTCTCTCTCTTCTATACTGAAAATTCTATCTCTCCTCTATACCAAAACGATAACCGGTTTCCTTCATCAGTTCCATATAAGGATCCGGATCAAAATACTCCGGCGAATACACACCGGAATCTCTCCATATACCCCGGGCAATCAGTTCGAGAGCCAAGGCTGCACCCCAACCGGTCTGCATGGTCACCGCCTGACTGCCCCATTGTTCCATGGAATCCTGATTATCCAGCGACTGATACAGGAAGTATTCTTTATGTTCTCCATCCTTTTCTCCAATACAGTGAACGCCCACCATCATGCTTCCCTGCATTTCATTTCCGATATCCTTTGGCTGAGGTGCGCAGGCTGCCACCACATCTCTGGGAATTACGCTCACACCGCCCACCCGGACCGGTTTCAGACTACGCAGTCCCAGATGATCCAATACCTTCAATGCCGTAATCAGGTTTTCGTCCAGACTGATTTTGAAAGTGGCTCGTTTCAATCCGAATTGTTTCAGATAACGGGGCATGGTCACCGTCTCTTCATGCTCGACCTTAACCAGGGTATTGTCTCCCACACCCTCCGGCATATGGAAAATCTCCTTTCCGGAAAAAGCGGGTTCCACCAGAAAACCACCTCGGCTCTCATCATACTCCACATTGGGATTCATCACTTCATCCATCACCGTCCAGACATTAAAGCCAAAAGTAATCTGATCCGGATCGCCTCCCGGAATTGTCAGATTTCCGCCATCCTTCACATGAACCTCTGTCAGCCGATCAAACAGATGAAGGGCTGCGTATTTGGCAAATACATTCACAACACCGGGATCAATGCCAAGACAGATCACTGCCATCTGTCCCTTTTCTTTCCATGCTTCATGACGGTCAAAATTATACTTCGTCATAGGCTCGGTATAACTGTTCTCAATGCCAAGACCATAAGACGGATCATCCATGGGAACAGACCAGGTTCCCATGCTGCCATAATCAGCTCCTCCCTCAAAGGCTGCATCAAAAATCCGGTTGCTGGCAAAAGGCGGTGCCGCATCCATGACAAAATTGATATTATGTGTCCGGATTTTTCCTAATAACTGTTCCGTACTGGTGGCATCTGCCTGCTCGTAAACAAACCGCGGATCCCCTTCCATTCGCTTAGTCACTTCCTGGGCTCTGCTCAGATCATAATCAAGAACCAACACAAACTCCAGGAATTCACCCCTGGGATCCCGGGATCGAAGCACCTTCAGAATACTTTCTCCCACAGCGCCCGCACCTACCAGCATTAATCGCATCTTTCTCTCCATAAAAATAAGACCTCCATTGGAATCCATCTTCCGAATACGGGGGTTTCTCTTTGATCATGGGCACGCAAAAAAGGAAACCATCTTCCTTCTCTGTCCCTTTGCCTGTGGGTTTTAGCCTCGTTGGCGGCGAAAACATCGCTCTCTCCAGATTGCTGTCCGATTACCTTCCTTTTGCCTGGCAGTTTCCACGGAAGAAAGATGTACCTTCCGTTTTGCTTCTTCGGCCCTGCAGCATTCGCAGCGTCTAGGGTAATCATCATCCAATCATATTCGCTTTTTCCGAATTTTAACATAATGAATCCAAAAAAGCA
>JAQXIM010000087.1 GCA_029007785.1 Clostridiales bacterium | reverse complement strand
AGTATCCATTTCCATGTTTCAAGCCCAAACACCTTTGCATCTTTTGCAGTCTGTACTTTTAAAACAGCATCCAGCAGGATCAGAAGCCCAAGCCCCGGGGAGAGATATAGGCGGATCCGTAAATTACATCCAAGTACAATTATCCCCAGTACCATCAGGAATAATCCACATGCCAGATCATATTGGAAAGCCAGATCATACATGTCATCGGAAAGATATCCGATAATCTTGACGATACCATAGGCAATTAAGATCAAACCACCGCAGATACAAAGAGAAGTCGGAGATATGGACGGTACCATCATGCAAACAATTCCGGCAATATAGAAAATGCTTGAGATCAGAATATACCCGCCCCTTGCCATACGTATTTTTTTCAATGCTCTCACCTCCATTTCGCTTTATCTTGTCTACATTCTAATAACCATTCCGGTATTCTTCTATGGGCAAACACCTGACAAATACCCAAAAACTAGGCATCCCTTCCCTGTTTGCCTGACTTTTTCGTGGATAACAACGTACTTGTTAATTTGGATTTGGTAAGCATACAAAAAGGAATACTGCCATTCCACACCATTTTTAATGTGAAATACAGTATTCCTTTTAAACATAAGCAAATTTCAAGACCATTTTCTTTACTCGATCTGTTGAATAAAGCCCGGTCTGCCAATAATAAACGAATAACTCATATGGTCTTTCAGCAGGAAATCCCGTACGCTGTACAAAACATCCTCGTAATATCTTCCACATCTTCTTTTTTACCATTTTGCAGCCACATGATTGCTGTATTGAATAAGTTCCCCATATAAATATACAATCTATATTTATGTATGTGCTCAGTTTATTTTTTTAGGGCTTCTGCCAATGCTGGCATATCCTATGCAGAAACATATTCCGCCATATAAAAACAAAAGGCGTGACGGACAGAGGACTCTTGCTATGATTTTTGCAGTTTCCGGCTATGTACTTGGCATCGCTGCCGGGCTATTTACACATGCACCAAAAGGAACCCTCCTGATCTATCTGGAATACTTTCTTTCAGGGATGATAATACTCCTTTTTAATAAATGCTTCCATAAAAAGATCAGCGGGCATGCATGCGGTGTCTTTGCTCTCATTGGATTATTCATTTATTTCAAACTATATATTTGCGCTGTTATAGGTATCGTAATTGCTGTTTTTGTATATACCTCAAGTTTACATACAAAGCGCCATACTTTGCCGCAGCTGGTCGGCGGCAGCATTGTTCCATTTGCCGTTCTGTTTTTGATCTGTTCCCTGATATAACAAACCATTAGTCCTGTTCAAAGTTTCATTTACAATAACAAAATAACCTGAAGTTTCATCTTTCCCAGACAGACACTTTTTCAGCATAGCAGTAAATAATGTTTTACCCACAACACATATCAATACTATATTCGATCTTAAGCCTCTGATTCGTCTGCGTATTTGCGACGAAAATCCAGCGGTTTCATACCCACTCGTTCCTGGAACAGATTGCTGAAATGATTCGGATTATCATACCCTACGTGAAGCGCTACTTCTTTCAGCGAAAGCTGAGTGGAAGCCAATTCCCATTGAGCTTGTCGTATTCTCCGGTCGATTAGGTAACCGATGGGTGATATATGGTAGATTCGCTGCATCTCATGACTGATATGGCTTGGACTGATATGAAACTCCTTAGCCAGGGTATTCATGGTAATGTGATCTGCATAGTGGCTGTCCAGATAATTAAGAATGTCTGAGACAAAGTTGCTTTTTTCATGGGAGTTCTTTTGTTCACGAGCCATCGCCAGCTGTCTGCAGCGAAGCAGCAAAGATACAGAAAGCCCGCAACAGATTTCATAGCTTCCAATCTGACTCTCCTCCTGCTGGCGGAGCAATTCACAAAAAATACCATAAATGAATGCAGAGTCTTCCTCTGTGTGGAATACAGGAGAAGTTTCCTTTGCCAGCAATGCGTTTTCCGGGAGACCCCGAAAGCGGAAGCCTTGAATTCCACAGGACCACACATCCAATGGTTCATTCCATCCGGACTCCAAAGAGTGCACTACTCCACTGTTAAACAGGATCAGATCTCCATCGCCCACATACCATGGAATATTGTCCACGATATATATTCCATGACCGCCGGCAATATACAGAATCTCTGCATGATCCGTATGGGAATGACTATTCATTTGCCATCCGGGATGATTATAAGAATGAACGATCTTTACCGGTACGGGATTACATCCTTTTTCCAGAAGCTTATCTTCACCGGGTGCAATGGGTAAAAACAGCATAATTTCACCTTCCTTTCATCAGCAATCCTGCAGAATTCTTTGTATTTGACAGCAGGATTCTTTGTATTTTTTTTAAAAACAACGATTTTTCAATCATTATCGAAGACTATTTCAGCAAAATAATTGTGCAGGATAATTATATTTTATCTTTATTTTTCGCAGAATAATTGTATGCTTATAGTATACCTGAATTTTTCCAAAAGGAGTACAATAAAATGAGAATGAAGGAAAAATTGTGTTTGTCAGTAGTGGAGCTTCCGAGATGGCCTATACCATCGAAAAAAATTTCCTGTTGGAGGGTGCTTGTGTTGTTTTGGTGGATATCTCGCCGGAGAGGCTGCAGTCCACAGCTGCAGAACTGGCTTCTGCCCTTGACGAGGTCGGGATAGAATCCGGAAACCGAATCCGTACCTATCAAGCGGACATCACCTCTCTTACCGATATGGAATCTGCAGCAGCCTTCACGGTGGAGGAATTTGGTCGAATTGACATCATGTTGAACTGCGCCGGCATTCCTCTTGGCCGCATGGGTACCATGCAGGATGTTGCCTATGGGGCACTGTATCTTTGCAGTGACGAGTCATCTTGGATAACCGGCGAGGTACTGGATATTAACGGAGGAATCTACTGCAAAGGCTAACAAAGATTCATGGAAAAGGAGGTATCATATGCTCTACGGCTGCTGTACTAATATGCTGATTCGGAATCCCGGGAGCATCGGTGAAGAATATTTCGGAATTCTGGCTGATCTGGGATATGACTATGTAGAACTGCCCCTTTGCGATATCGCAGGGTTTTCCCGAGAGCAACTGCTCGAGACCCGAAAGATGTTGGAGAATACTCTTCCTGTAAGATCCTGCAATAATTTCTTTCCCAACGACATTCATCTGGTAGGAGAATTTCCTACTTCTATGACGGAGGTTCGGGAATATGCGAAACGCGCTTTGGCATATGCGGCAGAACTCGGTGCTTCGATCACTGTATTTGGCAGTCCCTGGGCCAAGCGGTGCCCGGAAGGCTATTCCAGACAAGAAGCTTTTCGTCAGCTGACTGAAGTTTGTGGAATGCTGGGAGATGAAGCAGAAAAGGTGAATATCACCATCGCACTGGAACCGAATAATCGGTTGGAAACTAACATGATTAATACTTTTGATGATGTTCTGGAACTTATTGCTGTTGTGAATCATCCGCGTATCCGGGGGCTGCAGGATTACTTCCATCTGAAAACAGAGAAGGATAATGTGGACAGCATGATCCGGGGCAAGGATTATCTGATTCATACTCATTTTGCAAGGTACCAAGGACGCAGATTCCCCAAATCTACAGATGAGGACGCATATTACGAAATCTATTTACGTACTTTACAGGAAATTGGATATCAAGGCGGTATCAGTGTAGAAGGCTTCATCGAACAAAAGGGGGATTTTCGAAAAGATGCGGCAGATGCCTTGGCATTTTTCGTTGGTGCATGACCTAAACTCAGCTAACACAATCGAACCATAACGGAATCACTTCGAATGGAATTATTTTACGGCGGACATGATTGCCCGCCGTTGTTTTTTGCCAAGACTTCCTCCCAAAATGGGACAAAGTCTTTATCCATTCAGCAAATTCAATGCATCCAGATCTGGACAAATCCGAATATCAGCAGCCCAACGATGATACCAATCAAGCCATTGACAACAATGCTGGCAGCCATCATCGTTTTGCTAAGTATATCGTTCTCCCTAATTCTCATTTTGGCTGCCAGCATGATATTTGACGCAAATCCCCATAATGCTGTCAACGACATGATAATCAAATCTCTGATACGCACTTCTTTGATCTTCCATTCCATCATTTTCTCCTGATCTATATCCATCCCGATACCGATGGCACTCATTTCCTGTTGAATCTGTTCCATCTGCTTTAAACCCAGGACGGATATGCAAAAGTATCCCGCATCAGGCGTTTCTCCATGCTGCTGCATATAACTGCAGACAGCCGGAATACTCATGTAAACAGAGGGTGACATGGTTTCATCCTCAATCACGCCGCAAAGTGTCACCGCACTGTCACCCATAATAAATGTTGTGTCAATCCAGTCTGCCAACTCTTCATCTGTCTTTGGTTCTTTCCCAGTCAGATCCGTAATCATTGCTTTATTCACAACTACAGAAATCTTATTACTGTCATCGGAATAGAAATCCCCACAGAGCATTTCTCCCGGAATCATATTCGAAGAGATACCTGTTACCAGATATTCCTTTTCAAATGACTGGTACTGAAAAACAGCTTCTGCCTCATATACATAAGATCCATTCTCCAGTAAGTTTTGTGAAATATCGCCCGGCTGCTGTTCTCCCAATACACAGGTGATTCTGCCGTATTGCTTAACATCTTCCTTTAAGGATGTATCCAATTGCAATGACTGGAACAAAAGGAATGCTGATACAATCATAAAGAACAGTGCCGGATAAGCAATTCTCTTCCACATTCTTATTCCATAAACAATCATCTCTTTTTCCGTCCCAAATAATAAGAACCTGCACTGCATCCAATAACCACAATCATTCCGGCAATGATCAGAATGGAAACCCACCATTCGGAAGCGCGTTCCGGCTCCTCATCCGACTGGCTTTGTGAAACGATCTGTTTTTCTTGAATCGTCGTTTCAAAAGCATACTCCTGTGTCTTCTCATTTCCAAAACCATCCTCATATGTCATAATTACCTTTCCTGCAGTCTTACCGTAAGCTTGTTCGCCATCCATGGTCGTTACAAAGAGATTCAGCGATCCTTCTCCTTCGGTTCCACTTTCCATATTTCCTATAAATGCAGTTTTTGTCTGAGACAGGCCATTGCAGCTCACATCGCAGCGAACATTATACGCCTTGCTTCTTCCCAGGTTCATCACCTGAAAAGTCAACGGTATCGTATCCCCAGCCGTCATTTCTTTCTGAATCATTGGCATGGTAAGTTCCAACGATTGCGGCTGTTCAACGGTAACCATGAATACACCGGACGAACTCCATGTATTTGCTTTTGGATCGTCATAGCTCATGGCAATCTCGATTGGATAGTTTCCATCTGCAGTACTTTTGCTGACATGGAATCTCAATGTAATATCCGTCGTTTTTTCTGTCCCCAGTTTTCCAACAAAGATGGTATTGGAATCGTTTTTTAATTCAAACTCTGACGAAGGTGTATTGACAGTCACAACCATATTCTGGACAGATTTCAAATTGCTGGTGTTCTTCAGCGCCACCACCGCTTCAAAATCTTCTCCTGCTTTTACGGTATCCACATTCAACGTATGATTACTGATCAATACGACCGGCGCTGATGAAGCCGATTTCTCACCGCCTTCGGAAGTCCCTCCTCCCATATCATCAGTTACTGTATCCGGATCAATACCATCTGAGATAATGACATAACTGGTAAATGATTGCTGGATCTCGCTCCCATTTTCATCCGTTCCCTTAACCAGTATCGTGACCGGATAAATACCATTCTGACGATTTTTATCAAGATCAAGTGCAAAGGAAATCAGAAAAACATCTCTTGTTTCCTTCGTTCCGTTTATTGGCTCTTTCTTCAATTTAAAACTCTTTTCATATGTACGATATACAAAAGGGGAATGATCGGTATCACCAAGTTCTGCCGCCGCATTAAGACTGTCCTTCCTGACCTTACCATCACAGAGCAGGGGAACAACGATCGTAGCCTTGTTTTTTTCAACTAATGGCTGATAACCATTCTTATATGCTCTTTCCATGCCTTCATAGACATTTTGGTTATCGATTGTTAAGATACCGGAACCGATTTCCGTCGGGAATTCTGATTCATTGTCTTTTCCCTGCTGGTTGTCGGAAGTTGTCTCTTTCGGAGCAACCGTTTCTGGCGAACCTTCGTCTTCCGGAGTAACCGAGTCTTTCAAATCCATATCGGCTGTCACCTGTTCTTTGCTCAGAATTTCACTGCTTTTACGATCGCTCACCACATCTGCCGCCAATACAGGATAACTCAGGTTAACGATCAACAGACAAATCATCCATATAACACATATTTTTTTCATGCAGTTCTCTTTCTCCTTCCTCTATCGTTATCCGCGCACAATGTTCATCATTCCCGCATCCATCTCACAGACGGTATCGCAAAGCTCGTCAATGTCTGTCTGATTATGACTGGCAAGGATAATCGTCTTTCCTTCCTCTCTTAACTCTTTGATCAGGCTTCGGATCTGCGCCACACCATATTTATCCAGACCATTGAAAGGTTCATCGAGAATCAGAAGTGTTGGATCTTCCATAATAGCCTGAGCGATACCTAATCTCTGCCGCATTCCAAGGCTGTATTTGCTGACGGGTTTCTTAAGCTCCGGATCCAATCCAACTCTTATCATCGTCTCCCGTATTCTTTCCTCATCTGCGATACCACCAAGCGATGCCAGTAATTTCAGGTTCCTGATACCGGCAGCCCCGGGAAGAAAGCCCGGAGTCTCGATAATGAGTCCCAAATCATCCGGAAAATCCGTGTCTTTTCCGATTTCTTTCCCACTGACCCATATATGTCCCCGATCAGGCCTTAAGAAACCGCATATACACTTCATCATTACTGTTTTTCCACTGCCGTTATTTCCAATGATCCCGTGTATCTTTCCGGTCTCAAACTCACGATTGATTCCATGCAGTATTTCTTCTTTCCCAAAGGATTTATGAAGATCTTCAATAATAATTGCTGAATCCATATCATTTTCCCCCTGTTCCGGTAAATACAAAGCTATAGGTCCGGATCACTTGAAGCGAGAAAAAAAAGCATAACAGTACCAATAGGATACAAAGAAGGTAACTCTGCCACAGTTGAGGCAGCAGATCATATCCAAAATTGTGCGTATGAAAGGTGGCATGATTTAATGGTGATACCCATCCGACCCATACATTTGCTATATAAGACTCGTAATCCGGCAGTTTTAAAAGCATTTTAATCGTCTGCGGATCCAACAGGAAACCATAGATGCTGAACCCGAAGGCTGCCAGTACTCCACCGATCTGTCCATATTTCAGATTGCACAAAAGCATCAGTGACACCATAACGAGAGCATACAGCAGCATTAACACAAAAATAGTTGCAGCACACGAATAAGGAGTAGACATTTCCATGGTTTTCATGGACGAAGGAACCGCGAGAACTTCCCCTGCTTTAGAATATCCAAGTACAACTGCTGTTGGACTCCAAATATTTCCTGGAAATGAATTCTTCATACTGATCAGAGATGTGATAAACATAACAAACAGCATGTAAAGCATCGTCGCCAGCAGAATATAAAGCCCCTGACCGATCAGCCATTTTTTCCTGCTTGTGCGCACTAAAAAAAATGGAGTTGCCGTGGTGACAAAAGGCATATCTGCAAATAGGAAAATCAAGATCATTGAGGATAACAAGATTGACTTGCTGTCATCAAAAGTCCATATAAAAGGCTCTATAAGCTGCATGGATGTATTATGCTTATCTGCAAACTGAACTACCTTATCCGAAAGAAGAAAGCAAAATACAAAAGCAATGGCAAAGCTTAAGAATACTCTCGGATTCTTCTTCCATGTACGAAAGTTATAGGCTATAACCATAAGAATCTGTTTTATATCTCTTTTCATCATATTTCATCAAGCCTCCGTATCATGACAATCACCAGTATCAGTATCGTCAGCAATACTATCATGACCAAATAAACAAATACCCCAAGATCCCCCATAAACCACTGTTCCCTTGTCGGAGTTACCCATTCTCTGGGATCGATCATATACTGGCTCTTCAGATATCTTTCACATAAAATGATCAGTACATATTCCAAAACAAATGGTGCGGCATATGCCATGTATTTGCTTGATGTGACGATGGAAAACAGCATTCCAACCAGTGAAAACAGCATTCCGGTACAAAAAAACAAGACGCAGGCTCTTGCTGCGTCCTGTCCATAAGTCACAGCTGTTATGCCGAAGGCTGCACGTTTTTCCATCGGCAGTAATAACAGCCTGAGTGCATGGTAATAAATACCGATTGCTGCCGCCGAAACACTCCCCCCTGAAATACCGGCTGCCAGAAGCTTTCCGGCAATGTAATGTCCTCTGCCTGCACGGGGAAGATAGTTTTTCACGAATCCGCTGTCCATATCCTCCTGAAAAGAAGCAGTAAATGGAAGTGTCGAAAACACAGGAAGCAGCAGGCACATCGCATCTGACTGGATGGCTGCCTGAAAAATGTCAAAATGAACACCATATTCCAGTAATCCCCTTTTATAGGATTCCAGTGCGGACCATATCGCAGGGAAACCGCCTATAACAAGAGCCAGAATCATTCCTGCTGCGGCAATCAGAAAAGGAATCCCTGTGAATGCCTGTATGATGCAGGAAGAAATCGTGTTATTTGCCTTTTCATTCACAGAAAGTCACCTCCTCTTACACTCATTTTTACTGATTTAATAACCTTCGGTAATATCAATTACGCTTCCATCCACTGCATTGACTGCCAATAAGATCCATGGATGGGGTTCTGATGAGGAATCATCTTCCCCGCCATACGGAAGAGCCTCCGCACCTGGAAGGTAATGAAAGGATCGATTATAGTCTCCATAGAAAATCCATACCGGCGTCATGAGTCCTGTAAGCTCACTTCCACTATTTCTGACTCGCATCAATCCCAGACGCACATCGGATACCGTAAGTTTGGCTGTTGTTTCCAAATACTCTTCGTTCCACTTTTCCAAATCTCCCTTTGCAACAAGAGGCATCATATTTTCAAATATGTCCCTGGCTGCATCAAACGAGATAATACCCACGTTATCGGAAACAGTGTCATCTACGGTCAACGGATAATTCCAGTCCACCTTGACAATCCCATCCGGCTCAACAATAATACGGATCTGTTCATACAGCCAGGCAACCGCAGAATTATCCTCCGGAAGATAGGAAGAGGAGGTCACTGCACTCTGAATTCCGTCGATAGTCTGACTCAAGACAAACTGATACGCTGTATAATGATCACTGCTTACTTCTTCACCGTCTTCTTTATTATCCGTAACCTTATATCCACGGACACAGAATGTATCATGAATTTCCCAGTTCATCCCTATTGCTGCTATAAAATCCTCAACAATTGCCGCCGCATTTTTCTGACTGATACCGATCTTCTGCAATTCTTCATCCCTGCACATAGCAACCGGTGTTCCGTTATCAGAAGAATACTCCCAGGCATTTCCGTCACTATACTGAAGTGTTGATGTGAAAGAAGAGCTCGCATCACTGGAAGCAATATACAGCCATTTTTTATTATCCTTTGAATTCACTGATAATTCTTTGACCATTATTGTTCCTTCAACCGAATCGTATTCACGGTCTGAATATGTGGAATCCCTGGGTTCCCAGCTTAACGTGCTTTCTTCCGGTGCCTTTTCCCTTTCCTCCTCAAGAGCCTCAAGAATTGCCTCGTTAGTCTGAATGATTTCTTCCTTTTCTTCGTCTGAGATTTCAGGGTCATCTCTGTAATTGGCAATTGTTTGCTGAATCTCCAGAATTCTCTTATCAATCTCTGCTTTTGTAATATCCGTGCCTGTAGTGGTATAACCCCCGTCAGGGAAAAAATAATCATATACCTTATCAGCGATGGTCTGTGAAATCTCTCCGCAGCTCACATGATACATGGGAATCGAGTCTTTTGCAGGAAGTGTAACCGGAACCTGTTCTGCCTGAATAGAAATTTTCCCATCCTCGCTCTCATAGGAAAAATCATACGTTGTGTTCGCAGTGGCTGCTATGTCCTTTAAGGTTGTTCCATCCTTCGGTTCTTCCTTTGCCGCCGCTTCCAGACGTTCATGATTCTTTTGTGCTACCAGAGCCTGATCCGGTGTTTTTGCACATCCTGGCATTGTTAGTCCAAGCATCATTGTTATTGCCAGAATACTGACTGTTTTTTTCTTCATTGAACTCTCCATTCTGTGCATATCATTGCTTTTCTTCATAAAATCCGTATGCACCTTTGATATGCTTCTATGATAAACCGTTCTCTGTTTTCAAGTCATCAGAGAGTTGTTAAAGAGTTGTAAAGATAGAATGTGCTTCCTTTCCCTTCCACACTGTTCACCTGAAGTCTTGTATGATGAAGTTCTGCAACTTTCTGGCAGAGTGCCAGCCCCAGACCAAAGCCTTCCTGATTTCTGGAGGCGTCACCCTGATAAAATGCTTCAAATATGCGTTCCCTATCTGATTCAGAAATACCTTTCCCGTTATCCTTAACCCATATCCCCATTGGAGAAACCTCGACTGTTATTTCTGTTGCCCCTGCCTTTCGGGCATTGTCACACAGGTTTGTAATCACTAGAATTAACAGATCCTGGTCACCCAGCATGCTTCCCTCTTCGATCTGTAATCGGATGGTATTCTGGTTTTGAAATATCATCTCCAGCTGCTTTTTCATATCTGCCAGATGGATTGTCTGCAATTGTATTTTATTCTCAGAAAGTCCGATCAACTCTGTCATTTTCCCTGATAATCGCTCCAGACGCTTTGCCTCCAGATCGATGAACTCCAAAGCCTCTGTCTTCTGCTCTTCATTCATTCTTACCGACCGCAGGGCATAGGAATAACCGCTGATCGCAGTAACAGGAGTCCGCATCTCATGAGACAGGGCATGAATCAGCCGGTTACGTGCTTCTGACGTTTTCTCAACTTCCAGAATATGATGCTCCACTGATTCCGCCATCTGATTAAAACTGCGGGATAAATGTGCAAGTTCATCCTTCCCTGATATTTTTAGTCTTGCCGAATATTGGCCTTCTGCGATAGCCTCAGCCTCTCGTTTCATCTGTTCCAGAGGTTCCAATTCTTTTCGCAGAAAGAAAATGATGACGGCTCCTGCAATCATACAAACACTCAAACCGATTGCCATGTAGATAAATGATAATTGCCGAAGCTGTACAAAAATCGATGTAACATTTCTAATCAGATAAATATGATAATATGTATTGTTCAGACTGCACGTCTTGCCGCAGACAAGATAATCCGATTCTGCAAAACGAACGATTTCTGTCTTAACAGCTTCATCTGTACCCAGGCTCATGATTGCCTCAGGATTAACTCCTGAGTTATTATAGATGGAATCGCCATTCTCATTGATCAGAACATATTCTGTATTGTCATCCGAATATTGTGTCTGTTGAAAAAAACAGTATCTCAATACAGCACGCATGGTTAGTTCTTCGGTACTCTGCTCAATATCCTGTCGATTTACCCAAAGGTTATCCTTCAGTTTTTCCAGTTCCAACTCAGAATAAGTAATCGTACTTTTCAAAATACTGTTTTTACTGACAGCAATACTCATGGTACAACATGCGAAAAGTGCCAGAAGCAAGGTACTGATAACACCAAGCGTCAGTTTGCTTTTCAGCTTCATTTTTCATCCACCTCCAGACGATATCCAATCTTCGGAACGGAAACGATATGAAGCCCTGTCTTTCTTCTCAACGCAGCCACATGGACATCTACGGTCCTGGTCTCTCCTTCAAAATCAATACCCCATATTTCACTCAGAAGCTTATCTCTATTCATTGCAATGTTTCTGTTTTTCCCCAGAAGGCAGAGCAGATCATATTCCATCGGTGTCAATAAAATGGTCTCCTCTTTCTTTTTCACGATTCTTTTCTTCATATCAAGAGTGATATCATCGAGTGATAATATTTCCTGACTTTTACCGGTTCTTTTTAAAATCATATCTATGCGAACAAGCAATTCCAACATTTCGAAAGGCTTTACCATGTAATCCTCAGCGCCGCCTGCCAATCCTTTTAATTTGGATTCAAGATCACCTCTGGCTGTCAAATAAATCACCGGTATTCCTTTCATTTTTAATGGCTCTAACAATGCGAATCCATCTACCTTCGGCATCATCACATCTACAATAGCAAGATCTGCCACACCTCCTTGTGAAAGATAATCCAGTACTTCCTGCCCGTCCTGAAAGGACACTGTCTCGTATCCGGTTATATTCAGATTCATACAGATCATCTTATTGATCGCCAATTCATCCTCTGCAATCAGTATCTTATTCATGATATGGTCACCCCATTGTGTTTTTTTATCATTATACCTCTGCAGCAAGTGCCACGTTGTAAAAAAGTTGTAAAAATGAAAACCTCCATTGACGGAGCAGATTCTTCGGTTTCCAGCAGCAGATGAAATATCTCCAGATGAGCGTCCTTCGTTCATAGGAAACAATAGAAAATCCCCCGGAATATGCGAAACAATCTGCATATTCCGGGGATTTCCTGATAATCTGTAATCATACCCCATGCAGCATTCATTGCATTAGGCACTCCTTTTTCATCATATGTGCCAATAATCAGTACCGGCATCGGAAACAGGAAAGGTTTTGCACCAAAATCAATTCTACTCATAGTCTTTCTCCTTACCAATTTTTCTTTTCGTTCTCACTACGATTATTATTCTTACGCTCCTCTACCATCTTCACAAACCATTCTACCATTGCAGGATCCTGATGTGAGAAGAAACTTGATGTTGCTGTGTCAAGATTCGTAATCGTATGCATTTCCTCATCTGTCAATGCAAAATCAAATACATTGAAGTTTTCTATCATTCTTTCATAGTGGGTAGATTTAGGAATTACTACTACGTCTCTCTGAATATTCCATCTGAGCATTACCTGAGCTGCTGTCTTACCATATTTATCACCGATAGACTTAATCACGTCATTATCGAATGTATTCCTGCGTCCTTCTCCAAATGGTGCCCATGCCTCTAACTGCACATCGTATTTGTCAGCATACTCTTTCAGCTGCTTCTGTTGGTTAAAGATATGTATTTCCATCTGGTTAATCATCGGTTTAATACGATTGAAATTCACAAACTCCACCATTCTGTCCACATAGAAATTTGAAATACCAATCGCTCTGATTTTTCCTTCTTCATACAAATCTTCAAGCGCTCTCCATGCTCCATAAGCATCGCCAAATGGCTGATGGAGAAGTACAAGATCAAGATACTCTGTCTGCAGTTTCTTCATGGATTCAAGTACAGACTTTCTGGCATTTTCATAGCCATAGTGTTCAATCCACACCTTTGTGGTAAGAAAAATCTCCTCACGGGGAATTCCACTTTTTTTAATGGCAGAACCCACTTCCTCTTCATTAAAATAAGATTGTGCCGTATCAATCAAGCGGTAGCCTGCTTTCAGAGCATCCAACACACAGCGCTCACACTCTTCCTTGGTCACCTGATATACTCCATAACCCAACTGTGGCATTTTTACACCATTACTTAGGATCCGATATTCCATAGACAAACCTCCTTGAAATTATTCTGTATCTATGATACAGTCC
>JAQXIM010000086.1 GCA_029007785.1 Clostridiales bacterium | reverse complement strand
CAGACTTCCCCGTCCGGTAAGCAGATTCACAATATGTCCTGCACCGAAGGTAACAGAGGTGATCACAATTGCCTGCTTCAGGCTGTCTTTCTCGATCGCTCTGAACAACAACCCTCGGAAAATCATTTCCTCCACATATCCTGCCAGTCCCAATGTCATCACAGCAACTATCTGATGAACGCCGCTGTAATGCATGGAAACACCAAACCAGAGATCCACGGTGCACAGCAGAATAAGCGGGATAAAGTACAGATACTTTCTGCTTTCTTTCCAAAGCACCAGTCCATACCTTTCTGTCAGCTTGTTTTTTACCATAAACACAGTCAGAATCACAGCGATAATCAGTACTGCCAGCATGGAATACAGACTTTCGTCCCCCAAATTAGCCCGCAGGTTTCCCATGGCAACCACATAGACAATAATCCATGTCACAGCAAACCATAATTCACTCTTTTCATAAAACTTTTTCAAAACCCTTTTCCTCCCTCACATACTAAAAAACAATTGTTATATCCCATCAAATCAATTCTCTCCAATAAGCCGATCCATCTCTTAATCTTCCGATCAGCTTTAACTGAAACATTTCTCTGCGAATCAATTCAATATCTGAAAATGCTATATTCCGCTTAATGATAGCATTCACTTCTTTTTCTGTATATTGCCTGTCCGGTTCAAAACAATCAGCAATCTTTGTAAGTGCCAGAACTCTCATGGGTTTCTTCGTCGGATACTGCAGCAAACGCCCTTCCGCGTCATAATAATTACCCATCTTTTTTTGATAGGTAACCTGCAGACTCAATTCACGCAGTTTTTCATTTAACTCATCGATATGCTTCTCAAACCACACAAGAAGCCCTGCTGCCATCTCTGCCTGCTGCAGGTAAATATATCTGTTCTTGGAAATGGAATCATAATACTGTCCATAGAAATTACAGACAGCTAAAAAATAGAAAAACAGTTTCCCGGCATTTTCGATATCATAGGCATTTAATGAACCGCATTTCATGTATTCAGATATATAGTTCAACAATGCATCTGTATTGATTTCGCCCTGCTTCGTCTCAGGTGCCATAAATATGTAGGAACGCACGATTTCCCACATGTAAGGATGTTTGCAGGCACATGTCCAGTCTATAATACCACTTAATCTATCATCCTGCCAAATCAACTGCGAGATCATATAATCTCCATGTGTACTACCACAGCTAAACCTGTCTATATCAAAATGATAGGCAGGCATGGCATCTGCAATTCTCATATTGGAACGTATGCGATTTGCGATAGCTATGTCATCATTATCGATGGCTTGTTGTAAAGTGCCGGCATACGCATCCTTCATATACTCCGGTTTTCTGTATGCAAAAAACTCTGCACCAATGCCAACCGGAATATTCTCCATATCCTTCATGGCTTCATGTATCTTTGCTAAAGTCAAGGCAGACTGCGCTTGCAAATGAACCGGTGCCTCATGATAGCCATATATGACACCTTCATAAAAATGCTGTAGGGTAAATCGTCTTCCATTCTCATCTGTTGAAACCAACTTCCCCTGCTTATTCGGAATAAATCTGCAAGCAGGAATTCCATTGTCCAAAAGCTTTTCGCATACTCTGACTTCCACATCGGGATTGTTCATCTCATTATCACTGGGATATTTAACAACAAGTTTTTTGTCCTCTGCCTTTACGAAATACGTCAATCCTCCTGCGCCATTCTCAGATGTTTCCATGGTTTCAATCTCAATGTTATATAGTTTATAGATACGCATTCGCAATTGTTCAAATTCTAATTGTTTCACCAGCTCCAGGCGTGACATGTCAATTAAATTCATGAATTCCAGAATCGGTATGGTTTCCCCTGCCAGCAACTCGTTTACTGTGATACCCAGTATCTGACACAAAGGCTCCATGTAAGCAACTTCCGGAAGACCGTTCCCGCATTCCCATTTAGAAACTGTCTTTTCACTGATTCCCAGTCTCATGGCAATGTCTTTTTGCAAATAACCACGTTGTTTTCTTCGCTCTGCAATGAATTTTCCTATCTTAATCTGATTCATTTGTAACCTCCTACTATTATATAAAGTCATAAACTCTCATATTGCCAATCAAAATAATAGTATACCTGGACAATATGAATTTGGAACCCACGCTCCGGAGGATGTAATTTTCTAATTTTTTTTACCTATTCGGGCACAAGAAAAGACCTGGCACAGATTATCTTCCATGTTCGGCCTTAATCCAGTTGCACGATTTAGTTTTGATGTTCAAGAACCCATTGCAATAGGCCTTCATATTCTATGTTTCCCGCTGCTGAATCAATTGAGTATGAAGCATAAGAATCTGCTCTTTGCTCAATTTTATCATTTAGCCAGTACCTCATATGCTTCCTTATTCTGTTCCATAAGTTGCTTTGAAATACTTAACACATCTTCATCAGCTGCTGTAAAATCCTTATCTGCTAAAGTCTATAATTTCAGAAATTTTTACAGGGCGATGCTCTTCCCATGATTTCTTAGCTGCCAGTCCCATCAATACAGACTGAAGTCCATCTGCCACGCCAACCGGAATATCCGCATCTTCTTCGATAGCCTTGATAAACGCTTTCACCTCTTTTGCATATGCAGCCATGTAGCGCTCCAGGAAGAAATATAAGGGTTTTTCTCCTGTCACTCCTTCCGCATTACTGATCACTGCTAAAGATGCAGAGTCATTGGCGGTTGCCACCATGCCTTTGGAGCCAAATACTTCTGCTCTCTGG
>JAQXIM010000085.1 GCA_029007785.1 Clostridiales bacterium | reverse complement strand
TTTGTGGTTACGTATATGAAGGCGAAGCAGCACCTGAGAAATGTCCTCAGTGTAATGCACCCGCCAGCAAATTTACGGAACAGAGCGGTGAGATGAATTGGGCTGCTGAGCACGTAGTAGGTGTAGCTCAGGGTGTTAGTGAAGATATTCTGGAAGATCTGAGAGCAAACTTCAATGGAGAGTGTTCTGAAGTTGGTATGTATCTGGCTATGGCTCGTGTTGCTTTCCGTGAAGGCTATCCTGAAATCGGAATGTACTGGGAGAAAGCTGCCTACGAAGAAGCTGAGCATGCTGCAAAATTTGCAGAGCTGCTGGGCGAAGTAGTAACTGACAGCACCAAGAAGAATCTGGAGATGCGTGTAGAAGCTGAGAACGGTGCTACCGCTGGTAAGACTGATCTGGCTAAACGTGCAAAAGCTGCTGGTTTGGACGCAATCCATGATACCGTTCATGAGATGGCTCGTGACGAAGCAAGACACGGAAAAGCGTTCAAAGGTCTGCTGGAAAGATATTTCAAATAATTATTTTCCTTGAAACTAAATTATCTAGGGAGGAAAAAGCATGAAGTACGTTTGCAATCTGTGCGGCTGGGTCTATGACGAGGACGAGGCAGGTGTGAAGTGGGAAGATCTGCCTGAGGATTTCGCCTGTGAACTGTGCGGCGTGGGCAAGGACGAATTCAGCCCGGAGGAGTAAGTGTCATGAAGATTAGAATTAACAAAGATGTTGTGGAGTTCACTCCCGAGCACGCTGCGGAAGCTGCTGAACTGGAAGCCCTGTGGGTGAAGATGGGCAACTGCGTCGGCGGGAACAAAGCCCTGTCCCCCATCGGCGTTTACATTCCCAGCGAGAACAAGACTGCCGTGTTCCATATCGATGGTCTGTCCGAAAAGGAAGTCAAGGAAGTGCCTGTGATTCGGGCACCCTATGACACCGATGTGTACTGTGTCACCTGCAATAAGACCCAGCACATCAAGGCTGGCGAACCCATCCCCTTCTGCTGCGGCAGACTGATGGAGATTCTGGACTAAACGAATGAAAAAAAAGAGGAAGCGGATCTTTCCGTTTCCTCTTTTTTTCATTCGTTGTAAAATAACGAAAAGGGGCACACAATGCCCCTTAGTCTGTTGCTTTGTTCTTCCTGAGTGTCTGCTTGGCAGAGATCAGAATGTCCGATAAGATTTTTGTTTCCGTTTGGTCACAGTCTGCAACAAGGTCGGAGAGCCGGCTGCTTACCCTTCTGTATTCTGTGTATACAGGTGTATTGTAAATACAGAACTATAATGTTAAAATGACATGATAGTACAGATGTGCTATTTTCACAGAATGAGGGTGAAAGAATGAAAACGTGCTTCCTTTTTGGTCATGCTGATTGATGTGGTATAAAAAAGTTGACAGCCCATTTTCATGGATTTGAGATATAATCAAGAGAATAAGGAGTGATCAAAAATGGCAGAAAGCAGACAATATGACACGAATACAAAGTACAGGGCAGTGATTTGTGATAAAGTAGTGTAAGATCAACTGATTTGACTTCCAAAAATGAAAAAATAAGGATAACTGTCCACTGACCGAAAGGCGTTCCGGCTGCATATTGACCGAAGGAGAAAAGAGATGAAGAACAATCATAAGGATACCAGGGATTTAACGAAGGGGCCAATCGGAAGAGCGCTCCTTCTTTTTGCACTTCCCCTCTTGGGAAGCAGTCTGGTTCAACAATTATATAATGCAGTGGACTTGATCTTTGTAGGGAATCTCCTGGGCAAAGAAGCCTCTGCTGCAGTGGGGGCAGGAGGTCTTCTGCTTAGCTGTCTGGTGGATTTCTTTGTCGGGCTTGGGGTTGGTGTCAGCGTCATTGTCTCCCAGGCCTTTGGTGCTGGCAAGACCAGAGAAATGAGGCAGACCATTCATACGGCTGCCGGTTTTACTTTGGCTGCCAGTTTGATTTTCATGGTGCTTGGCTGGGTGACTGCTCCTGTACTTTTAAACTGGATGAATACGCCGGCTGCAATTTTTGATATGGCCTTGATTTACATGAGAATTTATTTCCTGAGTCTTTTCTCCATCATCGGATATAATATTGGAGGAGGTGTTCTGAGAGCTTTGGGAAATTCCCGTTCGCCGTTGATCTATCAGCTGCTGGGCGGTCTGGCCAATGTTTTCGGAAATACACTCTTTATCTATATTCTGAAGCTTGGGGTTATGGGAGCGGCACTGTCCACTCTTCTCTCTCAGACCGTGGCAGCTTTTCTTGTTTTTCGTCATCTTTTTCGTCTTCCGGAGGAATACCGGCTTCGTTTGGGGGAAATTCGTATCCTTCCCTACACTTTGAAAAACATTATGGTAATCGGGATTCCATCCGGAGTTCAGGCCATGGGAATTACTCTGTCCAATCTCGTCATGCAGTCCCAGATCAATCTCCTGGGCGTAGACAGCATTGCAGCATTTACTGCATTTTATAAAGTGGATAGTTTTGCCTATCTTCCTATTCTGGCCGTTGGCCAAGCAGCTACCACTTTTTGTGGTCAGAATCTGGGAGCCGGGCGGAAAGAAAGGGCACGCCAGGGAATTGGGAAAGCCATCCTTCTTGGAATTGCGGTGGCAGTAGGCTGCGGTTATACTTTGTTGTTCCTGTCACATCCGGCCTTCCGCCTTTTTGCCAGAGATGAGATTGTCATTCAAAAGGGAATTGAGATCGCCTATCGGGCTTTCCCTTTCTATTCGATCTATGTGACCTTTGATGTTTTATCGGCAGGTCTTCGGGGAGCCGGACGGGCTCTGCCTTCCATGCTGATTATCCTGGGAAACATGTGCGGTATTCGTATGATTGCCCTTTATATCATGATGAGAATCATGCCGACCGTAGGCGGTGTGGCTACAGTTTATCCCATTACCTGGGCGACTACACTGATTTGTTTCCTCATATATTATAAGTATCAGGGGAGTACGATTTTTGGAAAGATTTCTGTTGAAAAAGGATGAACTGAGAGCATTTATTATTTTACATAAAAGAAAGAAAACTTCATTCTGCCGGAGACGGACAGGGTGAAGTTTTCTTTCTTTGAGCATACATTAAACTTACTGTTTTCAGTAAGGCTTGTGTATTAGTGTATATAGGATCGCCATAAGTAACCTGCGTTGGAAAACGATAGGAACAAGACGGCTTCAGACCGGATGCATAACGGAATGACTTTGGTTATTGATAACTGCTCCCGGCTATAGATGGATCATATCTCCAATTACAGCATCAATCCCATCACATACATATCGTAATATGTACCGTGCCATAAAGTGGTGTTCTTTAACCGACCCTCGATTTCAAATCCAAAGGATTCGTACAGTTTTACAGCCACTTCGTTATCACAGAGAGTATCCAGCTGAATTCTTGTGGTGATGCCGTTTCCTTTGCAGAAATCAATCAGTTGGCGGATGATTTCACTGCCGATTCCCTGGGCCTGATATTTTTTTGCAACGACGATGCCAAGCTCTCCCTGATGACGGCCTTTGATTTTATTTCCGGAATGGATGGTTCCAATCCCTGCAATTTCATCGCCGTCCATGGCAAGGATCATAATGCTTGCAGGATGGTCGTGGGTTGCCTGGATATCATCCCGCTGTGCTGCAGCATCCAACGGATATTCATCTTTTTCAAAGCTCAGATACATGGTTTCCCCGCCAACGTAATTATAAAAATCTACAATTTTCTCTGCATCTTCCACCACCGGTTCCCGATAAATAATATTACAGATTTTGCACATATCCATATCCTCCGGAAAAATTATTATAATGTACTTTCAATATAAAGGATAGATTCTGCATTTTCAAGACTTTCAAATACATCGGTTCGAAAGATTACAAATACATCGGTTCAAAAAAATAAAAGTTAAAATGAGGGAAACTCGTCTCAGGATATAAAAATAAGGGAAACTCGTCTCGGGATATAAAAATAAAAATAAGGGAAACTCGTCTTGAGAAGACCCCAAAACCAGTTTCCCTTATTCTTGCCTTTATCATTGCTTAGATTGTATAAATCAAAAGTATGCTGGACAGGCTTTTGGAATGATTCTGCATACTGCAGCATCACATTACAGCTTTGTTACATTGGTAGCCTGAGGTCCTTTAGCACCTTCAACAACATCGAATTCAACTTCTGCGCCTTCATCCAGGGATTTGAAACCTTCCATGTTCAATCCGGAGTAATGAACGAAGATGTCATTGCCTTCCGAATCGGAGATGAAGCCGTAGCCTTTCTGGTTGTTAAACCACTTAACTGTACCTTTCATATATTGCCTCCAAAAAATGAATGTCGCTAATTATCAGCGCAGAATAACAATACCATAAATAAGTTATGAAGTCAAATAAAATATGAATAAAACGTGAAAAGAAATTCAAAAATATGAAGCTTTTGATCGAAAATAAGCCAATATATAAGAGATAAGATAAAAAATTAACGGAAAAAATATCATATACTGTAGAATATTAAAAACGGATATAGAAAAAACATATGTAGATTATTTAACGGAACGAAGAAAACGCATTGATTTGCGGGACATCTGAGAGGAACAATGTATGGCTGTGTACGGGAAAATACATGGGATAAGGTGTGGACAATGCGGGGGATAAGGTATGCGAAATTTGCAGTCGGCAAAGTAATATAGGGGAGTCTGCAGCCGGTAAAGTAATGTGGGAGTCTGCAGCCGGCAAAGTAATTGACATGAAAATAGAAGAGGTGTAGAATAAAAAACCGTGCATACAGACCAAAAAAGATTTTGCACAGAGAAAGGGGTCCATTTTGAACCAGGCTGAAGAGAATAAAATGGGAACACTGCCGGTAAATCGATTGCTGGTTTCCATGTCGATTCCCATGATGATCTCCATGATCATTCAGGCACTTTATAACGTAGTAGACAGTATCTTTGTTTCTCAAATCAGTGAGGCGGCGTTGACTGCTGTTTCCATGGCTTTTCCCATACAAAATCTGATGATTGCTGTTGCCGCCGGTACCGGTGTTGGTGTAAATGCCCTGTTGTCCCGCAGCCTGGGTGAGAAGAATCAGGCAGCTGCCGATAAAACCGCCAATGTCAGCTGGTTTCTGGCTATTCTGAGCTGCCTTGCCTTCGTTGTTTTCGGAATTTTCGGCACTGAGTTCTTTATGCGGGCACAGACGGACATCCCGGAAATTGTAGAGGCAGGTACTGTTTATATTCAGATCTGTACGATTTGCTCTTTTGGTATTTTTGGACAGATAACTGCTGAAAAGCTTCTTCAGTCTACGGGAAGAACCATATATTCCATGATAACTCAGGGATTGGGCGCTGTGACGAATATTATTCTGGATCCGATTCTGATTTTTGGATATTTTGGTATGCCGAAAATGGGAGTGGCCGGTGCGGCTGTGGCTACGGTAGCCGGACAGATTTTTGGTATGGCTCTTGGAATTGTATTCAATATTTGCTGCAATAAGGACATTCATTTGGATATTCGGGAAATTCGTCCGGATCGGGTTTATATTACACGCATTTATGAGGTTGGTATTCCATCCATTCTGATGCAGTCCATCGGATCGGTGATGACTTTCTGTATGAATAAGATTCTGATTGGGTTTACGGAGACGGCAACGGCTGTATTTGGAATCTATTTTAAGATTCAGAGTTTCTTCTTCATGCCGGTATTTGGTTTGAATAACGGTATGGTACCCATCGTTGCTTACAATTACGGTGCCAGAAAGAAGAGGCGTATTCTTCAGACCTTTCGTCTCAGCGCCATTTATGCCACCGGAATTATGCTGATCGGTTTGGCTGTTTTTCAAACCATACCGGGATCACTGCTGAAACTGTTTCATGCTTCGGATTTTATGCTGGAAATTGGTGTTCCCGCATTGCGAATCGTCAGCATCAGCTATCTGTTTGCCGGTTTCTGCATTGTATCCAGTTCCATGTTCCAGGCCCTGGGCAACAGCATTTACAGCCTGATTGTGTCGGTAGCCCGTCAGCTTCTGGTCCTTGTTCCGGCCGCTTATTTCTTATCTTTGACGGGAGAACTGCAGCTGGTATGGTTGGCTTATCCGATTGCAGAAATTATGTCTGTTTCTGTTTGTATATTTTTCCTGAGAAAAATTATTCGAAACAAGCTTTCTTTTCAGGAACAGACCTGGAATTCATAAGGGACTTTCCGGAAAGCAGGAAAACGTATAAAAATTACAAATATGAATAACATGTACAAATAAACAAATGCATATAAAAAACCAAAAATGAGCATGGAAAAATAGACAGTTTTAATGACAAAAAAGGAGTTAAATATTCGATAATTCAACTTGGCGAGACATAAAAAATTGATAAAAATAGCAGATAAATCGTGAAAAAATAGTAGGGGTGAATGTTTAACAAAATAAAAAAGTATGGGAGAAATAGGGAAAATAGTTGCATTTATATGTAAATAGTGCTAGATTAAGAGCCGAGATAAATAAATAATGATTTTGCGGGTACGAAAGACAGAAGCAGATACAAAGCTTCAGAGGCCTGTAAGGAAGAAGGTTTGATTATGGGAAGTTACAAATTTATCCTGGATTTGGCGATTATTCTGCTCAGCACAAAGCTCCTTGGACTTTTGACCAGATCCTTTAAGCTGCCTCAGGTAGTAGGTGCCCTGTTGGCCGGAGTTTTGCTTGGTCCGGCATGTCTGGGTGTCATTACTGCAACGGATTTTCTGGAGCAGACCGCAGAAATTGGTGTCATTGTTCTGATGTTCTGTGCCGGTATGGAAACCGATATGGATGAACTGAAGAAAAGTGGAAAATCCTCTTTCTTTATCGCTCTTTGCGGTGTTCTTGTTCCTCTTATCGGCGGATATCTGGTGGCCGTCGTATTTAACCGCGAAGGCATGATTGCATCGGATGCCACAGGCACTGTTTTTCTGCAGAACATTTTCATGGGTATTATCCTGACGGCAACTTCCGTTAGTATTACGGTAGAGACTCTGAAGGAAATCGGAAAACTGAAGACACAGTCCGGTAACGCCATTCTGGGTGCAGCCATTATTGACGATATTCTTGGCATCGTTGCATTGACTCTGGTTACCAGCATGGCAGATAAATCTGTCAGTGTTGCCCTTGTACTGCTGAAGATTCTGGGATTCTTTATCTTTGTTCTGATTGCCGGTTATCTGTTCTATCGTTTTTATTCGATCTGGTGCTGCAAAGCAGATCACGGTCTTCACCGCCATGCTATTATTGCCTTCGTGTTCTGCTTGTTCCTGTCTTATGTGGGTGAGGCATTTTTCGGTGTCGCCGATATTACCGGTGCTTTCTTTGCCGGACTGATTATCTCCCAGACACAGCGTACAGCATTTCTGGCATCCCGTTTTGATACGATTTCCTACCTTTACCTGTCACCCATCTTTTTTGCCAGCATTGGTTTGAAGGTAGTGCTTCCGAAGATGACACCAATGATTATACTTTTTGCCGTGATTCTTACTCTGGTGGCAGTCATTACCAAGGTAATCGGCTGCGGATTAGGAGCAAAAGCCTGCGGTTATGTGAATAATCACTGTATCCGAATTGGTATCGGTATGATTTCCCGCGGTGAGGTTGCACTGATCATCGCCAGCAAGGGAGAGGCCCTTGGTCTCCTTGGCTCCAACTTCATGGGTCCTATCGTTGTGGTTGTTATTATTACGACCATCATTACCCCGATTCTGTTGAAGATCGCTTACAAGAGCGGCGGAACGATTCCGTTGAAAGAAGGCGAAGGCTTCTCCAGAACTTATGAAGAAATCCATGATATTCGTCAGGGTCTTGGTTATGACCAGAGAATTCGTGAACACCATGAGAAAAAGCGGGAAGAGTGGAAGAATCAGGAAACAAAATAACTTTGCTGAAAACAGTATAGATAATAGAACGGACGCTTTCATTTTCTGAAAGATGATTTCCCGGACAGAGAAGATATATCACCCTCTGTCCGGGTTTTTGCTTTAACATAAAAGAAACAGATTTCCCGCAGTTTGTCATCACCAAATGATTCCAACCTTCATATGCTGGAGTAGTATGGTTGCGGAGACGTTGAATGAAACGTTTATGTATTTTGCTTTTGACGGCAGTTCTTTGCGTAACTGGCGTGGGATGCTCCGGGAAGAAAAAGAGTGACAATACGAAAGTGGTGTTGAATGAGGTGGCCCATTCTGTTTTTTACGCACCACAGTATGCAGCTTTGGAACTGGGATTTTTTGAGGAAGAGGGAATTGATCTCGAATTGGTAAACGGTGCCGGGGCTGATAATGTGGCTACTGCTCTGATTGCAGGAGAAGCGGATATTGGGTTTATGGGAAGTGAGTCATCGATCTATGTTTATTCCCAGGGAGAAGAAAATTATTTCATTAATTTCGCTCAGCTGACCCAGCGGGCAGGAAATTTTCTGGTAGGAAGAAATGCGGAGGAGAATTTTGAGTGGTCTTCTCTGAAAGGAAAGAAAATACTGGGCGGAAGAAAGGGCGGTATGCCTCAGATGGTTTTTGAATATATCCTGAAAAAATACGGTATGGATCCCAAAACAGATCTTACCATTGATCAATCCATCAATTTTGGACTTACTGCGGCAGCCTTCCCGGAAATGGAAGATGTGGACTATACTGTGGAATTTGAACCCTTCGCAACCAGTCTGGAACAGGAAGGAGAAGGGGTTGTGGTAGCTTCTCTGGGAGTGGAATCCGGTTATGTTCCTTATACGGCATATTCTGTGACCAAATCTTATATGGAAGAAAATCCGGAAACTATTCAGGCGTTTACCAATGCCATACAAAAAGGTCTGAATTATGTCCTTTCTCATTCGGCAAAAGAGATTGCAAAAACCATTCAGCCCCAGTTCCCGGAAATGGAAACGGAAGCACTGGAAAAAATCGTAACCAGATATCTGGAACAGGATACCTGGAAAGAAGATACCATTTTCCAAAAGGAAAGCTTTGAGCTCCTGGAAAATATTCTGGAAGAAGCCGGTGAACTGACGGAACGTGTTCCTTATGAAAAGCTGGTAAATACAGAATATGCAGAGACGGCAGCAGAGACGGTCCGGGATGGAATGGAATAACAAGCCTAAGGAAAACATGGCAGCTGCTGAAATATTTAGAAAATATGGAAAAAACATGCATTGCTCTCTGAAAACGACTCTATTGACGAGTGTTCCCATGTTCGATATAATGAATATATCTTTAGGCAGCAGCTGCCGAAATCCATATTTTTGATCATAAGGAGAAATTCTCTCTGAACCTGGCTGTTTCCATGGATCGGTCTGCAGCAGTGGGGACAGAGTTTGTTATGGAATCAAGGTACGAAGGAGAAAACAAATGTTATCGGAAGAAAAATTTTCTTTTTTTTGCAGAGCAGTTACAGATTTTGGTATACAGCATGTGATTTTATATCAGAACGGAAAAGAAATCTTTCGCCATGACTGGATTCCGGAAGAACCGCAGCTGCAGTATTCCATCAGTAAAAGTTTTACCGGAACCGCCATGGGCTTTGCCCTGGAAGAGGGACTGGTGGGATGGGATGATCCGGTTCTTCGTTATTTTTCGGAAGAGCTTCCGGTTTCGGTATCTGAAAATATGCAGGCACTGAGAATTCATCATTTGCTGACTATGCAGATGGGGTATCCCATGGCTTATCTGATGGGAGACCAACGCCGAACGATGAAGGAAACGGATTGGGTTCGTTTCCTTTTGAGCCGTCCTATGACATCAATGCCGGGAAGGGAATTCAAGTACAGCAATGCCGGACCTTATCTGGCCGGAGTTTTACTGGAGCGTCTGACCGGTGAAAGTCTCACAGATTATCTGATGCCCAGATTGTTTGAACCCTTGGGAATCCAGCGTCCATTCTGGGAAACCGATCCCATGGGAAGAACCTTTGGAGCCGGAGGGCTTCATCTGAAGACATCAGAAGTGGCCCGGTTTGGACAGCTCTATCTTCAGCAGGGACAGTGGGAAGGAAAACAGGTGATTCCCAAAGATTGGGTGAAAAAAGTATGGAGAACCATTATTCCCACCGTGGAAGAAATGCAGGATTATAGTCTGTTGTTTTGGCGCAGCCGTCATGATTCCATCAGTGCTGTGGGACGTTTTGGTCAGTATTGTACCATTGTTCCTGAGAAAAATCTGGTGATCGCCATTAATTCGGACGATCCTCAGGACAGTAATCTGTTGGAGTACGTGTGGACATATCTTTATCCTTATCTATAGAAGAAAAGCGAGTCGGTGAAAATCCCGGGACTTTTTTGCCGTCATGCGTTCTTATAAAGGGAACGGATCGGTAAAAACGTTCGTTTCAAAAAAGAAACAAAGGGAGGACATTAATGAAGGAAAGTGAAAACAGAAAAAGCTTAGTTTTAGAAACGGAAAAGAAAATTTTGGATTCCGAAATGGAGAAGAAAGAAGAAGAGAGTCCGAATTGTGAAACGGAGAGTAAAAAGAAGAAAGTAAAAACAAAAGAAGAGAAGATTGTAGAAGCAAAAAATGATACCAGAGCTTTTTTAGTGAAAACTGCTTATGGAATGGAAATGCTGGTAGGGGCTTTCTTGATTATAGCCATCATTATTACATGCTTTTCCATGCTGGGATCGCTCAGAATTCTGGCTTTAAACCCAGACGGTCTGGATGGTTTCCTTTCTTTCCTGGAACATTTATTCACGGTTGTTATCGGCATTGAGTTTTTAAAGATGCTGTGCCATTACAATATGGACTCGGTTATCGAAGTATTGTTGTTTGCTTTGGCAAGACAAATGATTATTAATCATGGAACAGCACTGGATCAGCTTCTTACCGTTCTATCCATCAGTATTCTGTTTTTCATTCGTAAATACTTATTTGTAAAAGGACTGGACGTGGACGATCCCGGAGTACTTCCTTCCAGACAATTGGAAGTTGAGGAAGAAGAGGAGTCTAAGTAGAAGTATATAATAGAAGAAGAGGCCGACAGGGGATTGCCGGCCTCTTCTTCTATTATTCGTTAATTATTATTATTCACTCTGCGTAGTGAGATGCAATGTCTGCAGAACACGGCTGAATACACCAAGAATCAGGTATAACAGTACACAGTTTACAAAGAACTGAATGCAGCATTTGATTACACGGGTGGTCAGCAGGGCCAGGAACGGAGTTCCGTAAAGCATACTCAGCCAAAGAGTATGAAGTGACAAAGAGATGCAGACTTCCGCAACGGAGCAGGCGATGGCACGAGGTACAGTGGGACGGCGGCGATACAGGATCAGACCGAATAAAAATCCCATCAGGGAATAGCTGAAAGTAAAGCCGAAAAAGAATGCCTGACCGGAAAGCAGGGTGCTGACAATATCACTGCAGCAGCCGACAAGCATTCCCATAATGGGACCTCCCATCATTCCGGAAACTGCCAAAATCAGAAAGGCAAAGCGGATCTCCAGAAAACTGGACAGACGGATGTTGAACTGGGACAGAACAATGTAGAGTGCGATCATAAGTCCGCAGATGGCGATGTTCTGTACCTTCATCAGGTTTTTGAATTGGGCCTTCAAATTGAAAGCTTCCGAATCAAATAAATGCATAAAAAATACACCTCCTATGTGGTAGATATGGTTGCGAGGGCGATACTTGCAAATATCGTCCGCCATTGCAATAAATAATAATCCCTTACATATGAGATGTACTCATGTGCAGCAACGGGTGCGGATAATATATCGTAAGACAAGTTTTGTACAGTGACATGCTTATACCTGACGGACTGCATATCATTGCACGGGAAACTTCACTTTTCGTTTCATGGCAACTCCCCATCCAATGAACACTTAACGCATAAAATCCTACTTCACTATTATTTATCATGGTACGATCGGAAGAAATATCTTCTCCACGATGACATCAATATAGCACAAAAATAATGATTTGAAAACTGTTTTTTTATAAAAAGATTTATTTCCAATGGTCTTGAATTCAGGTTTCAGTGTGATATAATGAAAAAAATGTGATGTTTTTACGCTTCCGGCGAAAAACTGAGATAAGATCACCGGGATGGCTGAGAATTGGCAGGATCGGTGAGATAAAATAGAAAGGAAGAGATGATTATCATGGAAAAGAAAAACATTGACTGGGCAAATCTCGGATTTGAATATATGCCTACAGAGCAGAGATATGTGACCAGATACAAAGATGGTGCCTGGGATGAAGGAGAAATGAGCTCCAATCCCAATGTTACGATCAGTGAATGCGCCGGTGCTCTGCAGTACTGCCAGGCTTGCTTTGAGGGTCTGAAAGCATATACTACCGAGAAAGGACAGATTGTTGTTTTCCGTCCTGACCTGAACAAAGAGCGTCTGGAAGATTCCTGCCGCAGACTGGAGATGCCGGTTCTTCCCGAAGGCCGTTTCATCGAATCCGTTGAGAAGGTAGTAAAAGCAAATGCTGCTTATGTTCCTCCCTACGGTTCCGGTGCAACCTTCTATCTGAGACCTTATATGTATGCCTGTGGACCGGTTATTGGTGTAGCACCTGCAAAGGAATATGAGTATCGTGTATTTGGTACCCCTGTTGGTCCTTACTTTAAAGGCGGCGTTCGTCCTCTGACCATTCGTGTCAGCGATTTTGACCGTGCAGCACCTCACGGAACCGGTAATATCAAGGCTGGTCTGAACTATGCTATGAGTCTTCATGCCATCGTAGATGCTCATCATCAGGGATATGATGAGAACCTGTATCTGGATCCTGCTACCAGAACTAAGGTTGAGGAGACAGGCGGAGCTAACTTCCTGTTCGTAACGAAGGACAATACAGTCGTTACTCCCAAGTCTGACAGTATTCTGCCTTCCATTACCCGTCGTTCTCTGATGATCGTAGCTGAGAAATATCTGGGACTGAAAGTTGAACATAGAGAGGTTACTCTGGAAGAAGTAAAAGACTTTGCTGAGTGTGGTCTCTGCGGTACTGCTGCCGTTATTTCTCCCGTTGGAAAGATCGTGGATCACGGCAAAGAAATCTGCCTGCCCAGCGGTATGAGTGAAATGGGACCGATCACCAAGAAGCTTTATGATACCCTGACCGGTATCCAGATGGGAAGAATCGAAGCTCCCGAGGGCTGGATCCACGTAATCGAGTAATGATTTCGGTCAGTACGTACCGAATGAGTACAAGACATACGGGGATAGGAAGATCACTGGCGGCAGGACTCTGTTGCCTGCCTCAAAAGTTTTCCCAGGAGGAGTTCTATGAATAAAAAGATTAAGACAGAGGCGGTAGATCATCTGTTTCAGGCAATTCTTCAGCTGCAAAGTGTAGATGAATGTTATGCATTCTTTGAAGATGTATGCACTGTCAATGAACTGCTTTCTTTATCTCAGAGATATGATGTTGCAAAGATGCTGAGAGAAGGCAGAACCTATCTGGAGATTGCAGAGAAAACAGGGGCGTCCACAGCTACCATCAGTCGAGTGAATCGTTCGCTGAATTATGGAAGCGATGGGTATGATCTGGTTTTTCGTCGCCTTCAGGAAGATGATAATCTTAGTGAATGAAGAATGGTACATTGCGTATCGGTTCTGATTAATTGACATAAGAAATCTGTAATAGTGACAACTCCATGAGAAACGGAAATGCTGGAATATGGTCGGATGAAACAGATTTGATGTAAAAACAAAAAAGAATAAAGAGTTCCGCGAGCGGAACTCTTTATTCTTTTTTTTATGAACAGGTGTGAAGCAGTGAAGATTCCAACCTCAGTATAAACGCAGAACAGGACGTAATTTTCATATAGACATCAGAACAGGAAGGAACATTGACAGCGAAACAGTGTGGAATTGAAAAAAATAAAAAATATACCTACTAACATAACGAAAAAGTAAGTTAGTAGGTGGTATGATGTCACCATCGAATTTGAGCAACGATTTGGAAAGGAATGTCATGTTATGAAGAAAAGAAATTACTTTTACGATTCATATAGCAGCGTCATGTGTTGCAGCCGAATGTGTTTCTCCCGGGTATGTATATATGGCCAGGTGCATTTGTCTGCTTTTTGCTGCATGGATGCATAACATTTCGGAATGAAATGATGGAATGCCATTTGCCCGGGAGCTTATGTAAGCCTCCGGTTTTTTTGTGCTCAGAATTCAAAAAACAAAGAGAGATCATTTCAAAGGAGAATAGAAATGAGTGAAAAGGAGAAAAACACAGGAATTCAGGCAACGGCCAATAAAAGTAGAGTTTACGGTAATGCAGGGAGGTAATTCGTGAGCATTCCGATCGTGTTCTGATTAAATAGAAGCAGGTGAGAAAGGAATACAGGAAAATCACAGAATAAGAAACAAAGAAAAGAACCAGTGTGCCTGGAAATAAACCGGCCGCTGGTTCTTTTCTATGAAGCAATATTACTATTTATAAGGCAGTCTGTTTCGTATACAACCAGGATCAGGTCTTATCCTTATGACTGGGATTGCCTTCTTCCCGGAGATCATCAATAATGGTTTCCATCATTTGTTTCTTCAGATAAACATCAAAGCCCAGCATGGTAACCAGCGCAAAATTTTGAAGATAATTGCGTTCTTCTTCCGTGAGATCTTCATTCGTGAAAGCCTGAGAAGCCATTTCTGATTTATTCTGAATATCGGATGAAAAATTACGGAACATTTCCTTTTCCATGGAAATGATGTCCCGGTAAATGGATTTCATGGTAAGTCCATCGTCTGTTTTCCAGTAATGCTCCGTCATGGGTTTCAGAAGGGTGGCAATATCATTGATGGAAAGCATATTTTTTAAATAGTAAATATAGATCAGCAGTACCAGGTGATCCTGACAGTATTTTTTCTTTTCCGGAGGCGGAAGAAGACGGTTTTTTGTATAGTTGTTGATCATGGTTTTGGTCAGGATCTTATCTTCCGGATAGCGGCACTGGTTTTTCAGACGATCATCCATAAAGGTGGTGACCTGATCCATATATAAATCGATGTCCGGCAGCATGGAAGGGCGAATATAGGATAGTGATTTATATTTTTCCAGCAGTTTATCTAATTCTTGAGAAAATTCCATTCTTATGCCTCCTAAAATGCAGAAGTGGAGTGTGGAGCAGCCGGATTATCCTATGGTGCATTGGGTTATTCCAATACTGCATCCAAAGTGGTTTTATTTTATGCCAGTACAGAGAATAAGAATGAACCAGCCAAATCACTTGCCTGATTTTTTATCTGCTGCGTTGTCGTCAATCACCGCAGCAGTCACTGCGGCTCATTTCTCCACCTTGTATATGAAATCATCATACTGTGTAATACAGCCAATCTTTTATTATTCACTGTACCAGATTTTGTATTTGGGATAGTTTTATATTACAGTCATCACTATATTATATAGTATTCTAAACTGGATTACAAGAAAATTTTGTCTTGCAGGATGTTGTCATACAAGGAGATTTTATCCTGTAGGATGTTGTTGCCGATTAGGAAAGCGGATGTTATAATTATAACTCAGCAATAATAATCAGGACAGGAAACCCGAAAATTAAGTCAAATGAAAACCTTTTATGGGAACTGTTGAACAGAAAAAAGAGTTTAGATATAGAAAGAGAACAGTATGAACAGTATTTATGAAACATTGAATCCGGCCCAGCAAGAAGCCGTCTTCACCACAGAGGGCCCGGTTCTTGTTTTGGCAGGAGCAGGATCCGGAAAGACGAGAGCATTGACTCATCGAATTGCTTACCTGATTCAGGAAAAAGGAGTTTGTCCCTGGAATATTCTTGCCATTACCTTTACCAATAAAGCCGCCGGTGAGATGAGAGAACGAGTAGATTCTCTGATTGGAGAGGGGGGAGCTTCCGTTTGGGTGGCTACTTTTCACTCAACCTGTGTAAGAATTCTGCGAAGATATGCTGATTATCTGGGATATACCAATCGGTTCTCGATTTATGATGGTGATGATCAGAAAACGCTGATGCGTCAGGTTTTGAAAAAGCTGGATCTGGATCCCAAACAATTCCGGGAGAAAGCGGTACTTTCTGTGATATCTGCGGCAAAAAATGAACTCATCGATGCCAGAGATTTTGAAAGAGAGAATCAGGGAGATTTTCGGCTGAGAAAAGTGGCCAAAGCCTATTTGGAATATGAGCGTCTGTGCCTGGAAAATAATGCCATGGACTTTGATGATCTGCTGGTGAATACGGTGAAATTATTCCGGCAGCACCCGGAAGTACTGGAGGAGTATCAGGAACGTTTTTCTTATATTATGGTAGATGAGTATCAGGATACCAATACAGCCCAGTTTCAGCTGGTGGCTCTGCTGGCGGAAAAAAGAAAAAATTTATGTGTAGTCGGTGATGACGATCAGTCCATTTACAAATTCCGGGGTGCCAACATTCAGAACATTCTTGACTTTGAGAAAACGTTCCCTGGGGCAAAAGTCATCAAGCTGGAGCAGAACTATCGTTCTACAAAGCAGATTCTGGAAGTGGCAAACCAGGTAATTCGCCATAATCTGGGGCGTCGTGACAAGACACTGTGGACAGATAATCCCGATGGGGATCTGGTTTCCTATCGTCAGTACGAAACGGCTTACGACGAAGCCGATGCCATTGTCCGGGACATTCTGCAGAACCGCGATACCTATCCATTTGGATCCTGTGCTGTTCTTTATCGTACAAATGCCCAGTCTCGTTTGTTGGAAGAAAAATGTGTAGTATACAATATTCCTTATCGTTTGGTGGGAGGCGTGAACTTCTATCAGAGAAAAGAAATCAAAGATCTGATTTGTTATCTGAAAACCATTGATAATGGAAGAGATGAACTGGCCGTTCAGAGAATTATTAATGTTCCCAGGAGAGGAATCGGAGCTGCCAGTATCGCCAAAGTGGCTGCTCATGCTGATTCCATGGGAATGTCTTTCTATGATGCCCTGGCAGATTATGAACATGTTGCCGGTCTGGGGAGAACTGCCGGCAAAATCAGTGCCTTTGTGGATCAGATTCAGGTTTTCCGTTCTCAGGCACTGTTTCTCACGGTAAAGGAACTCCTGGAACGTGTGCTGGAGGATACGGGATATCAGGAGGAACTGGAAGCGGAAGATACAGTGGAATCCAGAGCCCGCCTGGAAAATATTCAGGAGCTGTTGAATAAGGCGGCAGATTTCGGTGACAGTCCGGAAGATAAGGAAGCATTGGGCCGTTTTCTGGAAGAGATTGCTCTGGTTTCCGATCTGGACAGTGTTGATGATGAGGAAGAACGTGTTGTGCTGATGACGCTCCACAGTGCCAAGGGACTGGAATTTCCAAAAGTATATCTGGCCGGAATGGAAGATGGTCTGTTTCCTAGTAGTATGTCCATTAATTCGGAAGATCCTACGGATTTGGAGGAAGAGAGACGTCTTTGCTATGTGGGAATTACCAGAGCCAGAGAAAAGCTGCTTCTGACTTCGGCGAAAATGCGTATGGTAAACGGCGAAACCAGATACAGCCGCAATTCCCGATTTGTGGATGAGATTCCTCGTTCTCTGCTGCAGATTCGTGAAAAAACCTCGGCTGTGTTTTCCAGAGAGGATACAGGCCGGGCAAATGTCAGTGACAGAAATTCAACTGTGGGAACATATCGGCCGAAGACCCAGATTCTAAATACATCCGGTACCCAGTCTTATGGCATGGGAAAAGCATTTCAGGTAAAAAAAGCAGAGAATCTCAGTTATCAGAAAGGCGATCGTGTCCGTCATATCAAATTCGGAGAAGGTATTGTGACAGATCTGGAAGAGGGAAGACGGGATTATGAAGTAACCGTTCAATTCGATCATTTTGGTGAAAAACATTTATTTGCTTCCTTTGCCAAGTTGGAAAAAATATAAAAAATTCATAGTAAACCAACGCGAATCATGTTATACTATATAATAACTATAGGCTATTCTTCAGAGCAGATCTGTCGTGAATCCTTTGGAAACGACGGATTGATCGAGGAAACGGGATACCCATAAAGGGAGGAAGGTGACAAAAGGATGAATCTGAACAAAATGGAAGAAATCCTGGCCGCCAGTAAACTGAACAGTCTGCTGAATCGCCAGGAGGAAGAGCAGAAAACCAAAAGAATTATCTTGATTATTTTGGCAATTGTTGGAGCTGTTTTTGCAGTAGCTGCCATCTCTTACGGAGTATATCGTTTCTTCTTCGCGGATGAGTTTGAAGATTTCGATGAGGATGATCTGTATTTTGATGATGAAGATATAGAGGATTTCTTTGAGGATGAAGAAGACGAAGTTGATTTTGCGGAAGAAGTAAAGACGGAAGAGTAAATGCGAAAAGGGATCGTCATCACGGCGATCCTTTTTCATTACAGATATGGGAGTCAGATGAGCCCAATGTTGATTTTTTGTGCTTTGCACACATAAAAAGAGACTTTAGAAACAAAAAACAGTAAGGAGATCGTTTGTGAAAAAAGGAAGTATTTGCGAAGGAAAAATTGAAAAAGTTCAGTTTCCCAACAAGGGAATTCTTCAGGTAGAAGAAACTCGTTTGACAGTGAAAAATGCCCTGCCCGGCCAGACCGTTCGGGCGGCAGTGACAAAATGCAGAGGAGGACGCGGTGAGGCACGTCTGCTGGAGGTATTGGAACCTTCCGAATGGGAGACGGAAGAAAATCCCTGCCCTCATTATGGAATCTGCGGCGGCTGCCTGTACCAGACTATCCCTTACGAAGAACAGTTGGTTATAAAGGAACAGCAGGTCAGAGATTTGCTGAAGCCGGTTTTGGGGGAAGAGATACCCATGAGTCCGATTCTTGCCAGTCCCAGACCGAAAGCCTACCGAAATAAAATGGAATTCTCTTTCGGGGATGCCTATAAGGATGGTCCTATGACTTTGGGAATGCACCGCAGAGGAAGCTTTTATGATGTGGTTTCCGTGGATGGCTGCCAGATTGTGGATGAGGATTTCGATCGGATTCGCCGATACGTTCTGGACTATATGCAGGAAAGAAAGATTCCTTATTACCACAAAATGAGCCGGACGGGAATTCTGCGCCATTTGCTGGTTCGTAAAGCGGCCAAAACCGAGGAGATTCTGGTGGATCTTGTAACGGTGTCAGGATACAAACCGGAAGAAGATTTTGTCAAGGGTATGTTGGAGCTTCCTCTGAAAGGAACCTTTGCCGGTATTCTCCAGACCTGGAATGATTCCCTGGCCGATGTGGTTCAGAGTGATGAGACCTTCGTTCTTTATGGACAGGATTATTTCTATGAGGAACTGCTGGGACTGCGGTTTAAAATCACACCATTTTCCTTCTTCCAGACCAATTCCCTGGGAGCAGAGGTTCTTTACGAAGTGGCCCGGGATTATTTGGGAGATACCGCCGGGAAAAAGATCTATGATCTGTACAGCGGAACGGGAACCATCGCTCAGATTCTGGCACCGGCAGCTTCCCATGTTATTGGCGTAGAAATCGTGGAAGAAGCAGTGACTGCCGCCAGAATCAATGCAGAGATTAATGGATTGGATAACTGTGAATTCATTGCCGGTGATGTGCTGAAGGTGCTGGACAGTCTGGAAGAAAAACCGGATCTGCTTGTTCTGGATCCGCCCCGTGACGGTATTCACCCCAAGGCAATCGGAAAACTCCTTCGGTACGGAGTGGATCAGATTGTGTATATCA
>JAQXIM010000084.1 GCA_029007785.1 Clostridiales bacterium | reverse complement strand
GAGTGACTACAGCACAGAAAAGACTATCAAAGTGAAATAAGAAGAGTTTTCTGAAAGAATATCGGTCATCCTTATAATTTGGGGAAAAGATACAGAATTCACTCCTTGAATAAGTGCAGGGGCGCTGACGAAATGTCGGCGCCCCGTTTCTGTGTAGCTGGTGCTTCTGTTTCTGATGTCGGGGTGCCCAGCCGGACGCACATTTCGTTTGCACGCCACAGGAGTGCTCTGACAGGTGTAAATCATGTGTTCTGTAAGCGGTTATCAGCTTGTGGTCTTAAAAATGGAATGTTGCCATAGAAAATGAACATTGACGGAAGGGGAGGCTCAATCTAAAATGAAAAGAGATACTGATCGGATGAGGGCTGTTTTGTGAGGTACCGTGAAGAGCGGCAGAAGTCAGTTCAGGATTCCAAACAAGAAGGAGTTCATCCCAATCTGCGGTAGGGAAACGAGATTGTTTATGCAGACGGGGTGATTCCGGAACCATCAGGGGAGTTTCGACGGGAAAACCGTGTATCGCGGTTTTTCGGCGAAAAAACTACGAGTTAAGGAGGAAAAACATGAAGGGAAAGAGTTTTCGACAGAGATTGATCAGCTCGATTCTGTCCTGTGCCATGGTTCTGACTATGGCAACACCGGCTTATGCTGCAGAACCTGCAGTTCCCGGTGCTGTACAGGAAGAGACTGCCACAGCTGCAGTTACTATGAATGATGTGGAAAGCATTCAGGCTTTCACCGATGAAACCATTTATGGTACTGGTGTTGTGGAAGTAGAAGTTACTTATAAGGAAGGCGTAAATCTGGCTGGTATTACAGCAGACAGCTACATTCTGGAAGACAGAGGATCTCTGAATCCTGATTTTGGTCAGATTGCCATTGAAGATGCTGTGGCAGAAGGCCAGACCGTAACTTTGGAGATCAGTGCAAAATCTCAGGCTACGGAAAATAACAAAATGGTTTACACCGGAGACAATAAAGAAGGTTCCCGTGAACGGAATGCCTTTGGTATTTACTGTACCGGTTCCTGGTATCGTGATGAAAACGGTGTGATTCATTACGGTAAAGATGACAATGACGCTTATGAAAATAATACCACCGGTCTGGGATATCAGGCCCGTGAATGCCTGGAACTGAAACTTCGTCACGCAGGTGAAGCAGAAGAAGCAGCTGCCTGCCTGGCTGATGAGAAGGGTCAGTATAATGAAGGCGGACTTTGGAAAGAGACCGTAGACCGTCAGTTTGGTGAGGGCGGCTTCCAGTCCTTTGCAGATCTGGGTATTCAGATTGAATCCACCGCTAAGGACGCCACCGACGGAACAGCAGATGAGTTCGTTCGCGGTTATGCTTATATTCCTGAGGATTATGAACCTTCCAACGGTATTGTATTTACTCTTCAGGGATTTGGTATTTCCTTCTGGACTCTGAATGGTGCCAACAATGACGGAACCGGTATCATGTATGATTCCGCCACCACTTCCTGGAAAGACAGCGGTGCCATCGTAGTAAATATCCATGACCGTTCCGGTATGGGTAAAGGCGGCGATAATTATGATTTCGTTGTGGACGATGTAAATGTTATGAAGTATTTCATCGATACCTATGAGGTAACCGGTGAGGTGGTTCTTCAGGGTAACTCCCGTGGAACCAATGCTTCCAGCGTTATCATCAAAGCTCTGGCAGGACGTCCCTACAACCCCGCTGAGCAGTCCATGGATTACGATTCTCCCAAAGATCATCAGCTGGATAAAGAAGTATACGATTTTGAAATCGATACTTTTATCTGCCAGAACGGTACCTTCGGCGGAAAGAGCTGGAGTGACGAGGATTGGGAAGCAATCGGCGAAACCATGATGAGAGTATGGGTTTTCGATGGTGAACAGGACACCAACAATATCGAAAACATTGCCAAGTATAAAGAAGTCATGTCCGACCTGAAAGGCTGGTGGCTTCGTCAGAATGTTCGTCTGACCGGATATACCTCCAATCTGTATTATCCCTGGGGCGAATCAGATCATTCTACCACCCGTATCAATGGCTGGTATTTTGATGATGCTGCATACTATGGTCCCGATCTGACTCTCGATGAGAATGGTGAGATTGTTTACAATACCAAACTGAGAGATGGCGATACCTATCAGCTGGAGTGCCGCGGAAGCGCAGCGACTAACAGCAAGAATGGCTATTCCTACATGGTTTATGATGATCTGTATCAGGAATGGGCGTTTGATGATGCCTGCCCTGAAGTAACGGATCTGATGGTCGAGGATATCGAAAGCATTCAGGCAACCACCGATGAAACCATCTACGGTGTGGGCGTTGTAAAGGTAGATATCACTTATAAAGAGGGCGTTGATCTGAGAAAGGTTTCCGCAAAAGATTATGTTCTGGAAGACCGCGGAACTCTGACACCCGATTTTGGTCAAGTTGCTATTTCTGATGTAACTGTAAATGGACAGGTTGTTACTCTGAATATTGCATGGGATACCGGAGCTACGGCTTCCAATAAATTCCTGTACACAGGTCCCAATAAAGAAGGCTCCCGTCAGAGAAACGCCTTTGGCGTATACTGCACCGGTGCATGGTATCGTGATGTTGATGGTGTGATTCATTATGGTAAAGACGATAATGACGAATATGAAAACAACACCACCGGTCAGGGATATCAGGCCCGTGAATGCCTGGAACTGAGACTGTATCATGATGGTGAAGACGAAGAAGCCGCTGCTTGTCTGGCCGATGATCTGGGTCATTACAATGCGGATGGTCTTTGGAAAGAAACCATCGACAATAACTTTGGCGAAGGCGGATTTATTACCTTCGAAGAAGCCGGCATTGAAATTCCCAGTACTTCCGCAGCAACGGAAGGCACCGGCGATCCTTTTGTAAAGGGTTACTTCTATATTCCGGAAAGCTATACCGGTGAAGAAGCCGTTCCCATGGTAGTAACCATTCAGGGTCATGGAATTTCCTACTGGAAACTGCCCGATGGAACCAATAACTTTGGCTGCGGCATCATGTATGATTCTTCCAGCATTGCCTGGATGGATGATGGCGCTATCGTTGTTAATATTGCTGACCGTTCCAGCATCGGAAACGGCGGTGCAGATTATGATTACGTTATGGACGATGTCAGCGTAATGAAATACTTCCTGGACAACTACAATATTGATCCGGAACGCATTGTCCTTCACGGAAATTCTCGCAGCACCATGGCAGCCAGCACGATCATTCAGGCTCTGGCTGGTCAGCCTTATACCACCAATCAGGATGCTCCTATATGGGGATCTTCTCCTCGTGATCATCAGCTGGACAAGACCGTATTTGATTTTGAAATCGGTACCTTTGTCTGCAACAATGGTCTGCTGGGCGGCCAGGGTCTCTGGACTGATGCTGACCGTAAGGCAATTGCCAAGACCGGTCTGAGAGCATGGTGCTTCGACTCCGAACAGGATTTCAACAATATTGATTTCCGTGCAGCTTTGGTGGAAGAGTACAAAGCGATTGGATACAGTGATGAATGGATTGAAGAAAATCTTCGTATCAGCTGCTATCCTTCCGAACTGTTCTATTACTGGGGTGAGAGTGATCATTCCGTAACCCGTATGAATTACTGGTATTTTGACGATGAATTGTATTATGGTCCTGACTTGCAGGTAGTAGATGGTGAAATCGTATACAATACCAAACTGAACCCTGGAGATAAATATACCACTCTGAACCGTGGACAGAGCCGTGACGGTGATAAAGAAGGTTACGAATATACTCTGTATGGCGATCTGTTCCAGGATTGGGCTTTGGAAAGAGGTGCAGAAGCCGGAGAAGAAGCTGTGGATATGGATTCCATCACCAGCCTCAGCGTAGATCTGACTCAGGCTGCTCAGCTGCCTCTGACCGGTTACTTCACCAAGGCGATCGGAGAAGACCGCAGCGTGAAGGTTTATATTTCCGATAACGCTTCTACCCGTTCTTACTTCACCGTAGTGGCTGTTCCCGACGGTGTGGATACCAGGGAATTCCTGGAAGAGAGCGGATGGATTGATCTGGCCGATGAGCGCGGTGAGTGTCTGTTCGTGCTGGAACCCGGAAAAGATGGCTGGGGAACTCAGGCAGAAGAGGCTGATTATGTAAACAGCGCCATTGCTTTCCTGAGATCCACCAGAAATGCCAACAACGTAGCTCTGTTCTCCACCTTTGGTGAGTTCTACTTTGTTGGATACGGCAACGGTGCTGCTCCTCTTGAAGCATGGGCTGCTGCAAATCCTCTGTTTGTAATCGCACAGGCTTATCTGAATGACGAAGGTCTGACTGCAGAATACTTCGATACCGTTAAAGATAAAGTTCATAACGGAAGTACCAGTGGTTACCTGAACATTTCCGAAGCTCTGACAGCAGAAATCGGTGAAGAGAATCTGATCACCAATAAGGACATTCCGATTCCGACTCTGTTGGCTGGTTACGGCGCAGAGAGCCAGGCATACTGGATGAATGCCAATGATTGTGTTGCAGAAGCAGAAGATTCCGATATGGGTAAAGTATATGTTCAGGCAGAAGATTCTGATGCATGGGCAACCAGAGCCAATGGCCCTATCTCTCAGGTAATCGTAGAGGATTCTGTAGAGAAGGTTGCTGCTGTTACCAATGCACTGGCTGCTTTCCTGTATCAGTACAGCCGTTACGATAACTCCACCGCTTACGGTGATTCTCTTGCTCTGCGTATGGATTACGCCGATGCACGTGTCAATGCTCAGACAGCAGCAAAAGACGGTACAGTAAAAGAATCCTTCGATGGTGTGGATGTGATCGGACAGGCTTCCACTCAGATTGAAAATCACGGTACTCTGACGGTTGGTGTTATCTCCTTTGCTGATGTCAACGGTGATGGAGTAAATGATCCTCGTGAGTACTATATGTATGTTCCTGCAGGATTTGAAGGCAAGAAACTTCCCGTTATTTATGTATGGGCAGGCGGAAGCCAGACCAACAATATTTTCTTCGATGCCACCAACTGGGCAAAAGTTGCCGATGAGAATGGTGTCATCCTGATGTTCCCCGGTGAAGGACAGAGCACCAATCCCGTGGGTGTTGGTTATTGGGGTACAAAAGAATTCTATGATGCTCTGCAGGTTATTCTGGCTCAGCAGGTAGACGGAAAGATTGCCGATGTAGATTTCAGCCGTGTTTACAGCACCGGCCAGTCTGCAGGTTCCGGTACCACTACCGGTTTCATGGTAAATAATCCCGAAATGTTTGCAGCTGTTGCATCCACTTCCGGTATTCCGTCTGAAGCAGATCTGGAAAAAGGAACTTTCGAGATGGTTCCTACCTACACCATCTTCGGACAGGGCGACATTGACCATGGTACTCTGTGGGATGATGTTGACAATAAGATTGATGCATGGGTTCCTTATGTTCTGAAAGCAAACGGACTTGGTACTGTTGGTCCCGAGGAAGAGACCGAGAAGACCCAGGACGGCCGTTTCATTACCTGGTATTGGCGCAACTCTCAGGGTATTGCTCTGATGCAGCAGGGCCAGACCAAGTATCGTGCCCATAACTGCTATCCCATGGAAATGGCTATGATGTGGGATTATCTGGAGCACTTCAGCTATGAAGTTGCCGAAGACGGAACGATTACCCGTTACTACAGTGCATCTGCATTTGCAGAAGATGACGCCGTAGTAATCGTAAAAGATGCTGTTTATGAAACTGCAGTAGATTTCAATACTCTGGAAGCTCCTACTCATGATTATACGGAGAGCAACCAGATGCCTTTGACCGGTTACTTCAAGACTGCTCTGAGCGGAGAATATGCAAATCGTGAAGTTTACTTCTACATTCCCGATACAGCAATGATCCGTCCTTACTATCATTTCATCACCGTTCCCAACAATGTGAACGTAGATGAATGGATCGTAACCAGCGGCTGGAAGCAGGTATCCGATGAGACTGGTGAGTGTCTGTATATTATGACTCCCGATGCCGCTACCGGTGTATGGGGAAGTCTGGAAGACGAAGTAGGTTATATCACTGCTGCCAAAGCAAAACATGGCGGTGTTGGTGCTTACTTCTCCACCTTCGGTGAGTTCTATCTGGAAGGTTACGGCGCAGGTGCTGCTCCTCTGGAAGCTTGGGCTGCTGAGAATCCTCAGTTCGTTATTTCCCAGGCTTACATTGGCGGCGAATCGGCCGGATCCGATGTTCTGACCGCAGCAGGTGAGACTTCTTACAGCTGGAAACACATGACCGACGGTGATATCCGTGGCGGACGTGTGGATGCCGACGGCAACCAGAAGATTCTGGGACAGATTGTTCCTCGTTTCGCTGATATTATCAACAGCGATAAGACAGGATATGAAGGTCTGCTTACCAAGGGTGACATGGCCGTTCCTACCTGGCTGATCAATGAAGATGCGGAAGACAGCCTGTCTTACTGGCAGGATGTAAACAAGACTGGTGAAGCAAATCAGACTGTTACTGCTTTTGCAGGAGCAGAAGCTGCTGGTCAGGTTTATCCTCAGGCCGGTGATACCTGGACTACCGAGTATGCCGGACAGATCTCCAAAGTAACTGCCATCAGCACTGCAGCAGATACGGAAGCTTATGAGTTTACCCGTGCTCTGCGTGATGATCTGACTGATTACACTCGTTACGACAATACCATCAGCTATGGTAATGCTCTTACCTATCGTATGGATATCACTGCCATCGAAGTAGAACGTTACACTTCCGAAGAAAAAGAAGCTTCCGGAAAGACCGAAGCGATCGATCAGAACGGAAATGTAGTAGAAGGTGAAGTAACGATTAAAGCTCTGACCACTTCCGATGGATACATTACCGATATGCTGCTGTACGTACCTGAGACGGCAGGTGATGAAGAGATCCCTGTTGTTGTAGTATGGCATGGCGGTTCTCAGACCGGTCATCTGTTCATGGATGCTTCTGCATGGTGGCAGGTAGCTGCAACCAAAGGCTTTGCTATCGTACTGCCTACCAGAACCAATCATAACCAGAGAACCACTTCCGATTACGATCTGACCATCTTTGATGCGCTGGAAGATTATCTGAGAAAAGACGGCAGATTTGATATGGGAAGAGTTTACTCCTCTGGTCAGTCCATGGGCGGCCTGGCTACCACGGAAATGGCTGAATTCCGTACCGATAAGATCGCAGCCGGTGTTGCTACCGGTGCAGGCACTCCTACAGCAGATAACGGCGGAGATCCGATTCCTTTCGGTTACATGAGTGGTGAAGCAAACTATACTCTGCGTGGTATCCCCGGTTACATGGCAAATACCAATTATCCGGAAGACGAGACCACTGATCTGGTTCGTTCTACGGAAGCTGCAGCAGCAGGCGCAGACATTTACTGGGATGCTGTTGAGGATGCGGAAGGAAATCTCACCCAGTTTGCAAAATGGATCAGCTACTTCTACGATGCAAATAGGCTGGATGAAAACGATCTGAGTCCTTACATTGAGTACTCCGGCGGAAACGCACTGAATGGCGGAACCAACAATGCACAGGGTACTCTGGCAGATTGGAACACCAACAATGCTCGTTATCGTATGTGGACATGGTACAACGAAGATGGTATCCCCGTTCTGAAATACGGTATGGTACTGGCTGCAGCTCACAATAACCTGGTAGGTTATGCAGATTATATCTGGGATTACGTGAAGAATTACCGTGTAGATCCCGATGCAGACGGAGTCGTAGTTCGTACCTACAGTGCATCTGGTTTTGAACTGGATGATGAGCAGGAAATCACATTTGGTCATGAAGAGCCTGTTGAGAAACAGGATCAGAAGATTGATACCGCTGTTTCCAAGAATATCCTGATCGCTTATGGTTCCAAATCCTTCAATCTGGAAGCAGAGACCAGCGGAGACGGCAGACTGACTTACAAGTCCGGCAATCAGAACGTAGCTAAGGTCAGCAAGACCGGTGAAGTAAGTATTGTTGGAACCGGAAAAGCAGTGATTACCATTACTGCTCACTCCACAGATACCTGCAACCTGGCAGTGAAGAAGATCGTAATTCGTGTTGTTCCTGCCAAGGCTGAACTGAAGAAAGTGGAGAAGGCTGGTAAGGGTGCACTCAAGGTGACCGTTAAGAAGGATTCCAAGGCCAGCGGCTATATGATCCAGATTTCTGCAGATAAGAACTTCAAGAAGTCTGTAACTGTAGTTCTGGACAAGAATAGTCAGACCTCTGTTACGATCAAGAACCTTATCTCCGGCAAGAAATACTATGTAAGAGCATGTGCTTATAAGAGCATTGGCGGAAACAAGTATGGCGGAGCATACAGTGCAGTAAAATCCGTTAAGGTAAAATAACGAACAATTCCTTTTCCAGGACGGATAAAATGAAAAAATCCACCGGGAGTAATCCCGGTGGATGATTCAGACAAAAAAATAAAAAACTGCTTGTTTAAGGCAGCGGTATGGCAGATGTCATACCGCTGTTTCTTTAGGATGACATCTGTATCAAAAAATATCATATGAATTCGCAAAGGATTCCAGTCAGGGATTATCCAGCATATCGGATACTTCCTGCAGAATGCGGTAAAGGCGCCGCTGGTTGCTGTCGCTTTGACGGTCTACCAGAGTATAACAACGGCCGGGGATGGAATCCTGTTTTTCCTCTTCAATCATCTGAAAAAAGTCAGAAAAAGAAATGTTCAGGGCAGACAGTATTTTTTCCAGGGAAGTAATGGAGAGATTTTTCTCGCCTCGTTCAATCATGCCAATGTATGTGGGATGGAGATCGGATTTTTCTGCCAGTTTTTCCTGAGTAAATCCTTTTTTCTTTCGACAGCTTCGAATCCTCTGTCCAACGATTTTCTGAATATCAGACATCCCTTCACCTCCTGAAAATAACTAATATCTATCCCTTAATTTAAACGAATTATTTTCTATAAATAAACAGACGATCATGTTTATAATAAGCAAAATTAACACGAAAGGCATGAAATATGCATTGGGAAAACGATAGTTGGAGTGATGGAAAAACAGGCGCTGTCACATTACTGATTTGGATCAGCAGTGTACAACGCCTTTTTACATCTTTAAAATAATTGGATTTTCATGAGCTTACAGTGAGGGCATCGGGTGTGGAGAAGATTAATCAGGATTCTTCCCAATCATGGGCATTGGAAGGAATTCAGCCGCAGGAACGCAGAGTGCCGGCGGTCATATGTCAGCAGATGACGGTGTAAAAAAAGTACAGGTTCCCGTGAGGGGGAAACCTGTACTTCACTTAACGCAGGCAGATATATACCAGATAGGTACCGTAAAGAAGGAGCATGATGATTCCTTCCCGACGGGACAGGATCGTTCGGGTAAAACTAAAGATCCATACAATAATACTCATAACGATGAGCACAATAATATCGATAATGTTTTCTCTTAAGAAGATTACCGGGCTGATGGCTGAAGCAACACCAAGAACAAGAAGAATATTGAAGATATTGGATCCGACCACATTGCCCACTGCCATATCAATTTCATTCTTTCTGGCGGCAACGATGGATGTAACGAGTTCCGGAAGGCTGGTTCCCACAGCAACAATGGTCAGTCCGATTAATGTCTGGCTCAGACCAAGCAGGCTGGCAACGGTGGAAGCACCGTCAACGACGAAATCTCCGCCGAATTTGATACCCAGGATACCGATTGCGATACAAAGCAGGCTTTTTCCCATGGACATGATGTTGTAATCTTCCTCTTCCTGAGCCTGGGAACGGGCTTTTTTCGCATTGAAGATCATACCAATGAGGTATACGGCAAAGATGATCAGAAAAATGATTCCATCCATCCGGTTTAGTGCCATGCTGACATATCCCAGCCCAAGAAGTAATACAGCACACAGGATAGAAAAAGGAAAATCCTTCCACAAGGTTTCTTTCTTTACTTCCAGTGGAGTAAAGAGAGCACAGGCACCGCAGACAACCATCAGATTAAAGATGTTGGATCCCACTGCGTTGCCGATGGCCAGAGCGTTGTTGTTGCTCAGGGATGCGGTAACACTGACGGCGCATTCCGGAAGGCTTGTTCCCATGGCAACGATGGTCATACCAATGATCAGAGGCGGCACATGGAGCCGCTTGGCCAGAGAAGAACTGCCGTCAACAAAAAAATCAGCACCTTTGATAAGAAGTACAAATCCAATTACAAGAAAAATAATCGATAATAAAAATTCTGTCATATATAAATACCTAATCCTTTTATAAAATACCTAATCCTTCCAGGAGGATTTTAAGTCCAATGAGAACTAATATAATACCGCCGCAGATTTCTGCCTTGTCCTGATAACGGGAACCGAAAATGCTTCCAATTCGAATACCTACAGCGGATAAGAGGAAAGTGATGATACCGATGAAAGAAACTGCAGGAATCAGGTTAACCCGAAGGAATGCGAAGGTAACACCGACAGCCAGAGCATCAATACTGGTGGCAACTGCCAGAAGAAACATGTTTTTGGCATCCATGGAAGCATCCATATTTTCTTCTTCATCGGAAAATGCTTCCCGGATCATGCCGATACCAATGATCAGCAATAGAATGAAGGCAATCCAGTGGGCATAGCGGGAAATCATATCGGTAAAAAAGCTTCCCAGAAAATATCCGATAAGCGGCATCAAAGCCTGAAAGCTGCCGAACCAGACTCCGGCAATCACCATATGTTTTGGTTTAACTTTACTGAGAGACAGGCCTTTACAGACGGAGACGGCAAAGGCGTCCATGGATAATCCAACGGCCAAAATAAAAAGTTCCCAGAATGACATATTTTTTCTCCTTTATTTTCCCGGATCCCGGGCATTTCTCTTATAAGCTAAAAAAACTCATGGACAGCAGAACACTGTCCATGAGTCTCATCGTTTAAAGTAATACCGGGTGTTTCCACCATGATGTCGATAGAACTACACATTTCTGTGCCGACTACTCCCTCGTGGGTTGTGTAGTAGTTTAACACACTTGATGAAAGAATGCAACTGGAAACTTTATTTTATGCAACCGAATACAGAAAATTTATTTTATGCAACCGAATATGAACCCTATTTGATAATGTCCAGATATACCACAAATGAAAGCGGCAGCGTATGCAGTACGTCGAGAGATTTACCGGATAAAAGCCCTTTTGACAGGAAATATCAGAAGGCATATCAGGGCTGAATGCTTTTGCCCCAACATCATATGTATATGCTATAACACAGTTAAAAAAGAGTATAGGTGTCTTGATTTTGGAAAAAGTCTGTGATACAATAGTCATAACTTAATCTGCAGCAGCAAGACTCCGCCGATCAACGGCAGGCGGAATGGGGTGAAAATCCTCGCGAGTAGGTCACTGTGAAGCCACCTTGTAGTGGATAAGTCAGAAAATGCTGAGTCTTGTTCAGGGATCTGCCATTACCGGATGCCGTGTTTTCAACAATACATCCGTGCGCATTTTGCAGCACGGTTTTTTTGTGCAACAGGCATTTCGCAGGATTTGTCTGTTTTTTCTTTGCTTTATTTTTAAAAGAATGGAAAAGTTCGGAGGTCTTATCGGATCCTTTGCTATGGAAGAAAGTTGCCAAGGCGTGAAAGATGCAGTTTTTAGTGTTTCGAGAACGTTGAAATGGTGCAGGCAGGAAAGGAGGTTATGGACATGGCGGAAAGAACGTCCGAACTGACGGAGGAAGAAAAAAAGATTCTGCAGATTGTGCGAACAATCGGATTTGGAAAGGTCGTTGTCACCGTCAAAAATGGAAAGCCGGTATATGTGGAGACTCAGAAAACCATTCCGCTTTCCGATCGCTGAAAATGAAAAGGCTGTGAGGCCGGAACTATCGGAAGAACCGAAGTCCAGTACAATGATGAGTTTATCATTGTATGAGGGCTTTTTTTCTTTATATAAAGGAAGAGCCCAGATGAAACCAATCATTTGTAAAAAGAAAGGACAAAAAAGATGAAAAAACGAATTCTTAGTTTTGTTTTGTCGCTGGTCTTGATTATAGGGCTCATTCCCGGGATTCCTGTAACTTCTCTGGCAGCAGAATCTGATGATCCCTTCCAGGTTGTTGTCTCTATTGAAGGTTTGACTTTAGGTCAGGGTATATATTATGAACCGGAGGCCTACACTCTGGATGAAATTAATGAACTGATTGCAACCCAGGGATATGAACCTTACACAGAAGAAAATCTGACGGCCGGTATTGCAACTCTGGCTTTTATGATTGACCATAATCTTGAGTATGAAATGACCGGCACCTGGAAAGACAATGCTTATCTTTCCTCTATCAAAGATCTTGATACCGGTGTGGTAAATATTCCTTCTATTATTACGGAAAATGGCGGTCCCTCCAATGATGATAATACCGGAAACGATGATGAATATCTTGGTGAATTTGACTATAGTTCCATGTCCGGCTGGATGATTACCGTCAACGATTTTATGATCGATGTGGGCTGTTCCGGTTGGGTTTTCACTAATTCCGGCAGTCAGAGCAAATACGTTTCTGATCTGGGCAATACCTATGTGGTACGCTGGCAGTTCTCTGTATACGGATACGGATCAGACCTTGGAATTGGCAGTGACTGGAACACACCGTATTTTGAGGGAGCAAACAAGGCACCTCTGTACGCCGAGTATGCAGCCTGCACGGACAGTGCGAAAAAGAAAGAAGCTCTTCCTGTCATGGAAAATCTGACGGCTTCTCAGGCAGAAGTAGATGACGCTCTGGCTGCACTGACAGCAGAGACCCCTTCAGAAGAACCTCCCGCTGCCAACACGGAATATAAAGCCATTCTGAATGCAACCATGGCACAGATGGCAGCTACGGTTACGGAACCCGGTTTTGGTACCGGCGGCGGCGAGTGGACCGTGATGTCTCTGGCCCGCGGCGGATATTATCCTGTAGGTGATCCTTATTTTGAAGGTTATTATTCCCGTATCGTAGACACGGTGAAAGAAACAGCGGCAGAGGTGGATAAGAATGGAGCTTTGAGTGCTTCCAAGTCTACAGAAAACTCCCGTTTGATTATTGCTCTTTCTTCTATTGGAAAAGATCCTGCCAATGTAGGAGGTGTGGATCTGATTGAGGCATACAGTGCCAACGGATTCAAATGGGTAAAAAATCAGGGACTCAATGGCCCTGTGTTTGCTTTAATTGCTCTGGACAGCAACAATTATGAAACCACAGACAGTACTCTTCGCCAGCAGTGTATCGATTATATTCTGGAGTCGGAACTGGAAGGCGGCGGCTGGGCTTTATTCGGATCTGCTGCTGATCCTGATATGACAGGTATGGCTCTGCAGGCTCTGGCAAAGTACAAGGAGGACGAAGAGGTAGCTGCTGCCGGAAACAGAGGATTTGATGTTCTTTCCAATTTGCAGAATGAAAACGGAAGCTATGAAGCCTGGGGAAGCATCAGCTCCGAGAGTCTGGCTCAGGTTATAGTAGCCTGCACTGCATGGGGAATCAATCCGGATACGGACAGCCGTTTTGTAAAAAATGGAAATTCTGCTCTGGATGCGCTGCTGACCTTCTATCTGGAAGATCAGAAGGGATTTGCTCATATTCTGGAGGATACCAGTGGTGCTCCCGTTACCACGACAGACTCTATGGCAACCGATCAGTCTTGTTATGCTCTGGTATCTTATGACAGACTCGTTACCGGAAGAAATTCTCTGTATGATATGACAGATGTGGAAAAAAGTGAGGCAGAGCCTTCTGAGCTGACTGCAACTTTGACTCTTCCTGAAAAAGTGGAGAATCTGGCCGGCACGACTTTCAATGCTGTCGTTAATCTCAATGGTTTCATGGATGACAACAGACTACTGGACTGCATTGTAACGATTCCGGAAGGTGTTGAAGTAACGGATGTTACGATGGGTAGTCGGATTGGCGGCGGTGAGGTATCCTGGTTTGCAGAGGAAGAAACCGGCAAGCTTCGTATTGTTTACTTCGATGCACAAAACGGAAATGCCATTACGGACAGTGGAAAGGGTTATCCTCTGGAGCTGATGACTATCGGTCTTAAACTGAACAAGACACTGGATCAGGATTCTGTTTCTATGGCTATTACCGGTATGACCCTGAAATCGGATTCAGAAACACAGACGATTATCAATACGGCCAATGCCTCTGACAGTGCAGCACTGGTACAGGGACTTTCCTACAGTGTCATGGCTCTTTATACCGGTGATGATGTAGATCTGATTCCTTCCACGAAAACAGCTATTGTTGTAGCTGTAACCGGTCTGGATGAAGGTACAAAGCTTACATACCAGGATGGCGAGGATACGATTGCAATGCAGTACAATGCAGCAGTGACTGCAAAGACTGGTGTATCCACTTATGTGGCCATGATTGATTCCGATAAAGCACTGGATGGCTTTGTGGAGGAAGACAATTACACCATCGGATCCGGCAATGCGGAGACTCTGACCTTTGGTGATACGAATCAGGATGGAGTGATCAATGCACAGGATGCTTTGAACAGTGTTAGTTTCTGGCTTCGCAAGACGGATGCTCCCAATGATAAAGAAATTCTTGCCGTCAACGTAACCGGTGACAGTCGGATCAATACCTTTGATGCACTGGGAATTGTAGAATACTTTGTAGATGGCAGTGACTTTGCCGTTGTAAATCGAGCTGCTACAGTAAAGAATATGGCGGAATAATCGGATGAATACACAGGGAAAAAAGAACAAAAAAAAGCGAAATATGGTAATCGGTGCAGGAGTGCTGGTTTTGATTGCTGTTCTGATTTTTCTGTATCTGCACCGCGGAGGGTTTTTGCCCTCCGCGCCTGCAGTTACAGTGGAAACACCGGGAAAAATGAGCGTAGCCCAGGCGGACCCTTTTTCCCTGGAATTACAGTTATCCTCTTTAAAAGAGAATTATTATCCTGCAGCCAGTTTCAGTATTCGTTTTGATCCGGCGAAACTGGAATTTCTGGGGATTGATGAGGGCAATGTTGTCATTAGTAGTGCGGAAAGCTCTTCCGGCACAGCTTTGCCGGAATGGAATGTGAATGTGGAAAATTCCAATGAAACCGGTGTGATCAACATCATGTATCTGGATATGACGGGAGGAAAATATGCTTTTTCCAGGGAACTGTTGGCAGAGAAGGATAATGTGCTTCTTCTGCTGAATTTCCGTCTGAGAGGCAGTGTCAGAGAAGGGGATATTCTGGAACTGAATTTGGAAGATGCTGTATTTGCTGCGGTGGATGAAACAAAAAGTCTGGCCAGCAATGCAGGAACCCTGAAAACGATTAATGGCCGCATCGTAATCGGAGAAGATAAATGAAACGATTTATAAAAATATTTGTTATATGTATTCTTTGTATGGCGGCATGCTGCAGCTGTAGCCTGAATACAAAGCCGATTTCTCTGGAAAGCAGTATGGAGATTCCTGAGGACGGCATCATTTCTGCTGAAATTTTTAAAAAGCTGAAGGAAGAGAACAAAGTCATTACCTTTTACGGTATCAGCGGAGATATGAAATACGAGTGGACGGTTTTTGGAGAGGATATTCAGGAGCCAAAGGATACGAATTTGAAAGTGGAAGTGGAGAAGGATAAGGAGAATCGACTGGTTTTCCGACTTTGTTCTGAGGAAGAGCTTGGTTTTATGCCGGTCCTTTCTCTGTATTCTGCTCATTTGTGGGAAGCAGACAGTGCTGTTGTTTATCGGAAGGGAGAAAAGGAGCCTCTGTGTTCGGTATCGGTGACAGGAAATAAAACCTCCGTACTGAATTTTTCTGTAACCCAGATTGGAGAGTTTGATATTAAAGGAGAGAAGACAGAGGTGCTGGAAGCGGAGACGACTGCTCCGGAAAAAGATACCCAGCAGGCTGTGGAAACGGATCCCTATCTTTCGGATGGTAAAGCAAACGACGGTCAGGCTCTTTCCAATGAAAAGGATGACGGAGGCCGGGTTTTATCCGATGGAAAGCAGGAAGGGCAGGATCAGTATAAGACCGATCCGGTTCCGGAAGGAAAGCCTTTGCCGGTGGAACCGGAAAATCAGGATGTGGACGAAGAACAGACCTATACCTGTACATTTTCTATTGAATGTTCCACCATTCTCAATAATCTGGAGGATTTGAATGAAGATAAGCTGGATGTATTGCCCACGGATGGAGTGATTCTTTCTGAGAGAACGGTTACGTTTTATGAGGGAGAATCGGTTTATGATGTCTTGAAACGGATCTGTCAGGAAAATGATATTCATATGGAATCATCGTGGACACCGATGTACAACAGTGCTTATGTGGAAGGCATCCACAATCTGTATGAGTTTGACTGCGGCTCCGGTTCCGGATGGATGTACCGTGTGAATGGATGGTATCCCAACTATGGCTGTTCCCGTTATCAGCTGGCTCAGGGGGACAAAGTGGAATGGCGTTATACCTGCGATCTGGGAGCTGATATTGGAGGTGGTTATTCGGTTGGTTCGTAATCAGGATGCTTTCGGCAGTTATCATCCGGCTGTCAATTTTCTGTATTTTGGAGTACTTCTCTCTTTTTCCATGTTTTCCATGCATCCGGTCTGTCTTATGATTTCTGCTGTCTGTGCCGCAACATATTATGTGACACTGAATGGAGCAAAGTCAGTAAAATTTCTGATTCGCGGTGTACTGCCCTTGTTTTTGATGACAGTGATTATCAATCCGGCCTTTTCCCATGAGGGTCAAACGATCCTGACGTATCTGCCGACAGGGAATCCTCTGACGCTGGAGAGCATTCTGTATGGTGCGGCAGCAGGGATTATGATGGTAGGGATTCTTCTCTGGTTTGCCTGTTTTTCCCAGATAATGACATCAGATAAGTTTGTCTATCTGTTTGGCCGGATAATTCCGGCACTCTCTCTCCTTTTGTCCATGACTTTACGTTTTGTACCCCGGTTCAAAGTACAGTTCGATACAGTGCGGGAAGTACAGAGAGCCCTGGGCCGGGATACTTACCATGGAGGTTTGCTCAAGCGAATGAAAAATGCAGTGGCGTGCTTTTCCATTGTGGTTACCTGGAGTATGGAAAATGCCATTGAGACAGCAGACAGTATGAAAAATCGGGGCTACGGTTCGAAAAAACGTACAGCCTATTCCATCTATTCCTGGGAGGACAGAGATCGAACCGTTTTATGCTTTCTTATTTTTTGCGGGTTGTTTTTGCTGGCCGGCGGCATTTCCGGGAATCTGTTCTGGCGCTATTTCCCCAGTGTTCGAGGTGTGATGGCAGAACCGCTTACGATTCTTATGGAAATGACCTTCTTAATGTTGTGTGCCATGCCGGTGTATCTGGAAAGAAAGGAGAAGAGTGTATGGAACTCTTTCAAATCGAACAATTAACCTTCTTTTATCCGGAACAGGAAAAGGCAGCCATTCAGGATGTCAGTATGACGATCAACAAAGGGGATTTTTTTGTGATCTGTGGTCATTCCGGCTGCGGTAAGTCTACCTTCCTTCGTCAGTTGAAGCCGGCCATGGCACCCCACGGCAGAATTTCCGGATCCATTCTCTTTCATGGTCAGCCTGTAAAGGAACGGGATTCGGTGTCAGCAGCTTCTCAAATAGGTTTTGTCATGCAGTCTCCCGAATCACAGGTGGTAACGGACAAGGTTTGGCATGAACTGGCCTTTGGATTGGAAAGTCTGGGTTGTGAATCTTCCGAAATTCGCCGTCGCTGTGCAGAAATGGCAGCATTTTTTGGAATGGAAGACTGGTATTATAAAAATGTCTCCGAATTATCCGGGGGACAGAAACAGCTTTTATGTCTGGCTTCCGTGATGACCATGCAGCCGGAGATTCTGATTCTGGATGAGCCAACGGCCCAGCTGGATCCGATCGCCGCATCGGAGTTTATTGGTACTCTGGGTAAGATCAATCGGGAGTTGGGAACCACCATACTCCTTTCGGAGCATCGTCTGGAGGAGGCCCTTCCTCTGGCCAATCAGGCTGCTGTCATGGAAGGCGGCAAAATTCTGTGCTGCGGAACGGTAGACGAAATCGGGGGATTTCTGAAATCCAATCACCATGGTATGTTTTCTGCCATGCCCTGTGCCATGCGGATTTGGGGCAGCGTGAAAAGTGATTTGTCCTGTCCAATTACCGTAAACGATGGCAGAGAGTTTCTGGCTGAATATATTCAAAGTCATCCAATTTGTCCGCTTTCAGAAAAAACAGCCATGCAGCCCAAGGGAGAAGAACGAATTCAGGCTTCCGAAATCTGGTTTCGCTACGAAAGAGAATTGCCGGATGTGGTGAGAGGGCTTGAATTCACTGCTCGTGCAGGAGAGCTTTTTTGTATCCTGGGAGGCAATGGCAGCGGAAAAACCACAACACTGAAATTGTTGGGAGGACTGAAAAAACCGTATCGGGGAGAACTGCATGTGAGAGGGGCGGTGGGACTGCTGCCTCAGGATCCTCAGACGGTTTTCCTGAAAAAAACGGTCTGTGAAGATCTGGCAGATACGCTGAAGCAGATGGGGGTACCGGAAAAAATGCATTCGGAAGAGATTTCCAAGGTGGCCAAACTTTGCCGGATTTCAGAATTACTGCTTCGTCATCCCTATGATCTTTCCGGAGGCGAGCAGCAGCGGGCAGCTTTGGCAAAAATTTTGCTTCTGTCCCCTCAGATTCTTCTTTTGGATGAGCCCACCAAGGGACTGGATATTCCTTTTAAAAAAGAACTGGCGGAAATTCTCCAGAAACTGAAAAACAGAGGTGTCTGTATTGTCATGGTCAGTCATGATATTGAATTTTGTGCTTCGTATGGAGATCAATGTGGTTTATTCTTTGATGGCTGTCTTGTTGCGGTGGAGGAACCCAGATCATTTTTTTCCGGTAATCGGTTTTATACTACGGCGGCCAACCGTATGGTACGGGATTTTGAACCCCGGGCTGTTACAGCAGAAGATGTCATGGAGGTGATCGGCGGGGAAATACAGAATAAGGAAGCGATTACAGAAAAGGCACCTGAATTTTTCAGAACCAGGGAAGCGGAGGAAAAATGTTCCAGGCTGCCCCGATGGAGAAAAATAGGGGCGATTATCAGTGGACTGTTGTCATTGGCGGTATTCTTATACTCCGCGAAATCAGAGAATCTCAGCAAATTTGTGGATCAAAGCGGAATGACGGCAACGGGAGGGGAACAACTGGCGTTTTACGGCGTATTTATCCTTCTTCTGGCTTTGACAGCTTTCTTTCTTGGAAAGCGCTCTAAGCCTTCCATTTATATCCAGACACCGGTGGAAAAACGCCGCCTCTCCCGTCGTACTGTTCTGGCCTCCGTCATGATTCTTCTGCTGATTCCTCTGACACTTTTTGTCGGTGTGATTTATATGGAAAGAAAACAGTATTACATTACGGCCCTGGCCGTTCTGATGGAATGTATGCTGCCTTTCTTTCTTGTGTTTGAGGGAAGAAAACCGAAAGCCCGGGAACTGGTTATCATTGCCACTCTCTGTGCCATGGCCATTGCAGGCCGTGCGGCTTTCTTTATGCTGCCTCAGTTCAAACCGGTTATGGCTGTCACTATTATTTCCGGAGTGGCTTTTGGAGGAGAAACCGGTTTTCTGGTTGGCGCCGTCACCATGCTGGTGTCTAATATTCTGTTTTCTCAGGGGCCATGGACTCCCTGGCAAATGTTTGCCATGGGAATCATCGGATTTCTGGCAGGTGTGCTTTACAGGAAAGGAGTTCTTGTCCGTTCCCGTACTTCGCTCTGTGTTTTTGTGCCATCTGTACTTTTCTGATTTACGGCGGCATTATGAATCCGGCTTCTGCTCTGATTTGGGGCAGTGAAAGTCTGAATCTGAATATGATACTGGGTTACTATATCACTGGTTTTCCCATGGATGCCGTTCATGCGGCAGCAACGGTATTGTTTCTTTGGTTTGGAGCCGAAGCACTGTTGGAAAAACTGGATCGGGTAAAAGTGAAGTATGGATTAATTGAAGATTGATGATAAAAAAACAATGATTATCGGGATGTGTGACGAATTTGCGCTGCACATCCTTTTTTCATGGCTTCCCAGATGAAAAAATCGTGATCCTTTGATATTTTGATGGAAGAAGACTTTTTCCTGAATATCAGAACAAAAATTGACCTTTGTAATCAATCATGTTAATTCCAAGAAACCGAAGATGATAGAAAAAAGTGTGGATTGAACTGTCTGGATTTATCATTGTAGGATATATACGTATTATTTTGTATTTCCCTGGATTGGAAATTTTGTGAAATACAGAATAATAGAGATACATTCCCGGAGGGCAGACAGAAAAGGGGAGTTCTGCCATTCCGAATCAGGGCATCGCCATGGAGAGAATTCCAGTACGGGGAATTCCGGTTCATGGAAATCTCATCAAAGAAAAGGAGGAGAAAAATGGAGAAAACAAGAAGGATTTCCTGGATATGGAAGAGCTTGGCTTGTTTTATCGCCGCTTTCTGCCTTGTCTTTACGGTTTCATCCGTTCAGGCAGCTGACAGTGGAAATGCGTTAAAACTCACCACAGAAAATATTCCGGAAAAAGATGTAACCTTAGGGAATCAGCTTCCTCTGACCGGATATCTGGAACAGACTATTACGGTAGGCAGCGGAGAAAATGCAGTGGAACGTACAGCCAAAGTTTATCTGGCTGAAAATGCACCCATTCGTCCTTATTTTACGGTACTGAATACACCGGAAGGTATTGAAGATACCTGGCAGTGGCTTCAGGATTCCGGCTGGAAGGATATTGCCGACCAAATGGGAGAAGGATTATTTGTTCTGGAACCCGGCAAGGATGGCTGGGGAAGTGCCGGCGAGGAGTACGATTATGTATGTGCTGCTATGGCCGCCTACAAATCCAATCAGTGGTATTCTGTTTTTGGTCAGTCCTATGTGGTAGGTTATGATGACTGCGGAACGGCCATGCAGGAGTACGTAATGAGAAACAGTCTTTCTATTATTGGCAGTGTATTTGTCAATGCCAGTGATCTGAACTATTCCACTGTTACGGAAATCGGAAATACGGTTTGCCGTCAGTCGGAATGTATCGAGGAAGTTACGCTGAAAGAAGTTCCCATGCCGGTTTGGCTGATCAACAGCAAAAAGACTGCCAATGCAAAACGGGTGATCCGTTACTGGGAAAATGCCAATGACTGTGTGAAGATGAGTTATGCTGATGGAACCTATAAGCAGAGAGAGGATTCCGACAGTATTGTTACTTCTTACAGTGATGCTCGTTCCAAGGTTATTGTGGATTCCAAAGAATATGATGTAAAGACGGATTCCGCTTTTGCCAAGGCTGCTTACAAATTCCTGGGATACTATACCCGTTATGAAGGCTCTTATGTCAACGGTAATGCTTTGGGAGAAAGAGCGGATTACGAAAAACTGGGAATTGAACTGAAGAATCTGGATCAGAATGGTGTCAATCGTGAATATCTGGTTTACGTTCCGGAGGGAGCGGAAGATCAGGAAGGCGGAGCTCCCGTTGTTTACGTTGCTCCCGGCGGAAGTCAGACCGATCGTGTATTCTTGGATGCCACCCAGTGGTGGAGAGTTGCTCAGGAGAATCAGTTTATTCTTGTTATCATGAATGAGCAGATGAACGGAGCCACCAAGGTAACCTGGAATGGTTGGAATGGTGTATTCGTGGATGGTCTGGAGAATGATTTTGATTTCTTCAAAATGGTAATTGCAGAAGTAGATGCAGCTTATAAGACCAATACAAAGAAACGTTATTTTACCGGTCAGTCTCAGGGCTCCGGTATGACGAACTTTGTTGGTATGGTAATGCCGGAATATTTCGCGGCCCTTGGCGGAACTTCCGGAACCATCAATACCATTCGTGAAGATGCTTCGGAACTTATGGTTCCTTTCTATCAGATCGTTGGTGAGAATGATATGGGAGATATTATCAATAATCTGAGCATTTCTCTTCCTCATTGGCTGGAAGTCAACGGATTGGCAGATTTTGATAATCCCACCAGTACGGTAAATGGAATCGGCCGTGTGAAAACAGCAAAATCCTGGAACAACAGCCAGGGTATCCCCCTGGTTCGTTATCGCATGACCACAGGAAGAAACCATAACTGTATTCCCTCTGAGATGTTCGATCTCTGGTCCTGGTTCAAAGCCTGGGAGCGTGAGGAAAACGGTGATCTGTTCTTCCATGGAACCAAGGTAGAAACCACCGCCGCTCATAAGACGGCAGCGGTTCAGTCTCTTGATGAGATGGATCCTCCCGCTCTGGACAATTCGGTTCCCAACCGTCTTCCCATGACCGGTTACTATTCCAAGTCCGTAACTACGGAAGCAGGAACGAGAACGGCAAAGGTTTATATTGCGGAAGAAACAAAGATTCGTCCTTATTTCACCATTATCGCTGTACCGGATGGAGTGAATACGGAAGAATTCCTGACAGAGAACGGCTGGTTTGCAGAAGCCGATGCGAATAAGGAAGGACTTTTCATTCTGGAACCCGGTAAGGATGGCTGGGGAAGCCCGGAAGAAGAAAAAGAATATATTAATGGAGCGATTGCTTTCTGTTCTTCCAACAAATATTTCTCTGTATATGGAGAACATTATTTTGCAGGTTATGGAAAAGGCGGAGCTGCTCTGGAGTACTGGGCTGCCGCCAACCCTCTGAAAGTGATCGGACAGGTCTATGTGGATTCCGATGGATTGGATAAAGCTTACCTGGAAGAGATCGGAGAAACCGTATTCCCTACAAAGAACGGAAACTACAATCAGATTAATTTCCCGGAAGACTTTGAACTTCTGAAATACAAGGATGCCGTTCTTCCCACCTGGTATATCGGCGGCAATCCGGAGGACAGCCTGTCTTACTGGAAGAGCGTCAACGATTGTCAGGAAACGGCAGAGCCCGACGATGAATTCGGCAGCGTATTTGCACAGAAGGAAGATTCCACTCGCTGGATGACCGACTATGCAGGACCGATTTCCAAGGTTGCCGTTGAAACGGAACAGGAAGCTTCCGCCGCTCTGACAGAAAAGATTTGTGATTTCCTGTATGCATACACCCGTTATGAGAACGGCTTCGCATACAGCAATGGTCTGTACGAGAGAATCGTATACGGTGAAAGCTGTTACAAGGTAATTGATGATGTAAACGGACATCCCCGTGAATACATGGTATACGAACCTGAAAACATGCAGGAAAATGCACCGGTCATGTTTGTATTCCCGGGTAATACTCAGACCGATCTGGTATTTATGGATGCTACCCAGTGGCAGGATGCAGCAGATCAGGAAGGCTTCCTTCTGGTTATGGTATGTGAAGACTATAACACCTCCACCACTGTTACCTTCAAGGATTCCAATGAATTCCAGGAGAAGCTGGCAGAACAGATTAAGAAAGATTATGCCGGAAGAATTGATCCGGAACGTTTCTATGCAAATGGTCAGTCCATGGGCGGTATGACGGTTCAGGGCTTCGGAGCCACCAATCCCGATTATTTCGCAGCTATTGCCACCACTTCCGGATGTCTCATGGATGTAATGACTGGAGATACCTCCGGCAGAACCTATGAAATGATGCCTGTTTATATGATCTACGGTGCTGGAGATAATGTAAACTTCTCCGGAACCTTATGGGATGATACAGACAATCAGCTGGATGATTGGGCCAGATACTACACGGAAGCCAACGGCGTTTCCTTAAGTGATGTGGCAGAAGCAGACGGTACCGTGAAGGCTATGGATCGAAATAATCACAGAACCCAGACCACCTGGACCTGGAGTGACACCTTCCAGGGTGTAGAAGTACCTTTGATGAAGCTGGGTAAGAACTCTGCCCGTGCTCATAACTGTCTGCCGATCGAAGAATTTGAACTGTATGAATTTGCAAAACATTATCGTGCCGTTTATGATGAAAACGGTATCGTAAAGGCTCGTTACTACAGTGCTTCTGCTTTTGAGCAGGATGATGATATTCTGATTTACGAAGCCAGTGAAGAACAGATCGTAAGCACCAAGGGATTCACCGATGCAACCAAAATCGGTCAGAAACTGACTTACGTAGCCATTGAGTATAGTGATATTGTGGATGCTGCAAGCCTCCGTGACAATACCTTTACCATCCGTGCTTACAAAAACAGCAACAAAAACCTGGCTTATGCAGAGATTACGGCTGTATACACCAATGATAAGCCCGAAACCCGGGAAGATCAGAAATCTGTTCCCGGAAAATATGTCATCGTAGAGACAAAGGACGATGATTATGTAGGAACCAAGTGGATTGCTTCTTATTATTATGAAAAAGATGGTAAGGAAGCAGTGATGTCCAATGGTATACTGGATGTAGAACCTCTGGTTCATCAGAAAAAAGCTGTAAAACTGGAGAATGGTACCATTGTTCCCAGAAGTAAGGAAGCCAAAGCGACGGAGAAGACCGAAGATCTTAAATTCCAGAACTTTGAGACCATCACCATTCCCAGTGATTACGATCAGCTGGAAGCACCTTTTGAGAATGAAATCATCATTCAGTACTGCCTGCCCGAAAACTATGACGAATCCAGAAAATATCCTCTGGTTATTTCCATGTGCGGCGGCGGCCTGAGACTGGATGAACAGTACAACAGTGACGGAACTCTGGCTGCCACGAATCAGGGTGCAAACCTCTGCTACGATTCCGCTGCCACTGCCTGGGTTACTGCTAAGGAAGATGGTTACATTAAAGAAGATGTCATTGTCATGAGTGTAAACTACCGCAGTGTAGACAGACTTCCCAGCGGCGCCAAGTATTTTGCACCGGAAGATACCAACCAGGGTGTTCGCTATATCCGGGATCATTTCAGCGTGGATCCTAACCGTATTTACTACAGCGGCAACTCCTTCGGCTCCTTAACCGGATACGAAGCTATTTCCAAGGCTCCCGAACTTTATGCTGCATTTATGCCTTGCAACGGTCTGGCTATCATGAGAATTGATACTTCCACGGAAGAGGGCGTTCAGAATATGATGAAGATCATTTCTCCTCTGCTGAATACTTATGCAGAAAACCATATTGCAATCAAATGGAATCTTGGTGAGAAAGACTTCATGGCTCCTCCTGCTCAGGGTATTTACTACTATGAATACATGGTTGAGCAGTATTACAATCAGGGTATGACGGAAGAAGAAATTGCCGAAATTCTGAATTGGACCATTTATGGTGAGAGTGAATATGTAGACAATGGTATTCTGAATCAGGATGGTTCCATTAATTATCACCTGGCTACCAAAGTAACCTATGAAGTTCACAGGGAAGAAGCAATGAATTGGCTGCTGAAACAGAATAAAACAAGAACTCTTCATCTGGAATTGGAT
>JAQXIM010000083.1 GCA_029007785.1 Clostridiales bacterium | reverse complement strand
ATCATTTCTTTGGAAGCTACTACATTTACAAATCCTACAGGCACACCTATGATCAGCTTCGGCTCCAGTCTGCCTTCCAGGATCATATCATAAAGCTGTACCAGAGCTGTCGGAGCATTTCCAATGGCAAAAATCAGAGGTTTACCCAAAGCAGCTGCTTTCTCCATACAGGCTGCCGCTCTCGTGGTATGATTTTGTTTCGCCTGCTCGGCCACATCCGGATCCGACATAAAACAGAAAACTTCTCCGCCGAAAGAAGCCAGTACTTTTTTGTTGATGCCGGATTTCGCCATCTGGGTATCTGTTACAATACAAGCACCCTGGCGAATGGCATCCATGGCAGACCGAACAGCGTTCGGTGTAAAAACAAGATTATCTGCATAATCAAAATCCGCGGTCGTATGAATCACCCGTTTGATAATCGGTTCCTGTTCCGGCGAAAATCTGCGGCCGCCCAATTCCTCGGTAATAATCTCAAAGCTTCTGTTTTCTATGTCCATGGGAAGAACCCGTTCTAATTTTGTCTTCATCGTCTCTCTCCTGCAAAGATAATTCTTTTTATTTTTTCATGATGGATCTTCATACTCATTTTTATGATAAACGATTCCATTCCTGCTGAGTTTAATTCAAGAAAGTCCTTCCTCCAGAATCCGATAAATTTTTTTCATATCCAGATGGCGGCGAAGGGTATCTGCCAGAATGTCATACTGTTTCTGTTTGTAAGTCTCGTAATCCGTCTGACCAAGTTCTTCCAAAACAATGCCTTTCTTCTGTGCCAGCCCAGACACAATGGCGTTGACAATCTCCTGGCAGTCAAAAAATCCATGGACATAAGAACCTCCGGTATTGCCGTACCACCCTCCGTCTTCCTTTGACTGACCGGAAACCGCGTCAGTAAGCCTGGTCAATGCATGACCGGTTTCTTTCCAGGTAGTCACTCCCATATGAATCTCATAACCTTCCACCTTCAGGCCTTCCAGGCCGGAAAAAACACCGGGAAGCGAACCAATCGTTCCTTCCACTCTCGTTCTCGTCTTTTCCCCGGCAAATACCGTATCCATAGGCAGCAGACCCATACCCCGGAGGATTCCTCCTTCTTCCACACCTTCCGGATCGGAAATTGAGTCTCCCAGCATCTGATAGCCTCCGCAGATTCCAAACACAGGTATTCCGCTCTGATTTGCTTTAAGAATCGATGCTTCCAGACCATTCTGCCTCATCCAAAGCAAATCTCTCATTGTATTTTTCGTTCCGGGAAGGAGTATCAGATCCGGATTTCCCAGCTCTCCCACCTGCTGAACATAGCGAAGAGATACACCGGGAAGAGCTTCCAATCGATTAAAATCGGTAAAATTTGCAATCCGCGGCAGCCGAATCACTGCAATATCAATAAGATCTGCCTGGACATTTCCGGTAAGACGTTCTGACAGGCTGTCCTCATCTTCCACATCAATATGCATATAGGGGGCTACACCCACCACCGGAATTCCGGAACGTTCCTCCAGCATCTCAATTCCAGGATCCAAAATGGTCTTATCTCCCCGGAATTTGTTGATGATGGTTCCCTTCACCATCTGTCGTTCATCCTCATCCAGTAAAACTATGGTTCCGATCAGCTGAGCAAAAACGCCTCCTCTGTCAATATCTCCCACCAGAAGAACCGGTGCATGGGCCATTTTTGCCATTCCCATATTGACAATATCATCACTTTTCAGATTGATCTCTGCCGGACTTCCGGCGCCTTCAATAACAATGATATCATTTTCTTCTGCCAGACTGTTGTAGGCCTTCATGATTTCGGGAATCAACTCTTTTTTATATCGAAAATAATCTCTGGCACTCATATTTCCCCGGACTTCGCCATTGACAATCACCTGCGAACCCACATCATTGGTGGGTTTTAACAGAATCGGATTCATCCGAACCGAAGGTTCCGTACAGGCTGCTTCCGCCTGCATAACCTGGGCTCTGCCCATCTCCAAACCTTCTCTGGTGATAAAAGAATTCAGTGCCATATTCTGGGATTTGAAGGGAGCCACCCGATAACCATCCTGATAAAAAATCCGGCAAAGACCTGCCGTCAGAAGACTTTTTCCTGCATTGGACATGGTTCCCTGTATCATAATTGCTTTCGCCATGATTTTCTCTCCTACTCCACAGTACCGGCCAGATTTCCCAACCGATCCAAACTGCGAATTAATTCTCTGTTTTCGTCTTCCCCACGAACCGCAGTCCGGAAGTATCCCGGACCAAGTCCCCGGTAATTGGAACAATCCCGAATCAAAATTCCTTGCTTTAATAGCTGTTCCCCTAAGTCTTCCCTGCTTTGAAAGAAAATATAATTTGCCTGAGACCCATACACACGAGCTCCCCGTTCTTCAAAGGCATTGCGAAGACGTTCTCTCTCCACCGCCAGCAGACGGCGATACTTCTTCACGTATTCTGACTCTCCACAGGCAGCCACACCTGCCTGCTGAGCCGGAAGCGAAACATTCCAGGGCTGAGAGACTTCCTGCATCCGCCGGATAAGACTCTGATCCGTACACAGAGCATATCCCAGACGCAGACCTGCCATGGCATATAGTTTTGTGAAGGCTTTTAATATAATCAGTTCCGGAAAAGCTTCCAGCAAATTCACTGCCGTATTCTCTTCCCGATTCGGAAGGAAATCCACAAAGCACTCATCCAGCAAAAAACGGGTATGACAGATTCGACATCGTTCCAGAAGACAATCCCGAAGTTCCGTCGGCAAAATCTGTCCGGTGGGATTATTGGGATTACAGAGCACCAAAAGATCGGTATCCGGAGTGATGGCTTCCAGAATCCGTTCCGTATATCGAAAATCTTCCTCCTTCTCCAGCATGACCCAACAAATATCACATCCTACTGTCTCCAGAGCCTGTTCATATTCATGGAAGGTGGGACAGCACACCACGGCCTTCCTTGGTTTCTCCGCCAATACCAGGGAATAAATCAGATCTGCCGCTCCATTTCCGCAGAGAATCCATTGGGAATCCACATGATCTCTGGCAGCAATGGCGGAACGAAGCTCTCTGCAGTGAACGTCAGGATAATGTTCCGACATAAGAACACCCTGACAGGCGGCTTGAGCCACTGATTCCGGCATACCGAGAAAATTCAAATTAGCGGAAAAATCCATTCGAATTTTTCTGCTGTAAATATCTCCTCCATGAATATGCATGATTTCCTCCCGTTTCTTTTCTGCAAATTACTTCCCAATAACGAATTCTATATTGTTTCTGTCACTTTTTTGTTTGAAGCACTAAAAAATCAATGAAAGACTCATTTGTCGAGCAGTTTGTATCCTGATGCTGGGATAAATACTATCGAAAAAGACAGAACGCTGCGAAAAAACGAAGTCCTGCCATAAAAATCAGACTCAATATGGCCGTTCCATACATGAGGCGATGAGCACGAAAAATATCTTCCCTCTCCACAGGCCGTCCAGAATCTCCAATGGTTTTCTTTTTATGAAGCGTTCCAAAATACCAGGCATCTCCGGCAAGCTGAACTCCCAGGGCACCGGCCATGACAGCCTCTGTATGTGCCGAATTTGGGCTGGCATGATTATGTCTGTCTCTCTTATAGATTCGAAATGCCTGTTTACTATCCATTCCCAGAATCCATGATGCCCCAATCATAAGCCAGGCAGATATTCTTGCAGGAATCCAGTTGCAGAGATCGTCCAGTTTGGCCGCTGCCGTCCCCAAATACTGATATTTCTCATTTCGATATCCCACCATGGAATCCATGGTGTTTACTGCCTTATAAAAATATCCCAGCAAACCGCCGCCAATTGCCATAAACATCATGGGAGCGACAATCCCATCGGAGGTGTTCTCCGCCACCGTCTCCACGGCAGCTTTCACTACACCTTCCTCCGACAGTCTTTCCGTATCTCGTCCCACAATCATGGAAACCGCATATCGTCCCTGATCCAGACCTTCTTCCAAAGCTTTCGCTACACGTCCGCTCTCTTTCTGAAGACTTCTGGCTGCCAGCATCTGATAGCAAAATACCGTCTCCACCAGAATACCAAGAGGACGTGAAAGACGGTAAGCCCCCCACAGCAAAAGTCCAGGCAGAGACAGGGAAGAAATAATAACCAGAATGACAAGAAAAACACCGGCTGTCCGAAGAGCTTTTTTATTGTCAGGGAAAATCCGGCGAAGTGTCTTTTCCCAGAAAGTAATCAGCCATCCCATGGCCTGAACCGGATGGTAAAGCCAATGAGGATCGCCAAAAATACAGTCCAGAAAAAAACCTAATACCAACGCTATACCCGAATTGATCAGCATACCTCTGTTCCTCTTCCGTCTCCTTTGATTTTCATTGCTACACCGCAGCTGACACGATATACCTCACTGGCTCTCTCTGCCAGACGACAGCAGAGCCGTCCGTGATTTTCCCGGAAGCTGCGATCAAAGGCATCGATGGGGACCAATCCGCATCCCAATTCCCGGGTAACCAGAATGATTTCCGGATTAACGGTAAGAACCTGTTCCAGCTCTTGCTCCCAGGGTTCCCCGGCTTTCCATTTTCTGCAAAGCCATTCCGTAAAATAATTCCAAACCATGGCGTTTTCCGCCTCACTGCTTTCACAGAATCTTCCGTCGGCTTCCGGAATTCTATCCCGGTTCACTGTTTCCCGGCTGCCGGCCTTTTCCAATATATCTGCTCCCAGGGAACGGGCAAATGTCCCCTTTCCCTGAAAGGCTCCTCCCGTAATCAGTATCATTTCTGCTCCTTTTTCCAGGCCAAAGGAATTCCACAGACAACTTCATAAAAGCCATCCGCCCTCGCAGCCATTCGTTCGTTAATATCTGCCAGAATCTCCAGATATCTCATGGACCCCTCATCATATTGCTGTCCATCGTCAAATACGTTATTGGTCACAACAACGAGATTGCGGCAGCGGGAGGAAAGATGAACCAGTCCCTCCCATATGGCATCTCCGCACTTTTCCCCCCGACCTTCCGGATGAAACATTTCATTGGCAACCAGATTTGACATGCATTCCAGAAGAATTGTAGTTTCCGGCTCTATCTTAGCCTTTTCCAGATGACGATAACATTCCAGGGTTCTGAATTTTTTCTCCTTCCGCATTTGCTGATGGCGCTTTATTCTTCGAAAACTCTCCTCATCATAAGGCTCCATGGTCGCAATATATATCTTTTCTTCCGGCTCCAGTTCCATGGCCTTTTCTTCTGCAAAAGCAGACTTACCGCTTCCGCTTCCTCCGGTCACCACAATCCACATGATTCTTTTTACGTCCTTCCTATCTTATGATATCCGGAATATCCGTTTTTCCCCGAATTTCTCTTTACTTTTTAAAGAGGTACGTAGGCATCCATATGAATGCCTTCAAAGGTTTCCATGGACGAATATACCAAGGCTGCCATATCCAAAAGAGGGAACATGGCAACAGCTCCGGAACCTTCTCCCAGACACATCTCACAATCCAGCCATGGATCCATTTTCAGAGCTTCCAAAACAAGTCTTCCCGCCGGTTCTCTGGAAACATGGGAGGCCATCATATAGGAGGCGCATTCCGGACATATCCGCTGAGCAATCAAAGCGGCTGCTGCAGAAATCAATCCATCAATGACAACGGGAACCCGAAGAGCAGCACCGCCAAGAAAGACACCGGCCAGTCCGGCCAGATCAAAACCGCCCACCTTGGCTACCACATCCAGAGCATCCTTCGGATCCGGCTGGTTGAATTCGATGGCATCCCGGATCACCTGTATCTTTCGATCCAAACCCTTATCTGAAAGTCCGGCCCCTTTTCCTGTCACCATTTCCACCGGAACTCCAAGGAGAACGGAAATCACAGCACTGCTGGTGGTAGTATTACCGATTCCCATCTCACCGGTAGCCAAAATACGATATCCCTGACGAACACATTCTTCCGCCTTATGAATACCGACTTCCACTGCCCGAATAGCCTGTTCCCTGGTCATGGCGGAGCCTTTTCGTATATTGGCCGTTCCGTATGCGATCTTTTCGGATCGATCTACCCGGGTGTCCGTCACCATTCCGATATCCACAGGAAAGAGATCGGTTCCGCAGGAAGCTGCCATAATAGTGGTACATGTTTTATTGTCCAGAAAATTCTCCGCCACCAGAGCAGTAATCTCCTGGCCTGTCTGGGTTACCCCTTCCTCCACCACACCATTATCTGCACACATGATGATCAGTGCTTTCTTTTTCACATCTACCTGCGGTGTACCCTGAATACCGGCAATCCGGACAATTCCCTTTTCCAGTTTTCCCAAACTTCTAAGAGGTTTTGCAATCTTGTCCCAATGCTGCCAAGCTGCCTCCTCTGCGTTCTTATTAACCGGTCCGATACTCTTTCGTGCTTCGTCTAAAGTCATTCTCTACCTCCTGAAAGCTTACGCTCTTTACACAATTCTTTTGTCTCTTCTCATTTTCTGTTTCTATCTTCCTGCTATGTTTCTTTATCCGCCTGTTCTTTTTTGTAATCAGCACAGGCTTCCACAAAATGAGAAGCAGCCTCCGGATTGGAATAAAAATACAGATGGGGAAATCCCCAGGCACAGCGTTCTTCTCCGTGAATACAATCCCAGTTCCTTTTTCGAGAGGGTTTCTGGGCATGAAAACTGTCGCCGCAGCTGGTACTGTCAAAATAATGAAACTCGTGGGCCCGCAGTTTTGTTCCCGTTTTCCCCAGTATCTGATCCCTGTTTGCAGTCAGAGTGATATAACCAAAACGGCCCAGTTTCTCTGTCCTGTAAGCTTTCCCATCCACCAGGCCGACTCCCTGAAACACATTTCCCTTCATATCTTCCATTTCCCGGTGAAGATACATAAACCCGCCGCACTCGGCAAGACTGGGAAGACCATTTCGAACCGCTTCGTAAATGGATCGGCGCATGGATTCATTCTTTTCCAAAACATCCGCAAAAAGTTCCGGATAACCGCCGGGCAGAATCAGTCCATGAATGCCATCCGGGAGGCAGGAATCACGAAGAGGTGAAAACTCAACAATTTCTGCTCCCATCTGACGAAGAAGATCCAGATTATCTTCATAATAGAAACAGAATGCTTCATCCCTTGCTGCTGCAATTCTTACCTGCCCTTTTTTATCGCCCAGAGGATCCGGAATTGCCGGTGTCCGATATTCCAGGTCTTCTGCCGCATCAGCCAAGGCCAGAAGTGCATCCAGATCCACAGAGTTTTTCAGGACTTCTGCCATTTTATCAAGTTTTTCTTTCAAATCGGCAACGCCCTCCGGTGTAACCAATCCCAGATGACGGCTTTCAATCACGGCTTCAGGAACCGGAGGAACATATCCAAGAACTTTTATACCGCATTCCTCTTCCACAATATCCCGGATTTCCGGGTAAAGAGAAGGACTCATACGATTCAGAATGACACCGCAGATATGGGAATCTTCCCGATAACGAACCATCCCCTGAATCAAAGGAACAATAGAACGGCTCATTCCTCTGGTATTGACAACCAGAACCACCGGAGTTTTTGTAATCCGGGCAAGATCATAGGAAGATCCATGAAGAGAAGTCCCTGCCACGCCATCATAGTATCCCATGACACCTTCCAGAATTGATACCGTAAACCGGGAAGCACTCCGCAAAAACAGATAACGCAGCATTTCTTCATCACAGAAAAAAGGATCCAGATTCCTGCAGGGTGTACCTATGACCCTGGTATGGAACATAGGATCAATATAGTCCGGTCCGCATTTGAAGGCGTCAGCCACCATCCCTCTCTGACAGAGAGCCTGCAGAATTCCGCAGGTAATTAAGGTTTTGCCGCTTCCACTGGAAGCAGCGGCAATCATCACTCGGGGTGCTTTCATTTGGATCACTCACCACCTTTACTGGTAATCAAATGCAGCAATCAGTACCGGATTTCTTCCCATCATCATATGGTAGGAACCAACTTCTTTTCCCTTGGCGGCGGAAATTTCCACCACGTCCTGATGAACCGGCGGATTTTTCTTCCAGTAATCCATCAATTCCCCAATCGTTTCCAGGGAAATGGCATTGACAATCATACGGATACCCGGATTTTTCAGTCTTAAGGCTTCCATAATCGGAATCAGACTGCCGGAGGAACCTCCAATGAAAGCATGGGTTGGTATCGGCAAATCCTTCATTGCCTCGGGAGCCAGTCCTTCTACCGGAGTCAGATTTGTGATTCCAAACTTTCTTGCATTCAGTTCAATCAGAGCAATTCCCTCAGGATTTTTCTCAATGGCAAAAACATGACCATCCACGGTCTGTCTCGCTGCCTCTACAGCCACCGATCCGGTTCCTGCTCCCACATCGTAAACTATAGAATTTCTGGTCAATTTCATCTTGCTGATGGATATGGTTCGTATTTCTTCCTTTGTCATGGGAACCTGACCACGGATAAAATCATCATCCGAAATTCCCGGCGTGGCTACATATGCGGATGCCCTGGGATTTTCCACCAAAATCACGTGAAGGCCTTCTGTATTTAGGGAAAGCAGTTCTTCCGGTGTTCCATGACAAATCTGTTCCTCCGGATAAGAAAGATTGGTTCCCACCCAGATCTTCACATCACCCAGGCCATATTCCATCAGACGGCGGCAAATGGTTTTTACATCATCCACACCGCCTACGAGAGCAAATACCTTCTCATTGGCCTGTACCGCTGCCACCAGATTTCCATTTCTTCCATGGAGACTGACTATGGAAACATTATCCCAGGCCATATGAAGACGGGAGCAAAAATAGGACACCGAAGAAATACCACAGAAAACTTCTACCCGGTCATCATCCATTCCTTCCAAAAGTTTCTTGGCTCCGCTGTAAAATCCCACATCTCCGGATAAAGCAATCACAACCCGATGATACTGAGGATTTCTATGGATGAAATTCAGGATTTCATCACTTTTGTAGGACTCAAACTCCGGTTTTCCAAAGGTACGAAGGGTCTCCAGCATTCGTTTGGCTCCGATTACCACATCTGCCTTCTGACAGGCCTGAATGGCTTCCCAGGTCAACTGACCGGAGCTTCCCATACCGATTCCCAGTAAGGTGATTCTTCTGGGCTCGGTTGAAATCAGATCAATCTCTTTCCATTCTGACATTGCCTCGGGACAAAGCTTCTCCACCAGTTCCATCATGGTATAGCCGGTTTCATGGGAGGGACGGCGAATAAGAATCAGCTGGGCTCCGGCCTTTTTCGCAGCCTGAACCTTATCCGAAAATCCCCCTTCCTTACCGGATTCCTTAGTAACCAGATATCGGGCACCTGTTTGCTGGAGCATGGCAATATTCATGGCTTCAGAAAACGGTCCCTGCATGGCAATGAGATTTTTTCCTTCAAAACCAAGCTGCTGACAGGCAGCTACCACCTCCGGGGTGGACAATACCCGGGCAGCAAATCTTTCTTTATAATCCGGGACTTTCGTATATTTTTCCAATTCCTTGCTTCCCGTGGTCAAAAGAGCCCGTCCCGGATGGTCCATGAGATATTCCACCGCCTCATCCACACTGTTCACCTGGATACAATCCTTTAAGGTATTGGCAAGTTCCTCCTCCGACTGGCGAAGCAAACGATAATAGGAGACGCCGGCGGCCTGACAGGCCAGTACAATATTCCGGGATACAATTACGGCATAAGGATGGGTAGCATCCACTACGACATCTGCTTCCTGCTCCCGAATCATCTGCTCCATCTGAACTGCATCGAGACGTCCTACTGTTACTTTATCTGCCAGACTATCATCCAGAACCTTCTCACCATACTCGGTGGCAACACATACATGAATCGGTACTTCATATCGATTCAACAACTCTGCCAGGGTATGGCCCTCTGTTGTACCGGCAAAAATCAAAACTTTCTTCATATAATATATCCTCTGGGAGTTACCATCTTTCCATCAATCACTTTCGTCTGAGAATTTCCGACAAATACGGTAGTGAACATATCCACCGGTGTATCTTTCAATTCAGCCAACGTATAAAGAGAAGCCTGTTCTCCTTCTCGTCCGATATTGACTACCGTTCCGCAGACTGTATTCGGATCTTTCCAGGCAAGCATGATTTCACAGGCCTTTTTCAGATAATCCTTTCTCTTCTTACTGGAAGGATTGTAAAGAACCACACTTAAGTCCGCTTCCGCTGCAGCCGACAGCCTCTTCTCGATTTTCTCCCAGGGAGTCAGAAGATCGCTGAGACTGATTACGGCAAAATCATGAATCAGAGGTGCACCAAGAACGGAAGCTCCGCCAATGGCAGCTGTGACGCCAGACACAATCTCAACGGCAACCTCAGGAAACTCCTGGCCAATTTCCAATATCAGACCCGACATTCCATAGACACCGGCATCTCCGCTGCAGATCATGGCCACGTTTTTTCCCTTTCCGGCCTCTTCAAAGGCCAGGCGGCAGCGTTCCACTTCCTTTTTCATCGGTGTTGTAAGAAACTCTTTGCCTGGAAAATGCTCTTTTACCAGATCCACATAAACGGTATACCCTACAATCACATCACAATTCCGCAGAGTTTCTGCCGCTTTGATTGTCATCAGTTCATAGGCTCCCGGGCCGATGCCCACCACTGTCAGTTTATTCAAAATCGAACCCTCCATCTCTTTTCTGCCGCTGCTGCTGTGACGCCGTTTCCTGCCTGCTTCACCATTCTCAGCCTTCCCTGTTTCGATGCCAGGACGGCAGATCTTTCACAAACATTATCCGCACCGGTCGTTCTCTTCACAAACAACGAGGAAGAAAAATCTCCCGGGATATTCATCAATTCATCTGCAGAATAGGTTGAAAAAGGTATATCATGGTAACTGCAAAGTTCCAGAATGCCGGTCTCTTCTTTCTTCCAATCAATGGAAGCAGCCTGAACGATGCTTTCCCATGGAATTCCATTTTCTTTCAGCCATCCGCTTACCTGTTTTTCCAGGATTTCACAGGATGTTTCTTTTCGGCAGCCAACCCCCAGAACCATACATCGGGGAATCAGCCAAAGTACCCGTTCTGACAAATAGTCCGGACAGCAGGGAGTCACTGCCACCAGCATTCCCGGTTTCTGTCCTTCAGACTCTTCTCCCTGTTCTGCCCTAATCCCACTCTCATTTCGCTCCATGCTTGTTTTATCCGATCCGCTGCTCCCGGCAAGCCAGGCTTTCGGATCTGTCACTTCTTCCAGTTCCGGAGGAAGATTTCCCAGAATTTCTCCCTCGCAGTAAAAACCTACCGGCTTTCCATGGAGAACTGCTGCCGACACAGCTTTCGCCGTTTTCATGGAATGGATGGCCAGCCTGTTTTCTTTTGCCCAGACATCCACTGCAAATTTTCCTTCCACATCGGTTGCTGTGGTAATTACCGGTATGGCAGAGAGTCCTTCTGCCAGTTCCAAAGCCCACTGATTTCCGCCTCCAAGGTGACCGGACAGAAGAGAGATCACAAATTTCCCTCTCTCATCCAATACCAGTACTGCCGGATCGGTAACCTTACTCTTCACCATGGGTGCAATGGTTCTCACGGCGATGCCGCTGGCACCGACGAAAATCAACAGTTCTTCTGTCTCCCAATGCTGCCGGCACCATTCCTGAAGACCGGATTCCACAGGACATTGTCCCAGAACCGATGCATATTTAGGCAAGGCATACAATTCTATCTTTCTTTTCTCTTCTTCACCGCTGCCCTTACCAAAACAATCACGGATCCGGCAGGCCATCCTGCCTCCCTGAAGAGTAAAACTGATCACGGAAACTCTCATTTTTCTGCTTCTCCATGAGAAGACATGGTCGCCTGTCGGAACTCTGTGGTAAATGCAGGATGATACAGCTCAGAACGCTGATAGTTGGTATGAGCAATGGCATCTCCCACCAAAATCAGTGCCGTTTTCGTAATATGATTTTTCTCCGCTGTCTCAGCCAGTGTCGCCACTGTACATACGAAGGATTTTTCGTCAGGCCAGGTTGCCTTATATACAATGGCAGCCGGGGTATCTGCCTCATAGCCGCCTTCCATGAGGCGCTGGCTCAATTCCTGCAGCATGCCGGTACTGAGAAAAATAACCATAGTGGCATGGTGAGCCGCAAAGCTTTCAATGCTTTCCTTCTCCGGAACCGGTGTTCTTCCCGCCATCCTTGTGATGATCACGCTCTGGGAAACCGACGGAAGGGTATATTCCAGATTCAGGGCAGATGCTGCTCCACAAAAAGCACTGACACCGGGACAATAATCATAGGAAATCCCTTCCCGATCCATAAGATCCATCTGTTCCCGAATTGCGCCGTAAATACAGGGATCTCCCGTATGGAGACGCACTGTTGTTTTCTGCTCCTTCTCTGCCTCCCGAATTACATCCATAACCTCTTCCAAAGTCATTTTTGCACTGTTGTAAACAGAGCAGTCTTCTTTTCGGTTATCTAGAAGAGCCGGATTCACGAGGGATCCTGCATAAATAATCACATCGGCTTCCCGAAGAAGTTTCTGGCCTCTCACTGTAATCAAATCCACCGCGCCGGAACCGGCGCCAACAAAATGTACCATGGTTCTGTCTCCTTTTCCAGGGTTCTTCCTAAACCTGTCTTCTGCATTGAGAAAACACTTTTTCAAAGTTTTCCGTACGTCCCAACTCTCCTCGCTCTTTTGAAAAAACAAGGGCGCCGATCTCCAGTTTTCCGTAGGACCGACGTTCCAGGGACTGAGATATCTTCTCCATTACCGTTTTCATTGCTTTTTCCAAAATGCCGGCTTTCTCCATAATATCCAGTGCTTCGTCCGTTGTCAGACATCCCAGAATTCTGCCGGCCGTGTCGGCGGAACAACCGGAAAGAATACTGTGGGAAGCCAGAATTTCCATCCGGCAGTCTGCCCAACGGGAATGGGTATTCATAATTCCCCCGGCTACTTTAACGAATTTTCCAATATGACTGATAAAAAGAAGACCATCCAGCCCCAAGTCCACTGCCATATCAATGGTCTCCCCTACATAATTACTGCATTTTACTGCCTGATCCAGATTTAAATCAAGATGCTCCCGGATATAATCGGCTCCATAATTTCCAGGAGTCACAACCAGATATCGAAGTCCGGAAGCGGATCTCATTCTCAATTCCACCTGAATACTGCTGATCAGAGCCGCCTCACTCATTGGTTCCACAATTCCGCTGGTGCCAAGTACGGAAATACCGCCTTCGATTCCAAGCCTGGGATTAAATGTCTTTTCAGCCAACTCCCGGCCCTGGGGAATTTCAATCAGAATCTGAAGGCCATCCGGATATCCGGCTTCCTCACATACATTTTTTGCGGCTTCCCGAATCATTTGGCGAGGCACACGATTAATGGCGGCGGCTCCCACCGGCTGTTCCAACCCCGGCCTGGTAACCCGGCCAACACCCAAACCTCCATCGATCTCAATCTCATGTCCATCAATCTGTCGTACCCGGGCATAGACAAGGATACCATGGGTCACATCCGGGTCATCCCCACTGTCCTTGCGAACAGCACAAACAGCCCATTCTCCATCCCGGCAACAGCATTCCGGTTTCAGCCGGAGCCGAATCCCTTTTGGCGTCATCAAACAGATCTCTTCCGGTGCTTTCCCCGTCAGAAGAAGGTTGGACGCCCCCTGAGCTGCCGCCGCCGCACAGCTGCCGGTAGTATATCCATAAGCTAGTTTTTTATTGTTTTTCTGCACATAAAGCCGCTCCAGCCCTGTTCCGATTTCCATTACTGTCTCCTGCTTCTGTATAGGAAAACCGGGCAAATGCTTATGCCGCATCGTCCGGTTATGTTCCAATTTACAATCGGTTTTATTCTAGCACCCTGCCCCTTCCCTGTCAATCCGCTGGAAAAAATACATTTCATTCCTCCACTTTGTATTATTTTATTTACCAACTGAATATACCTTCCGGAGCCTGCCGGGGCTGCTCCGGAACCAAACCATCCCCTCTCAGGTCATGAAAAGAGGGATAACAGAAAAATGTCTGACAATCCTCATTTACAAGTCTACGTTTTTCTTCTATAATAGATAGAAAGATCATGCATTGTTTTAATTAAAATGTATGACGTTATATCATAATTAAAGAAAAAAGCATGATGGCCTGTTATAACACTTATATCAGGCCAGCTGCAAGGAGGCAATAAAATGTGCGAATATTCTTTGAGTCAGATTCGGCCCACCGACAAGAGAAATATCCGTCTTATGGATGCTCTTCTGGAAAAAGAAGGTATTGAAAGGGACAAAAATCTGGACTACAGTGTAGGTCTCTTCGATGATGATTATAACCTGGTGGCCACCGGCTCCTGTTTTAAAAATACACTGCGTTGTATGGCTGTTGATTCGAACCATCAGGGCGAAGGACTCCTGAATCAGGTGGTAACCCATCTGACAACATATCAATATGAACACGGCAATCTGGAGCTTTTTCTTTACACCAAATGCAACAGCGCCAAGTTTTTCCATGATCTGGGCTTTTATGAAATTGCCCGGGTTGACGGAAAGGTTGTTTTCATGGAAAACCGCCGTACCGGATTTTCAAACTATCTGGGAAATCTTAAAAAGGAAAGCCGTCCCGGTGAAAAGGTTGCCGCCGTTGTTATGAACGCGAATCCTTTTACTTTGGGTCATCAGTATCTGCTGGAGAAAGCATCTCGTGAGAACGATGTGGTTCATGTTTTTGTTGTATCGGAAGACGTATCTCTGGTTCCTTTTTCCGTTCGATACGATCTGGTAAAAAAAGGATCTGCTCACCTGAATAATCTGGTTTATCACGCCACCGGCAGTTATATCATTTCCAATGCCACTTTCCCTTCTTATTTTCTGAAGGACTCGGATGTGGTAATTGAATCCCATGCCCGGCTGGACATTCAGGTATTCCAACGCATTGCCGATGCCCTTGGCATCAACCAGCGTTACGTGGGAGAAGAACCTTTCAGTCAGGTTACCGGCATTTATAATAAAATCATGAAGGAAGAACTGGAAGCCGGCGGTATCGCCTGCCACATTGTTCCTCGCCGAACAGATGGAGAAACCCCCATCAGTGCTTCCCATGTTCGCCTTGCCATAAAGGAAGATCGCCTGGAAGAGATTCGTGATCTTGTTCCCCAGAGTACTTACGAATTCTTTGCTTCGGAAGCGGCAGCTCCTGTTATCGAGAGAATCCGTTCCGCCGAAGAAGTCATTCACTATTAATCATTCGCATACCTGATTAAAACCTTCCGCCGGACATCTTTTCCGGTTGGAAGGCAGATGAAACCGGAATCACTCTTCCGTTTCCGGTTGCCGATCAGATTATTTACATATTTCAAGAACAGTACATGGATTGTTTTCCAACCTACGGCCTATTCAATCCAGCCTGTCCCTTAGCAGGAGGTAAGTTTATGAAAAAAATACTTTTTGTCGCATCAGAATGTGTTCCCTTTATCAAAACCGGCGGTCTTGCTGACGTAATCGGTTCTCTTCCCAAAGCTTTTGATTCGGAAGAAATTGATGCCAGAGTAATTCTTCCCAAATATCTCTGCATTTCCGAGACTTACCGAAATCGCATGGAATTTGTTACCCATTTCTATATGTACTATAATGGAAGAAACCGCTATGTAGGAATTCTGAAACTGAATTATCAGGGAGTTCTCTACTATTTCATTGATAATGAAGAATACTTTGGCGGAAGCACTCCCTATGGAGATCATTTGTATAATCTGGAAAAATTCGGATTCTTCAGCAAAGCAGCTTTGGCCATTCTTCCTTCCATCGAGTTTCAGCCGGATATTATCCACTGCCACGACTGGCATACCGGACTCCTTCCCGTTTATCTGAAGACCCAGTTTGCTGCAGATGAATATTACAGCAATATGAAGTCTGTGATGACCATTCACAATCTTCGATTCCAGGGAAATTATTCCATCGATAAAATCCGGGAAATCACCGGCCTTCCGGGATATCTCTTCACTTCGGACAAGCTGGAAGCCTACGGCGATGCCAACTATCTGAAAGGCGGTATTGTATATGCTGATCGGGTAACCACGGTCAGCGAAACCTACATGGAAGAGATCAAAACTCCCTTCTATGGAGAAAGACTGGAGGGTCTTCTGTGGGCCCGTTCCAATGTACTGAAAGGTATTGTCAACGGACTGGATTATGAAGAATGGAATCCCATGACCGATCCTCTCATCGAGCAGAATTTCTCGGCAGATGATTTTCGTAAGAAGAAAAAGAAGAATAAAGCGGCTCTTCAGAAAGAGTTGGGCCTGGCTGCCGATCCCGGCGTCATGATGGTTGGAATCATTTCCCGTCTGACAGATCAGAAAGGTTTTGATCTGATTCAGCGTGTCATGAATGAACTGGTGGAAGAGAATATTCAGATTGTTGTTCTCGGAACCGGAGAATGGAAATATGAGGAGCTTTTCAAACGTTATGCTTCCCTCTATCCCCGTCAGGTTTCGGCTAATATTTTCTATTCCAACGAACTTTCCCACAAAATCTATGCTTCCTGTGATGCTTTCCTGATGCCCTCCCTCTTCGAACCCTGCGGCCTCAGTCAGCTCATGAGTCTTCGTTACGGAACGGTTCCGATTGTCCGTGAAACAGGCGGTCTGAAGGATACGGTAGAAGCTTATAATCAGTATGAAAATACGGGAACCGGTTTTTCATTCGCAAACTACAATGCTCACGAGATGCTGGATACGGTTCGTTCTGCCAAGAGTGTTTTTGTTGACAATAAGAGACGCTGGAATCAGATTGTTGACCGCGGTATGGCTCAGGACTTCTCCTGGAACTCTTCCGCTGCCAAGTATGCGGCTCTTTACGATGAAATGCTGTAAATTCTATACTTCCTGAAGCTGTCATTTTGTTCTATCCAATCGATAGCAAGGGATAAAAAACGGTTATACTATGCAGGTTTTTCATTGCATGGTATAACCGTTTTCTTTGTCCATCCAAAACAGATATGGAACGGAGATTTATACTTGTCAGTATTCTTCTGCCTTTTCAGGCCCTTCTGCCGCTGCGGTAATTCAAACGAATTCGATCGGCCAAAAGAGCGATAAACTCTGAGTTCGTAGGTTTTCCTTTTCCGGAATTGATGGTATATCCAAACATGGCATTAATGGTGTCCATATTTCCTCGTCCCCAGGCCACTTCAATGGCATGGCGGATGGCCCGCTCCACTCGGCTTGCCGTCGTCTTATGGCGTTTGGCAATGGTAGGATACAGCACCTTGGTAATCGAATTCAGCATTTCCATATCTTCCACAGACAGAATAATGGCATCCCGCAAGTACTGATATCCTTTAATATGTGCCGGTACTCCCATATCGTGAATCATATCGGTTACATCATTTTCCAGATTGGCTTCCAGATACTCTTCTCTGCTGGTACAGCCGTTCATGGAACGATGCTCTTTCACTGTCTGGGCAGATCTTCCAGCCAGAGTCCTCATTCGACTCATCACCAATTCTCCATCGAAAGGTTTCAGGATATAGTAATTGGCCCCAAGGCGAAAAGCATCTTCCGTCACACCTTCGTGTCCAACTGCAGTGATAATGATAAACGCCGGTTTCTTTTTCAGCGTATTATCTTCGCGTACCTTTTCCATGACGGAAAGCCCATCCATCCTCGGCATAATCAAATCGAGGAGAACCACATCCGGTGAGGCCTCTCGGATCAGCCGAAGAGTATCCTCTCCGTTTCCTGCCGTTCCGATCACCTGAAAATCAGGCTCCGAACGCACCAAATCTGTCAGCTTTCCCACAGTTTTCTCATTATCGTCAGCAATTGCGACATTCAGCTTACCCATAACATCCTCCCATCAAATTAGCGATGGCTTCATTATAGTCATGGTTATCTGATATTTCAACTAAGTTTCGCCGCAATAATTGACACAATTATATATTGTCTGTTTATAGAAGACAACACTCCCTTTTTTTCTCGGATTTTCGGAGAATTTTTCGTCGATTCCTTTTTGATACCGGCCGATTCTTCTTTGTTCCGAAGTCTGTTCAGATTTTCTGTCGGTAATAGGAAAGGAAATCTCCCAAACGATCACATGCAACTTTCAGCGTATCCACATCCGGCAGATATACTACCCGGAAATGATCCGGCTCCTCCCAATGGAAACCGCCTCCATGGGTGAGAAGAATATGTTTGTCTTTCAGAAAATCGAGGACAAATTTTTCATCATCACAAATGTTAAACTTTTTCGTATCAATCCGGGGGAATATGTAAAAAGCAGCCTGAGGCTTCACTGCAGAAATTCCGGGAATATCATTCAAGGCCCTGGTTACATATTCTCTCTGTTCATAAATTCTTCCGCCGGGAGCCAGCATGGCCTCCGTACTTTCCCGTTCTTTCATGGCTGCCGGAATCAATGACTGGGCCGGAACATTGGAACAAAGTCTCATGGATGACAGCAAATTCAGCCCTTCCACATATCCTTTCGCATGTGACTTATCACCGGCCAGACACATCCAGCCGCAGCGATAACCAGCAATCAGATGGGATTTTGATAAGCCGTTAAAGCTTACCACCAATCGATCCGGTGCCACAGATGCCATGGCTACATGTTCTTTTCCATCCATAACAAGACGATCATAAATTTCATCGGCAAAAAGAATCAGATCAAACTCCCGGGCCAAATCTGCGATTTTCTCCAGAATCTCCCGGGGATACAGGGTACCCGTGGGGTTATTCGGATTGATGATAACAATCGCTTTCGTCTTCCCGGAAATTTTTTTCCGCATATCTTCCAGATCCGGATACCAATCGGAAGATTCATCACAGATATAGTGAACCGCATTTCCTCCGGCCAGCGTAACGGAGGCCGTCCACAGGGGATAATCCGGTGCAGGAACCAGAACCTCGTCTCCATCATTTAAAAGGCCCTGCATGCTCATGGTGATCAGTTCACTGACACCATTTCCTGTGAATATGTCATTCATTCCCACATTGGGAATGTTTTTCTCCTGACAGTACTCCAATATGGCTTCCCTTGCCGACGCCAGACCGTGGGAATCGGAATATCCTTCTGTCTCTTCCAGCTGAGCCTCCATGGATTCGATTACCGATTTGGGAGCACGAAATCCAAAAGGAGCAGGGTTTCCGATATTTAATTTTAAAATCTCTTCGCCAGCTGCAATCATGCGGTTGGCTTCATCCATAACCGGACCGCGAATATCATAACATACATTATTTAATTTTGTTGATTTTTCAAACATTCTCATTTTTGTCCTCCTTTGCATCAGCAGAACTTCCATTCCTGCCATGTCCTGCCATGTTTCTGCCTGCTGCAGCGCGAACGGCTGATTCTTTTTATCTTTACAAAAAGAAAACCCCAAGCATCTTAACGATACTTAGGGCGAATTCAATCCGTGTTACCACCTAACTTCAGAGTTTTCCTCTGCACTCAACCAGTACAAACATACTGTATCCGATAACGGTGGATTACCGTTGAAGCCTACCAGAAACACATCCTTCGGTTCAAAGCTCCGAGACTGCTTCTCTCACCCTTCCCCAAAGACTCGCACCATCCGTCTTCTCTCTGAGAGGTTCCTGTGAGATACTCCTTCTCTTCATCGCTGTTCCGCAACAGATCATGACCTGCTGCTGTATTCTATTATTCCTCTGCCTTGCAGATATGAAATTACCACGTTACTTCCCAAATGTCAAGAAACTTCTCTTTCTTTTAAGAAGCTTCTCTTTTTTTTAAGAAAACCTATCTTTCTTTTTCCGCTTTTCTATCTGCAGAATCCATTGACGTCCCAACTCACCGCACAGCAAACCAGTTAACAGACCTGCCAGAACATCCGTGGGAAAATGAATGCCCACATACAGACGGGAAAATGCAATCACCAGAGCCAGGATCAAAAAGAACAAGCCGTATTTTTTTGGAAGTTCCCGAAACATGACCCATCCGGCGGCCAGGGAGCTTCCCGTATGTCCGGATGGAAAGGAATAATCATGGGCCGGTGATGTCAAAAGAGTAAGATTTTGAATCAATTCATAAGGTCTGACCCTGGCAACCAGATTTTTCAAAAGTAAATTATTGATCAGCAGTGAACAGATCAAGGCCGCTGCCGACATACATCCGATCCGTCTCGTCTTTGGTATAATCAGCAGAATCACCGTCAAAAGAATCCAAATCATGCCTCCGTTTCCCAACGAAGTAATGAACTTCATAATAGGGGTCAGAATTTCATTGCGAAGATTCTCCTGAATCCACAGCAATACCATTTCTTCCCACTGAAAAAAAAACGTCATTTTTCCTCCTTACATCTCAAAAAGCTTTTCTGCCTCTGAAAAAAGCGATATACTTATGATACTTATGAACTGCCCACGCCATATTTCCGGATACTCCGGTGGACAGAGCAATTTGCAAAACTCAGGAAAGGATTTTGTCATGAAAATTAAAATATGTGGACTGACTCAGCCTCAGGAAGCCGAATACCTAAACCGGAATCCCGTAGATTTTGCCGGTTTTGTTTTGTTTTTTCCCAAAAGCAAACGGAATATTACCATTGATCGAGCCAAAGAAATAATGAACCTGCTTTCTCCCGCCATCGCCCGGGTAGCTGTGGTGGTTTCCCCCACCGTCTCCCAGCTTTCCGAAATCCAGGGTTCGGGGTTTGATTATGTGCAGATTCACGGAGATTTCCCTCTTGAAAATCTGGCTGGTTTGAAGCTCCCTGTACTGCGTGCCATCTCTGCCGGAAATCTCAGAGAGTTCCCGGCCTGGCAGGCCTGTCCGAAAGTTGCCGGCTTTGTTTTTGATGCTCAGGAACCCGGCAGCGGAAAAGTCTTCGACTGGAATCTTCTCGGAGAAATCCCCCGGGATGAACGGCTTTTTCTGCTGGCCGGCGGTTTGAATCCGGAAAATGTGCAGAAAGCCATTCAGGCTGTCCATCCCGATGGTGTGGACGTCTCATCCGGAGTGGAATTTGACGGCCAGATTCCAGGCAAAGATCCCCGTAAAATCAATGCTTTCGTTGAAGCCGTTGGACGAACAATCTTCTGAACCTAGTCAATACCGTTTTGACTGCATAACAGGAAGAATCTGCATGGCAGATTCTTCCTGTTATAGATGCAAAATCATTCCGGCCGCATTTCGATGGTGAATTCATTTCCTTTCAAAGCTGCTCTGGCCATACTTCCGGTAACCAGGGGCATCATGGGAGGAATATGTCCCAGATCCAGATCCATCACAATGGGAACCTGGTATTCTTCCAGCAAATCGATAACGGCATGGTACTGATCCAGTCCCATGAGATTCTGCCCATGACACAGAGGCCGTCCTACCAGGAAGCCTTTTACATGACGAAACCACCCGGCATTTTTCATTTGCCAGATTGCCCGCCGAATTCCCATCACGTTCAGATCACAGGATTCCAGGAACCAGATAATACCATCACGACTGTATTTTTCTGTAAATTCAGGAACATGATCAAAGCGGGTTCCTAAAATATTTACCAGAACATCGAGGCAGCCTCCCAGAAGGCGTCCTTCCATTACCACGTCTCCCGCCGGAAAGCTTTTTCTTTCACAGGGTTCCGTTACAAAGTATGGTGCACGGGGGTGCAAAGCATCCTTTTTTGACTCTTTTTCATACCGATCGTAGCCATGGATTGACCATTTTTTTCCGGTTAGGATGTCCATGGCATCATAAAGAGCAGGATGACGAGGTGCCATACCAAAGGCGGCGGCACAGGGACCGTAAACCGATGCCACATCACATAGCGTGGTCAGCAGAAATGTCAGATTGGTATTATCGGAATATCCCATGAACCATTTGGGTTTTGCCTCAGCCAGACGTGAGAAATCAACAAAATCAAGATCTTCACACATCAGCTCTCCGCCGCCGCAGGAAATCAGAATATCATTCTTATCCGAAGTATAGTAATCCATGATTTCCTGACCGCAGCGCTGCGGTGTACTGCTGATTCCGATGCCCGATCCTTCAAAACAGTTTGGGCCAGGATCGAGCCTGTAACCGTCCTGCTTCCACTGAATCCTGGCATACTCAAAAGCAGAATAGTAGGGTTCTATATTGCATCCAAAAGAGGGGGCAATGAATCCGATGGTTCCTCCGGGTTTTAAAAATTCAGGATATCTCACTCTTCTTTTCCTCCGTTTCCCTGTCTTGCCTGTCACTGGTTCATTCACTTTACTGTCACCTGTTCGTCTTTTTTCGCCTGCTTCCTGCTGGGTTATGTCTTTACAGCAGACTCCTCCCGACAATTTATGCGTGATTGAAACCTTCTTTATTATTCTACCATCGGTCAAAACATCCTGCAATAGTAAGACTGGAGACTGCCGCCTCCTTCCAGCATCAGAATTCCTCTGTAATGACTTCCATCCTGACGGAAGATATCAAGAAGAAGAGCACTTTGTCCAACGCTTCCCAGAACTGTTAAGGTTCCCTGATCATAGTGAAAGCCTTGTTCCAGATTGTACCAATCCATATATCGTTCGCCCAATAAAACCATTCGATCTACTTCCGTCTGGTGAAAAAGCTCCCAGCTTCCATCTTCTCCTTTTTCAAGAACCACCATATCTTCCTGACTTTCCACAGGCTCTGTATAATAATACTCTCCCGATTCCTCATCATATCCCCAGGAGAAATCCATTTCATTTTCGGCTTCTTCTTCCCGGCAATAATAATAGAGCACCTGATAATCATCCATCACATATCTATTCAGCGGTATACTATCCTTCGCTGGGAATTCCAGCGTCAGATCCTGTTTCCATTCTCCTGTCTTTGCATCAAAAACCTGAATTCGATAGTCTCCATTCGACTCTATGTATAAAAACAATTGATTTCCATCAGGTGAAACTTCCATTTCTGCTGATTCCCAGTTGTCGTCTGCCGGAGTTATCAGTTTCCATGCACTCTGAATCTGACCGGCAGCCTCCTTCGCTTCCGGCGAATTCGATGTCACTTCTTCCGTCTCTTGCAGTACGGAAATCGGCAGGTACCACAATCCCGGTTCTGTCATATGATTTGTCTCCTGATCTGCTTCCTGTACCATCTCTTCTGCCTGTTTTCCCCATATCAGAATATAAACACCATCTTCTGTGGCAGCCGATGCTGTCTGGACATCCATCCTGTTCAAATCATCCATCATCATCGCTTCACTCTCATCTGCTTCTTCCAAAGGAATATCTATATTCTTTGTATTTCCCAGTTCAATGGAATAAGAATAGACATTCCCCTCATTATCACGCATCACTTCCACCGACAACTGATCCTCTTCCCGGACCGGAATACGGAAATAATTCTGAATCACCTTGTTTTGAAAGCCGGTAAGATAAAAGTCATCCTGATAAATAGAAACAGACGGGTAATAATAATCCTGATAATCCTTCAAATGGAGAGTTTCTCTGCGGCACCGTCCCTTACCGGTCCGTTCTGCAACCCCTCTGGCCGCTTCCCGGAATCCGCTGTTCATATCCTCTTCTTCAAAATCGGAAAGAAGAGAGCCGTACACGGAAAAACCGGTGTCGTAACCGATATATACTTCTAAATGGTTGGATTCTATACGATAATCCGGTATACCAAAGGAAAACTCTGTCTCCGAGATATTGGAATCCGGTACGAAATCTGTTTTCCATTGAAGAGCTTTCCCATCCTGCCGTTGTATGGAAGAAAGAATCTGTATTGTCAGGCCGTTGAGATACCCTCTCTCCCCTTCCACATCCTGCAGGATTACCCGGACATCATCCTTTTTTGCATCCACCGAAACTCCTGTCACCGCAGCGCCCCCGAGTGCTATGATTGCGGCTGCTGCCAGGAAAAACCAGGCTGTTTTGATTTTATTTCTCATACTTCGTCCTCCACCAGAGAAGCCAGTGCTTTTCCTACACGATCTGACCGATAACCATAGGTTTTCTTAACGAAATCCATTAAAGTACCCTCTTCCTGCAGATCATCCATATAGCAATCCCCTACGATTCTGCCTTGATGAAGCAGAATCGCACGACCGATAAAGTGATCCACTTCTTCCAGCAAATGGGTCGAAAGAATCAGGGTTTCATCGGACTCCAGAATCCCAAGAAGAACACGATAAAAGTCTTCCCTGTTAAATACATCATTTCC